>JAUXTQ010000007.1 GCA_030678995.1 Caulobacter sp.
GAATACCTCGACGCGGTCTGATCCCATGGACCTCGCGTTTTCGGAAGACGACAAGGCTTTCCAGCGCGAGGTCCGCGACTGGATCGCCGAGAACTACGACGACGACCTGCGCCGGATGATGAGCCAGTCGAAGAACGGCTATCTCAACAAGGCCGGCCAGGTGAAGTGGCAGAAGAAGCTGGCCGCCAGGGGCTGGGCGACGATCAACTGGCCGGTGGAGTACGGCGGGCCGGGGTTCACCCCCTCGCAGGCCTACATCTACAACATGGAGATGAGCCTCGCCGGCGTGCCGACGGCCTCGCCCATGGGGCTGAAGATGGTCGCGCCGGTGATCATGGCCTTCGGCACGCCCGAGCAGAAGGCCCAACACCTGCCGCCGATCGTCAACTCCGACATCTGGTGGTGCCAGGGCTATTCCGAGCCCGGCTCCGGATCGGACCTGGCCAGCCTGCAGATGAAGGCCGAGCGGGACGGCGACGACTATGTGCTGAACGGCTCGAAAATCTGGACCACCCACGCCCAGTGGGCCGACTGGATGTTCTGCCTGGTGCGCACCGACAACAGCGGCAAGCCGCAGAACGGCATCAGCTTCCTGCTGCTGCGGATGGACAGCCCGGGCATCGAAGTGAAGGCCCTGCCGACCCTCGACGGTCCCGCCGAGAGCCAGCAGGAGATCAACCAGGTCTTCTTCGACAACGTCCGGGTGCCGGTGGCCAACCGCATCGGCGAGGAAGGCAAGGGCTGGACCTACGCCAAGTACCTGCTGGAGTTCGAGCGCGGCAATGCCTACGCGCCCGGCCTGATGAACGCGCTGCAGAAGGTGCGCAAGATTGCCTCGGCAGAGCTGGGCGACGGCGGCGAGCCGCTGATCCGCGACCGCGACTTCCAGCGCAAGCTGGCGGAGATGGAGATCCGCATCGAGTCGCTCAACGCCACCGAGATGCAGATCTTTTCGGCCATGGGCTCGGGCAAGCCGGTGGGCCCGGCCTCGTCGATGCTGAAGTGCGCGGGCTCGGAGGCCCAGCAGGCGATCACCGAACTGGCCCTGGAAGCGGTCGGCGGCTACGCGGCGCCGTTCGTCCAGGACACCTGGTCGTCGACCAACGAGTTCCGCGCCGGCCCCGACTACGCCGCGCCGGTCGCGCCCAGCTATTTCAACTACCGCAAGGTCTCGATCTACGCCGGCTCGAACGAGATCCAGCGCAACATCATGGCCAAGCTGGTGCTCGGGCTGTAGCTCAGGCGTTCGCCACCATGTCGGCGATTACGGCGGGGTGGGTGAAATAGACCAGCAACCCCGCCTCCGGGATGATCCGGAAGCGGGCATTGGGCAGCACCGACCAGACCTCCTCGATCTGCGGCAGCGCCATCTGCTCGCCTTCCGCCACGGTCCAGCTGGCGCCGCCGACATCCGGAGGAATCGTCCAGCCGGCGGCGTAGGCCTGGTTCTCCGAGGCAAAGCCGGTGCTGGAGCGGGCGAACATGCCCTGGGCGTCGCGCACGAGGAAATCGAGCACGCCCGGCGTCTGCAGGGCGACTCGGTCGCCGGCCACATGGGCCAGGGACTGTCGCATGGTGGCTTCGAGCAGGTCGGTGCGGGTCTGGCGTCGCAGCAATTCCGCCACCAGCCCGATCAGGTGGGGATTGTCGACAAAGGCGCGCGCGACGGCGCCCATGAGCGAGGCGGGCATGCGCACCGCGCCGAACCGACCGGGGGCCGGCCATCTGGGATTGACCGCCACGCCCGCCAGCACCCGGTCCGGATGGTGGCTGGCGAAGTACAGGCCGGTGGGTGTGCTGGAGTCCCGCACCAGCAGCTTGCCCCGGTCGATACGCAGGGCGTCCATGATCCGCGCCATGTCGTCGGCGCCCTGTTCGAGATAGGGCTCGGTCGCCACGTCGGTCAGGCCGAAACCCGGCCGCTGCGGCACGATCGGGCGGTAGCCCCGTGCGTGCAGGGCGACCACGAAGGCCGGCGGCAGCCGCCGTCCGGTGGCCGCGCCGTGCATGACCAGCACCGGCTTGCCGCTGCGTGGGCCGTAGTCGGTCAGGGCGATGCGCCGCTCGCCCGAGGCGATCACCCGCAGACGGCCGTTGGGGTCGGGAGGCTCCAGCACCGTCTCGGCCGTGCCGGTGAGGGCGGCCAGGGTGCTGGTCTCCGCCGCCAGCCGAACCAGATCCTTGGCCTTGTTGACGCCGGTCTTGGCGAACACCGCCTTCAGCTGGCCGCGGACGGTGGCGTCCTTGACCCCGAGGGCCTCGGCCACCTCGCGAGCGGTCATGCCCTGGGCGAAGCGGGCGGCGGCCCGGGCCTCCGCGGCGGTGGCTCCGAAGTTGGACGCCAGCACCGCCTCGATGGCCGGCGGCGTCGGGTGGTCGCCGCACATCAGGTCCATCATGCGCCGCACGAGGTCGGGCGAGCGGCGGGCGCCGGCCTTCTTCATGGCTTTCTTCAGCGCCTCGCGGGCCGTCTCGCGGCCGACGCCGATGCGCTTGGCGGCGGCCTCCAGGTTGGGGGCGTCCAGCAGGGCCTCGGCCAGCCGGGCTTCCAGCGGCGTGAGGCCGAAGGCGTCCGAGGCCCGGGCCGCCAGGTCCCCGGCGCGCGAGGGCGCGAAACAGAGCAGCACCACCCGGCGGGCCGGGCCGGCCAGGGCCGCCCGGGTGTCCGTCGGCAGGGGCCAGCCGGTGGCCGCCTCGCGCACTCCCGCGCAGGCTGCCAGGGCCGCGCCATCCTCGGCCTCGACCAGTCCGGAGCCCTGGCCGTCCTTCAGGGCCAGGCGCGTCAAGCGGCGGAAGGCGATGGAGTCGGCGTGCGGTCCGAACCACTTCAGGAAGAGGCTGTCGGCGTGGACCAGGTCGCCGCCGGCATCGACCACGGCGAAGCCGAGGGCCGACCGCGGGGCCACGGTCGCCGAACCCTGGGCCGTGGCGAACAGCGCGGCTTCCTGGAGCGCGGCCTGCATGGCTTCTGGCTCCATCCGGAGGGCCGCCTCGAGCGACGACCAGCCATCGAGAAGAGCCTGCGAGGGCCGCCCCTCGGCCAGCCGCTCAAGCAGAATCCGTGGGAAGGTATACTCGACCTTCTTGAGCACGCTCGTCGTCTCCATCCGGGTCCCTCGACCGGATGACCAAGTCATAGCCCGCTTCGCGCAGGGGAGAACAGCATTCACCGAACGGGCTAGTCGCCAAATCCGCGAAGAGAATTTCTGCGTGGCGCGGAATTCGAACAGCTGTTTAAACCGTGGGCATTCCTTCAGCCTGGAGCCGCCCGTGTCCGACGTCCTTTTCCAGCCCTTCAAGCTGAAGTCCCTGACCCTGAAGAACCGCATCGTCATGGCCCCCATGACGCGCTCCTTCTCGCCCGACGGCGTGCCGACCGCCGAGGTGGCGGCCTACTACGCCCGTCGCGCGGCCAACGACGTTGGCCTGATCGTTTCCGAAGGCACGGGCGTGGCCCGGCCCGCCTCGCTGAACGACCGCAACATTCCCCGCTTCCACGGCGAGGCCGAGCTGGCCGGCTGGAAGAAGGTTATCGACGATGTCCACGCCGAGGGCGGTCTGATGGCGCCCCAGCTGTGGCACGTGGGCGCGGTGCGGTCGCGCGACCCGGAATGGAACCCCGAGGGCGGCTATGACAGCCCGTCCGGCTTCTCCAGCCCCGGCAAGCAGTTCGGCGAGGCGATGAGCGACGAGGCCGTGGCCGACGCGGTCGATGCCTTCGCCAGAGCCGCCGCGGCGTCGAAGGCGCTCGGCTTCGACTCCCTGGAGCTGCACGGCGCCCACGGCTACCTGATCGATCAGTTCTTCTGGGACGGGGTGAACCTGCGCACCGACCGTTGGGGTGGCAAGACCCTGCCGGAGCGGTCGCGGTTCGCCGCCGAGATCCTCAAGCAGGTTCGCGCTGCCGTGGGCGAGGACTTCCCGGTGATCATCCGCCTGTCGCAGTGGAAGCAGCAGGACTTCACCGCGAAACTGGCGGCGACCCCGGCCGAGATGGAGGCCTGGCTGCAGCCGCTGGCCGACGCCGGCGCGGACGTCTTCCACTGCTCGCAGCGCCGCTTCTGGGAGCCGGAGTTCCCAGAAGACGGGGGCGGCAGCGACCTGAACTTCGCCGGCTGGGCCAAGAAGCTGACCGGCAAGCCGACCATCACCGTCGGGTCGGTGGGCCTGTCGGGCGAGTTCATCGCGGCCTACGGCGGCGAAGCCAGCCAGCCGGCCTCGCTGGACGGCCTGCTGGAGCGCCTCGACAAGGGCGAGTTCGATCTCGTCGGCGTCGGCCGCGCCCTGCTGCAGGACCCCGAATGGGTCGTGAAGGTCCGCGACGGCCGCACCGACGAGCTGAAGAGCTTCGAACGCTCCGCGATGGCGGTGCTGTACTGACCAGGTAGGGGACATGTGCCAAAGGTACGTGTCCCCTCCGGAGGCCGCCCATGCTGACCGAGATCGACCGCATCCTGCTGGCCACGCCTGACGCCGTCGGCTCGGCCATGCCCTGGCGCGACCTGCTGGGGGCCGAGTTCGTCGGGCGGGACCGGCTGGCCAGCCTGGGCGCCCAGCGCATGACCCTGCGGGTCGGGACAACCGACATCGAGTTCCTCGAGCCGGACGGAACCGGCGTCGTCGCCGACGAGCTGGCGCGGCGGGGCCGGGCGCATCTGTTCGCCGCTGGCGCGGCCAGTGAGGACGCCGCCGGGGTCGCCCGCCATGCGGCGACTCAAGGCGCGCTCTGCCAGGACGCGGACGGCCGGCACTATATCCAGATCGCGATCGAGGGCGCGCCGATCCGGTTCGTCGTCTCACCGGCCGAAGAGCGGCAGGCGGCGGGGAACGTCGAGTTCCTCTACGAGGCCACGGTGCTGGCCGCCGACCAGGCCGCCGCGGTGGATCTGATCGCCCGCACCTTCAACCTCGATCCGGCGGTGTTCAGCACCATCACCTCGGAGGCCTTCGGCTACACCGGGGTCCTGACCCTGTTCCATCCCGACCGGCTGCACCGGTTCGAGGTCATCACCCCGATCGACATGGCCAAGACCATGGGCCGTTACTACGGCCGCGAGGGCGCGTCCTACTACATGGCCTTCGCCGAGAGCGCGCGGATGCCTCTGATCGAACGGCTGGCGAAGGAGGCCGGCGCCGGGATCACCATCGACCGGCCCGAACAGCGGGATCCGGCGCTAACCGCCGATCAGCTGTGGCTGCACCCCCAGACCCTGGGCGGCATGATGCTGGGCGTCTCGCGCCCGACCATGGCCTGGCGCTGGTCCGGCAAGCCCGAGCGGGTCGAAGCAATCTAGGCTTGGGGCGGCGACTGCGGCGTGACCGCGGCGGGTTCCGGCTCCGGCGGCGGCATGCAGCCGCAGGGAACCGGTCGGGGATGGTGCGCGCAGGCGGCCAGCAGGGCCGTGGCGGCGATCAGGCCGGCGGCGCGGACGAGTTTCATGCGGCGGTCTCCATTCCGGCATGGCCCGCGAACAGTTCGGCCACGGTCTCGGGGTGGGAATGGTACACCAGAAGTCCCGCCTCCGGCAGCACCGCGAACCGCGCGTCCGGGATCATGCCGAACGCCGCCTCGACGCCCGGCATGGCTGAGGAGCCGCATTCCACCAGCAGCCAGGGCGTCCCGGCCGCCAGCGACGGCGGCCGCCAGCCGCGGGCGTAGAGGTTCTGCTCCTGGGCGAAGCCCTGGCTGGTGCGGGCCGCCATGGCCTGGATGTCGCGCACCAGGCTGGCCAGGACGCCGGGCCGCTCGATGACGTCCCGGTCGGCCGGAATGCGCTGGGATATGCGTTTGACGATGCCGGCCACGATGTCGGTACGGGTCTGGCGGCGCAGCATCTCGCTGAAGCTGGCCACCAGCTCGGGCCGGGCCACCAGCGCGCGGCTGACCGACCCCATGATCGTGTCGGGACTGCGCACGGTCAGACCGGGCCAGCGCGGGTGGACCAGCATGCCGGCCCGAACCCGACCGGGATGCCGCGCGGCGAAGGCCAGGGCCGCTGCGGCCCCGTCGTCCCGGGTCAGCAGGGAAACTGAACGCAGCCTCAGGGTATCGAGGATCTGGGCCATGTCGTCAGCGGCGGTTTCGACATAGTCGCCCGTGGCGATGTCGGTCAGGCCAAAGCCCGGCCGCTGCGGCACGATCGGGCGGTAGCCCCGGCGGTGCAAGGCGGCGGTGAAGGCCGGGGGCAGGGTGCGGCCGGTGATTGTCCCGTGGGTCACGAACACGGGCTTCCCGCCGCGCGGGCCATAGTCCCAGAGGGCGACGCGGCGACCGTCCGGCCGCAGGGCCAGGCGCAGGCGGCCGGCCAGGCCCTCGTCCTGGGCCACGGTCTCCGAAGTCCGCGACATGGAGACCAGCACCCCGGCTTCCGCCGCCAGCCGGACGAAATCCTTGGCCTTGCCGACCCCCGCCTTGGCGTAGACGGCCTTGAGCTGGCCGCGCACCGTGCTCTCGGCGATGCCCATGGCAGCGGCGGTCTC
Organism: Caulobacter sp.; assembly: GCA_030678995.1. Taxonomy (GTDB): domain Bacteria; phylum Pseudomonadota; class Alphaproteobacteria; order Caulobacterales; family Caulobacteraceae; genus Caulobacter. The sequence goes on from JAUXTQ010000007.1 coordinate 6,481, forward strand.
CCGCGCGGTCAGGCCGCGGGCGAAGTGAGCGGCCGCGCGGGCCTCCGCCGGGGTGGCCCCGAAGGTCGCGACGAACACCTCGGCCAGGTCCGGCGGCTCGGGCTGGTCGCCGCACATCATGTCGAGCATCAGCCGGACCAGATCGGTCGTGCGGCGGGCGCCGGCCTTGCGCTGGGCGCTGCGCACCGCGTCGCGGGCGGTCTCGCGGCCGACCCCGACCCGGTCGGCGGCCGCTTCCAGCCCCGGGGCGTCCAGCAGGGCCTCGGCCAGGCGCGACTCCAGTGGCGTCAGGCCAAAGGCTTCCGCCGCCCGGACGGCCAGGTCGCTGACCCGCGAGGGGGCAAAGCCGAGCAGGGCCATTCGGCGGGGCGCCTCGGCCAGCAACGCTCGCGCCTCGGCCGGCAGGGGCCAGCGCAGCGCCATGTCGGCAGTGGCGGCGCAGCCGGCGATCACCGCGCCGTCGATCGCTTCAAGCAGGCCTGACGCCTGCCCGGCCTTCGCCGCCAGCCGCAGTAGCCGGCGGGCGGCGGCGTCCTCCGCCTCATCGCCGAACCAGCGTCTGAACGACGCATCGGCCCACAGGATCTGCCCACCCGATCCGACCACCGCCACGCCGAGGGCCTGGCCGGGGATCAGGGTGAAGAGGGCCTCGGACAGGTCGAGCCGCGCCGCTTCCTCCAACGCCGCCGCGAGGGCTTCAGGCTCGCGGATGGCAGAGGCCTCGATGGTCTGGAAATGCTCCAGCATGGCCTCGACGGGCCGGCCGTCGGCCAGACGGCTGCGCAAGGCTTCCGACAGCGGAAACTCGGTCTTCCTGAGCACTGACCCGACGCCTCCAACCCGGCACACTGCCGGACGCCGATGCCCATCATAATGAAAAAGGACCGTCAGGGATCGTTCACTAGCCACATTCGGTGTGCCTGGTCCGGCGTGTGAACCCGGGACGCGCTAAAGTGCGTATCCGCTCGCTGGAGACTCACACCCGTGTCCGACGAACCTCCGCCCGACGAGACGCCGATCCAGAAGGCGCTGCGTCTCAAACAGGCCGCCATCGCCGCCCGGCCCAAGCCCCCGCGCGGCGGCCGATTCCAGCGCGAACAGGCCGCGGCGCACAGCTCCGCCTCAAAGTCGAAGCCCTGGATGGCGCGCTAAACCACAGGGACATGCACTTCAGCGCGTGTCCCTTGCCAGCCGGAGGGGACACGCACTGAAGTGCATGTCCCCGCGCCTCAGGCGTTGAAGTTCAGCTTCAGACCGGGCCTCGGCCATTTCGCCTTGAACAGCTTGCCGGTGCCTGACGCGGTGATCCAGGCGGTGGTCATGTCCGGGCCGCCGAAGCAGATGTTGGTGCAGAGCAGGTCGGGGAAGGGATAGTGCTCGGTCGTCCCGTTCGGGTCGAATGCAGTGATCCCGCCGTTGATGATCGTCGCCACGCAAACCTTGCCGCCGGCCTCGACCGCCAGGCTGTCGAGCAGCTGGAAGCCCGGCAGGTTGCAAACCACCCGGCCCGGCTGGAACGGCGGCGGTTCGGCCAGCACCCCCGGCTCGGCGACGTCGAAGGCCCACAGCCGGCCCAGGGTCGTGTCGGCCATGTAGACCGTCTTTTCGTCCGGCGAGAGGCCCACGCCATTGGGCGTCGTCAGGTGTTCGCGCACCCGGGTGATCTTCGAGCCGTCGGCCTTCGCATAGTAGAGCGCGCCCCATTTGCGGCCCTCGGGCGTGGTGCAGCCGTGGTCGGTGAACCAGAAGCCGCCCTGCTTGTCGAACACCAGGTCGTTGGGGCCCACCAGCCGCTGGCCGTCGCAGCTGTCGTAGACCGTTTCGGCTTTGCCGGTCTTCAGATCGACCCGCTGGATCATGCCGCCAACATGGCTGGCCGGGGTCGGGCCCGGGATCAGCAGGCCGCCCATGTCCTGGAATTCGAAGCTGCCGCCGTTGTTGGTCACCCACATGGCCCCGTCCGGGCCGATCGCCGCGCCGTTCGGACCGCCGCCGGTCTCGCTGACCGTCGAGGTCTTGCCGTCGGGCGTCAGCCGCGTCAGGCGGCCGGCGGCGATCTCGGTGAAGATCACCGAGCCGTCGTTCATGGCCACTGGGCCTTCCGGGAACCGAAGTCCCTCGGCGACGAGTTCGATATCCATGCGGCGCGCTCCCTGTTTTCCTTGTTGCAGGGATAGAACCGCGTGACGCGGCGTCAGCGCAAGCGGCGACCGGTTATCGGCGCTCCAGAACCCGAAAGACGAAGGCGTGGTCATCGCCTTCGCCGGCCGGATGAGCTTCACGCCTGACCTCTGTCCAATCCGCCTCCGAAAAGGGGGGGAAGTGGACGTCGCCTTCGGGCTCGGCGTCCACCTCGGTGATGTACATCCGGCTGGCCCGGGGCAGGGCCAGGGCATAGAGGGCCGCGCCGCCGATGACGCAGACCTCCTCGGCGCCGTCCTCGGCCGCCTGTTCGCGGGCCATGTCCAGGGCCTCGCCGAAGGTCTCGCAGACCACCGCTCCGTGCGGCTGGAACGACCCGTCGCGCGACAGCACCAGGTTCAGCCGGCCGGGCAGGGGCTTGCGGGGCAAACTGTCCCAGGTCTTGCGGCCCATGATCACCGGCTTGAACATGGTTGTCTGCTTGAACAGCGCCAGGTCCGACTTCAGCCGCCAGGGCAGGCCGCCGCCCACGCCGATGACGCCGTTGCGGGCCCGCGCGACCGGGCCCAGGGCGATGGGGACGGTCATTGGCCCCTCCAGCCGACGAACAGGCTCGTCCGGCTCGGTTGCTGCTCGCTGCCGGGCTCCGGAAAGAGGGCCAGGACCAGCAGACGGGACTCGTCCTCGGTGACAAACTGCAGCATTTGGCCCCCGGCCGGACTCGTGCGGGGCCCCAGCGCGGTGAAGCCATCCTTGGCCGCCCAGTCGTCGAGTCGTTTGGCGAACCCCTGGTGATCAGACAGCGGGGCCCGCACCACGACCACGCAGCCTTTTCCGCCGGGGAGGGCCGGGAAGGGTACTATTTCCAGCATGAAACCGCGCTCGCCGGCCACCGCGAGCCATTTATCGCCCTCCTGCCGGTAGCCGGCCTCCGTCGCCGCCTTGGCCAGGGTCGCGCCCTTGCTGATGGCGATGCAGGCCTGGAACGAGCGCCAGGCGAGCGCCTCGGCGGGTCCGACCGGCGCCTGGGCAACGGCCGTGGGCGCTGTGACCAGAACGAGGAGGGCGAGGAGCGGGGCGGCGATCTTGAGCATGGGTCAGTGCTACTCCGCCCTGACCCGCGTGACCACCGGCCGGATGCTCACGCCAGCGATCAGCGCGCCTTGCGGGCGTCGAGATAGTCGGACAGGCGACCAGCGGCCCGATCAAGCTTCGGGAGCAGCCACAGGAAAACCGGAACGACCAAGGCGGCCAGGCCGATCGCGAATAGGCCGGTTGCGACAAAGGGATCCATCAGGCGGTCTCCTTGGCCTTCATATACCGCAGAATGAAGGCCGCAGCGAGAATGCAGGCGAAACCGATCAGCAGGCCTGGCGCGGCACGGCGTGGGTCCAGCGTTCTGGTTGGATCCACAAGCGGCGCGACGACCGAGCCGATTACAAACGCCAAACCGAATGCGTTTGAGACGTTCGCCGCAAGCTTCACGCGCTCCTTGCGCACCTCCGGATCAAGATGGCGCAGGTCCTGGGCTGGAGGCGGCAGTTCGCTGGTCACCGGGCGATGGTGAACGAACCGGGAACAACTTTCAAGGGTATTGTGTGACCACTAAACCGCGATCGGCGCCTTGATGCCCGGATGGGCCTGGTAGCCCTCCAGCGTGAAGTCCTCGTACTCAAATGCCAGCAGGTCCCGCCGGGAGGCGATGCGCATGACGGGGAAGGGGTGCGGCTCGCGGCGCAGCTGTTCCTTCGCCTGGTCCAGATGGTTTAGATACAGGTGGGCGTCGCCCAGGGTGTGGACGAACTCGCCCGGCTGCAGGCCGACGACCTGGGCCATCATCTGGGTCAGCAGGGCGTAGCTGGCGATGTTGAACGGCACGCCGAGGAAGACGTCGGCGCTGCGCTGGTAGAGCTGGCAGCTCAGCTTCCCATCGGCCACGAAGAACTGGAACAGGCAATGGCAGGGCGGCAGGGCCATGTCCTCGACATCGGCCGGGTTCCAGGCGCTGACGATGTGGCGGCGGCTGTTGGGGTTGGTCTTCAGGCTCTCGATCACCGCGCTGATCTGGTCGATCACCCGCCCGTCCGGCGCGGTCCAGGAGCGCCACTGGCGGCCATAGACCGGGCCCAACTCGCCGGCTTCGTCGGCCCATTCGTCCCAGATGCTGACGCCCCGCTCCTGCAGCCAGCGGACATTGGTGTCGCCACGCAGGAACCAGAGCAGCTCCAGGATGATCGACTTGAGATGAACCTTCTTGGTGGTCAGCAGGGGGAACCCCCGCGCCAGGTCGAAACGCATCTGCCGGCCGAACACGCCCAGGGTGCCGACGCCCGTCCGATCACTCCTCGCAACGCCATTGGTCATGATGTCGGCCAGCAGGCCGAGATACTGCCGCTCCGGGTGGTCGGCGGGCGCCTGGGCCTGGGCGGCGATGACGGGCGAGAGGGCGTTCATGTCACCGTCGAAGGTCGCCCCGAATCACACCCCCGCCAAGTCACGATCACGAGTCGTCCACAGGGACGCAGTGTCGCGGTTGCGTCGGCCGTCGGGGTCGCTGACTATCGGACAAACGAAGGCGGGGAGGCTTTCAGGCATGGTCTGGTTTGTCTTGGCATTGGCGCTGGCCTCCGGGGATCCGGCCGCGCCCGCCGTCAGCGAGGCGCCGGCCGCGCTCGCCGCGCCGGCGGCGGCCGATGACGACAGCCGGGTCGTCTGCGTGATGGAAAAGCAGATGGGGTCGCACTTCAAGAAGAAGACCTGCCTGACAAAGGCCCAGTGGAGGGCGCGACAGGAGCGCGACAACAGCGCGGCCCAGCGGGTCCTGACGCCCGAGACCAGCGACAAGGCCCCTCAATAGTCTCAGCCGGCGAAGCCGCCTTCGTCGAGGAAGGCCTGCTCCTCGGCGGTGGTCTCGCGCCCCAGCATCCGGTTGCGATGCGGGAAGCGGCCGAACCGATTGATGATGTCGCGATGCAGGACGGCGAACTGCAGGGTCCGCCCGTCCTCGTCATGGCCGGCGTCGCGCAGGGCCTCGCAGAGGCGCACGCTGAGGGCCTGGTCGGCGGGATCCTCGGAATGTTCGAACGGCAGGTAGAAGAACGGCCGCAGCACCGGCTCGATCTCCTGGTCGAAGTCGGCCAGCACCGCGTGCCGCGCCACCCTCCGCGCCAGGGCGTCGGTGGCGAAGGCATGCGGCGAATTGCGCCACAGGTTGCGCGGGAACTGGTCGAGCAGCAGCAACAGGGCCAGGCAGCCCTCCGCCGTCTCCATCCAGCGGTCGTATTCGCCCCGGGCCGCGGCAAAGTGAACCGGCTCGAATCGCAGGCGCAGGGCCTGGTCGAAGCGATAGTCCTTGCGGAACCACTTGCCCGGCCCCGCGTGCCGCCAGAAGCCGACGATATCGATAGGCGCTGCGCTCATCTCGCGAGGCTGGCGCCGTCCGCGGTTTCGTTCAACCACGGTTCAGGTTCGGGCGCGCATGCGCTTGGTTAAAGGGACAACAAGGGACCGGCGAAGGTCGGACTCACGGAGCAGATGATGAAGAAAACCATCACGACCGCGCTCGTGCTGACCATGCTGGCCAGCACCTCGGTCTATGCGCAGTCCGGACCGGGCTGGCGCGGCGAGGGCCGCTCGGGCCGAACCGACACCCCGCCGGAGGCGACTCCGCCGGCCAAGACCGCGCCCCAGGCCGCTCCCAAGGGCGGCGGCGGACGCGGCGGACCGGGTCCGCGCGGCGGCGGGCCGCAGGCTCAACCGGGCGGCGGAGAACCCCAGGCCCAGACGCCAGGCGGGCGGCGCGGCCCCGGCGCGGGCGGACCGGGCGGTCAGGGCGGTCGACGCGGCGGCCAGGGCGGCGGACAACAATGGCAGGGCGGCGGCGCTCCCGGTCAGCCGGGCGCTCCCGGAGCCCCCGGCGGCCAGCGCTGGGATCGTGACGGTGATGGACGGCCCGACGGCCGCGCGGGCGCCCAGGGCGGTCGCCGCGCCGGCGGCCAGGGTCAAGGCCAGGGCGGCGGTCAAGGCGGCCAGGGCTGGGATCGCGACCGTGACGGTCGCCCCGATGGACGTCCCGGCGCGGGCGCCGGCGGCGGCTCGGGCGGCGGCCAGAGCTGGGATCGCGACGGCCGGCGCGACGGGCCTCCGGGCGGACGCCCCGGCGGCCCCCGTGATGATCGCCGCGACGACCGGGGCCCCGGACCGGGCGGCTGGGATCGCGACCGTGACGGTCGTCCCGACGCCGGCCGCCGCGGCGACGATCGCCGCGGCGACGATCGCCGCTGGGACGGACGCCGTCCCGGCGAAGGCCGCCAGATGCGCAACCGCGACAATGGCCGCCGCTGGTACGACCAGCGCCAGTGGCGCCGCGCCTATCACGCCCCGCGGCGCTATCGCATCTCGCCCTACCGCTATCCGTCGGGCTGGTACGTGCGCAGCTGGAGCTACGGAGACTTCCTGCCGTGGGGCTGGTTCGGCGCGAGCTACTACCTGAACGCGGGCGCCTACGGCCTGCCGTACCCGCCGATCGGCACCGAGTGGGTCCGCGTGGGTCAGGACGCCCTGCTGGTCGACATCTGGAGCGGCCGCGTGGTCGCGGTCTACTACGGCCTGTTCTGGTAGGGATCAGCTCCCTGAACGATGAAGCCCCGGAGGCGACTCCGGGGCTTTTTCGTTCCGGGTTTGCCTTGACGTGCGCGCAATTTTCCGCTCGATAGCCCGGCCTTTGCTGCACTGCCGTTGCGCAGGTGCGGCGCAAACGACCGACCCGGAGAAAAATCATGCGCGTCTACTATGACCGCGACGCAGATCTGGCCCGCATCCTGGACCGGAAGATCGCGATCGTAGGCTATGGCAGCCAGGGCCATGCCCACGCGCTCAATCTCCGTGACTCCGGCCTCAAGAACGTCGCCGTGGCCCTGCGGCCCGGCTCGGCGTCGGCCAAGAAGGCGCAGGGCGAGGGCCTGAAGGTCATGACCGTGGCCGAGGCCGCGGCCTGGGCCGACGCCCTGATGATCCTGGCGCCGGACGAGCTGCAGCGCGGCATCTACGAAAACGAGATCGCCCCCAACATCCGCGACGGCGCGGCCCTGTTGTTCGCTCACGGCCTGAACGTGCATTTCGGCCTGATCGAGCCCAAGGCGACGCTGGACGTGCTGATGGTCGCCCCCAAGGGCCCCGGCCACACCGTGCGCGGCGAGTACCTCAAGGGCGGCGGCGTGCCCTGCCTGATCGCTATCCACCAGGACGCCTCGGGCGGCGCCATGGACTTAGGGTTGGCCTACGCCAGCGCCATCGGCGGCGGCCGCTCGGGGATCATCGAGACCAACTTCCGCGAGGAATGCGAGACCGACCTGTTCGGCGAACAGGCCGTGCTCTGCGGCGGTCTGGTCGAGCTGATCCGGGCGGGCTTCGAGACCCTGGTCGAGGCCGGCTACGCGCCGGAGATGGCCTATTTCGAATGCCTGCACGAGGTGAAGCTGATCGTCGACCTGATCTATGAAGGCGGCATCGCCAACATGAACTACTCGATCAGCAACACGGCCGAGTACGGCGAGTACGTGACCGGCCCGCGCATCGTCACCCCCGACACCAAGGCGGAGATGAAGCGGGTGCTCGAGGACATCCAGTCGGGCCGCTTCGTGCGCGATTTCATGCTCGAGAACCAGGTCGGCCAGCCCAGCTTCAAGGCCACCCGTCGCCGCAACGCCGAGCACCAGATCGAGGAAGTCGGCGCCCGCCTGCGCGGCATGATGCCCTGGATCACCAAGAACCAGCTGGTGGACAAGGCGAAGAACTAGGCCGTTTGGCCGCCCCGGTTCGCTGGTCGCGGCCGGGGCCGTCGATCTCCCGACGGTCGGCGCCGGACGGGCCTTGCGGATCGGCGGCGCCGGCCCGACATTCAGGCCTCAAGCCTCGGGAGCCGCATCCATGAATCGCATGATCCTCGCCGCCGTCCTGGCGTTCGCCGCCGCCCCGGCCCTCGCCGCCCCGGTGGCCTACACCCTCGACCCCGCCCACACCCAGACCACCTTCACGGTCGACCGGTTCGGCTTCACGACCATCATGGGCGCCTTCACGGCCGCGGAGGGCACGATCTGGATCGACGAGGCCGATCCCGCCAGTTCGCGGGTCGAGGCTTTCGTGACCGTGGCCAGCCTCTACGCCGGCGACCCGACCCGCGAGGATCACGTCAAGGGACCGCGTTGGCTCAACGGCGCGGTCAACCCGACCATCCGCTTCGTCTCGACCAAGGTGGTTCCGACCGGTTCGACCACCGCCGACGTGACCGGCGACTTCACCCTCAACGGGGTGACCCGGCCGGTGACCTTCAAGGTCGCCCTGAACAAGATCGGCAAGGCGCCGGGCTCGGGCAAGCAATCGGCCGGCTTCACCATCACCGGCTCGGTGCAGCGGCGCGACTTCGGCATCGGCGCGGCCCTGCCGCCCGGCCTGATCGGCGAGACCGTGGACATCCGCATCGAGGCCCTCGGCGTCTCCGCGATGCCCGTGCTCACGCCCGCCGCGACCTGACGCGGATGGTCCGACGCATCGACACCGTCTACCTGGCCGGACCCGAGGTCTGGTTTCCCAACGTCGGGGCCCATTTCGCCCTGCGCCAGGCCATGTGCGAGGCGGTCGGCTTCAACATGCTGCAGGCCGACACCAGCGAGTTCCGCGAACTGGAGCCGGGCGAGATCATGGCCCGCGAGATCTATGCCGAGCGGGTGGCGCGCATGCGTCGGGCCGACGCGGCGGTGATCAACCTGACCCCCTGGCGCGGGCCGACGGCGGACCCGGGCACGGCCTTTGAGGCCGGTTTCCTGTCCGGGCTGGGCAAGCCGGTGATGGCCTATATGAACGTGGCCTACGAGCACGAGGCCGAGTTCCGCGACCGGGTCGATGCCCACATCGGCGCCCAGCTCGACGAAGATGGCGTCTGGCGCGATGGCGAGGGCTGCCTGATCGAGGACTTCGGCCTGCCCGAGACGATCATGCTGTGGGCCGAGGCGAGGCGGCTGTTCGTCATCGTCACGCCGGACGTGCTGGGGGATGTGACCGGCCTGCAGCTGTGCCTCGACGCAATGCGGGCCTACGCGTCGGACTGATCAGGGACAGACACCTGCGTGTCTGTCCCGTCAGCCCCATTCCAGCGCCGTCTTGCCCCGCAGGATCGCCTCCGCCGCCGCGCTGTGTTTGCCGCCTTCACGGTCGTGCAGCACCAGCGCCGGCAACAGCCGCAGCGGCGCCTTGCCGGTTTTCACCGCGCGGAACAGCACCCGTTTGGCCGGGGCGTCGGCGAAGGGGTGGATCGGGCGGATCTGGAACGAGCCGGCCTTTTCGCCCAGCAGCGACAACAGATCGCCCAGCCGGTCGGCGCGATGGATCACGGTGATCGTCCCGCCCTCGCGGACGGCCTTGAGCATAAAGGCGGTCCAGGCCGCCAGCCCGCCGTCGGCCATCCAGGCCCCGGTCTTTTCCGCGGCCGGGGCGCGCAGTTCGTCCGGGTCATCGAAGAACGGCGGGTTGGCCATCACCGCGTCGAACACCGGAAGGCCCAGTGCGCGGAACCCCGCCTGGACATCGCCCTCGACGATTTCGACCCGGCCGTCAAACCCGTTCAGCGCCACGTTTTCCCGCGCCAGCGCCGCCGCCGCGCCGTCCCGCTCCACGCCGACAAACACCGCCTCAGCCCGCCGCGCCGCCGCCGCCAGCAGGGCCGCGCCGGGGCCGCAGCCGGCCTCCAGCACCCGTTCGCCAGGCCCCGCGTCGCAGGCGGCGGCCAGCAGGGCGGCGTCCATGCCGGCGCGATAGCCGCGGGCCGACTGGCGCAGCAAAACCCGTCCGTCCAGCAGCCGATCGGTGGTCACGTCGCTCTGGTCCGCCATCTCGGCCTTGCCCTCGCCCTTTCCCTGACCTATCCCGCCGGGGAGGCTTCCCGCAACGGCGCTTGGGCCGCGGCCGGAAGATGAAGGAGCGCAGGTGTTGGACGCAGCGAACGCGGCCGTAGCCCGTCCGACGGGCTCCGTCGACGGACTGGTGGAGCTGGCGTCCCCTGACATGAAGGGCGTCAACGCCCTGATTTCCGCGCGCATGCAGAGTCCGGTGTCGGTGATCCCGGCCCTGGCCGACCATCTGATCAACGCTGGCGGCAAGCGGCTGCGGCCGTTGCTCACGGTGGCCGCCGCCCGTTTGCTCGGGGCGACCGATGAGTCCTGCCTGAAGCTGGCCGCGGCGGTGGAGTTCATCCACACCGCCACCCTGCTGCACGACGACGTGGTCGACTCCTCCCAGCTGCGGCGGGGCAAGGTGGCGGCCCACCTGATCTGGGGCGCCCCCTCCAGCGTGCTGGTCGGCGACTATCTGTTCGCGCGGGCCTTCGAGCTGATGGTCGAGGCCGGCTCCCTGCGGGCGCTGGACATCCTGGCCAAGGCCGCCGGGGTGATCAGCGAGGGCGAGGTGCTGCAGCTGACCCGCGCCCACGACCTGAACCTGTCGCAGGACGTCTATCTGGAGATCATCCGCGCCAAGACCGCCGAGCTGTTTGCCGCCGCCGCCGAGGCCGGGGCGGTCAGCGCGGGGGCCTCGGACGACCACTGCCGGTCGATGCGGTCCTATGGCCTGAGCCTGGGCCTGGCCTTCCAGCTGGTCGACGACGCCCTGGACTACGGCGGCGCGACCGAAACGCTGGGCAAGAACGCCGGCGACGACTTCCGCGAAGGCAAGGCGACCCTGCCGCTGCTGCTGGCCATCGCCCGCACCGGCGCGGCCGAGGCGCCGTTCTGGGAGCGGACCATCGGCCGTCGCGAACAGACCGACGACGACTTCCGCCGCGCCCGCGACCTGATCGCCCGCACCGGCGCCGCCGAGGCGACACTGGATCTGGCTCACCAGTTCGCCGAGGAGGCCAAGGCCGCGCTCGCCCGGATGGACGACAACAGCTGGCGCACGGCGCTGGAGGACCTGGCCGATTTCGCCGTCAGCCGCCGCGCCTGAGGCCCGGGCCGTGAAGCCCGAAAAGATCCTGGTCATCAAGCTGTCGGCCCTGGGCGACTTCGTCCAGGCCAGCGGGCCGATGAAGGCGATCCGCGCCGCCCATCCGGACGCCCGCATCACGCTGCTGACCACCGCGCCCTATGTGGCCATGGGCCAGGCCACCGGCTGGTTCGACGCGGTCTGGGGGGGCGGCCGTCCCGACTGGACCGACCTGCCGGCGGTCTGGCGCCTGATCCGCCGGCTGCGGGCGGGGCGGTTCGACCGGGTCTATGACCTGCAGACCCAGGGCCGGACGATCCGCTATTTCCAGCTGCTCTGGCCCCGGCGGCCGCTGTGGTCGGGCAACGCGCCCGGCGCGGCCTTCGCCTACAGGGGCGCCGAGCGGGACCGGCTGCACATCCAGGACTCCCAGCGCGAGCAGCTGCGGATCGCCGGCATTACCGAGGTCGGGCCGCCGGACGTCAGCTGGCTGACCGGTGACGCCGCCCGGTTCGGCCTGACGGCGCCCTACGCCCTGCTGGCCCCCGGCGGCGCGCCGCACCGGCCGGCCAAGCGGTGGCCGGCGGCGAACTACGGCGCGCTGGCGGCGCGGCTGCTGGGGCAGGGGATCACGCCCGTGGTGCTTGGCCACGGCGCGGAGGAGGCGGCGCTGGCGCAGACCATCCTGGCCGCCGCCCCGGGCACGCTCAGCCTGGTGGGCGCCACCAGCATCGCCGAGATCGCCAGCCTCGCCCGTGGCGCGGCCCTGGCCGTCGGCAACGACACCGGGCCGGTGCATGTGGTGGTGGCGACCGGCTGCCCGGCGGTGGTGCTGTTCTCCCGCGACAGCAACCCCGACCTCAGCGCGCCCCGGCCGATCCGACCCGACCAGCCGGTGACCATCCTGCGCGAGCCGGATTTGGCCGACCTGGCGGTCGAGCGGGTGTGGGCGGCGGTGCGGCCGATCCTTGCCCCCTGATCAGCCGGTTGGGGGCAGGGGGGCCAGGCGCAGGGCCACCGGTTCAAGCGTCCGCCAGGCCGCCGCCCTGGCCCGTTCGGCCGGCACGCCGAGCATGCGCAGCTGAAGCTCGGCGACCCGCGCCCCGGCGTCGGCCCCGGAGTCTCCGGCGAGACGCGCGAACAGCCCGCCCATGACCATTGAGGCGAAGGTGTCGATGAGCATGTCATCGATCTCGACGTCAAACACGCCTTGGTCCACGCCGCGCTGGAGGTCCGACCGAAGGGGGCCAACGACCGACTCGCGCAACCCCCGGAAGGTCCACAAGGCCCGCAACAGGGCATGGCCCCAGTCGGGTTCGCTGCAGGCCAGGTCGATGAAGCGCCGCGTGGCCATGCTGGTCCGATCGACGGCGTCGTCCACGCCGGCCATGGCCTCGTCGAGCTGACGGGTGACGTTCCGGGCGATGGCCAGCGCCACCTCTGAACCGATCGCGTCCTTGTCGCGGAAGTGGACGTAGAAGGTGCCGTTGGCCACGTCCGCGAGGCGGGCGATTTCGTTGACCGAGGCGGCCTCGAAACCATCCCGCGCGAAAAGCCTGACCGCGGCGTCCATGAGCCGCGCGCGGGTCCTGGCGCTCTTGCCCAGGTGTGCGGCGCCGCCGCCAAACAGGCCCCTGTTGATCATGCTGAAGTTTACAACGCCGGACCGCCTTCGACCACCATAATTGACAAGTATCCCAAAAATGGGAAATATCCCAATTATTGATCCTGAGCACGGCCGGAGCCTGTCCATGCGTCCCGTACCGGAATCCGACCTCTATCTCGGCTACAGTGACGCCGACCTCGCGGTCAGCCCCTGCGCCCCATTCTTCCGACCCGCCATGGCGCCGTTGTCGGCGGAGGTGCGCGAGGCGCTCGCCGTGGGCCCGGTCGCCGCGGCCTTGATGCCTCCGGTGGAGCGGGCCCGCGACCTGCTCGCGCCAGGCTACCAGGCCGTCGAAACCGGCTATACGACCTGCCCCGATCGCTCGGCCCGGGTGGCGGTGCTGACTCCCATGCCCCGCGTGACGCCCGCCATGTGGGACTGGTGGTTCGCCTGGCACGGCAGCCATGCCGAACGCTACAAACTCTGGCACCCCCGCGCCCATGTGCACGTGGCCTGGTCCGACGGCCGCGATGATCTGGACCACTACGTTGGACGCACCTCGAACGTGGTCGAGTACGTCGGGGCCGGGCGGATGAGCCTGACAATCCGCTTTGTGCCGCCCTCCAGCCTGGGTCTGGACGAGACGCGATTGGCGAAGGCCGGGGAGACGGCCATCTGCGCCAGGGGCAGCCTCGCCGGGACGCCGATGGAGACCGGCTGGCTGGTCCACCATGTGCGCCCCGCGCCCGGGGGCGCGGAGATGCGGTCGCGCTTCTGGCTGGGCGGAAACAACGTCCGCGCCCGCGGCCTGGAGGGTCCGCTCGGCCGCGCCCTGGGCCGGACCGCGGCCCGACTGGCGCCGATCGGGGCGGCGCAGGCGGCGGACCTGCTGGTCCATTGCGCGCAGGAGATGGCCCATCTGGCGGCCATCCTGCCGGATATCCACGCGGCCTTCGGGCCAGGCGACAAAGGGAGACCGTGATGGGCAAGGCGACGGGCAGGGGCGTGACCCTGCGCCGCGGGGAGGCCGGCTTCGACGCGGCCGTGCTGGGCACAAGTTTCAACGCCAGGGATCCCGGCCGCCGACCGGCCGTCGTGGTGCAGGCCAACACGGTTGACGACGTGGTCGCCGCCGTGAAACGGGCCCGCGCCGAGGGCCTGAAGATCAGCGTCTGCTCCGGCGGGCACAGCTGGGCGCAGAACCACATCCGCGACGACAGCCTGCTGATCGACATGGGCCGCATGACCCGCATGCAGATCGACGTCCGGGCGCGGACCGCCACGGTCGAGCCGGGCCGTCACTGTGGCGACGTCAACGCCGTCCTGGCCCGGGCCGGCCTGTTCTTTCCGGTGGCCCACGCCTGGACCGTCGGCATCGGCGGCTTCCTGCTGCAGGGCGGGTTCGGCTGGAACAGCCGGGTCGTCGGGCTGGGCTGCGAGAACGTTATCGGCCTGGATGTGGTGCTGGCCGATGGATCGAGGGTTCACGCCAGCGAGACCGAGAACCCGGACCTGTTCTGGGCGGCGCGGGGAAGCGGGCCGGGTTTCTTCGGGGTGGTCGTGCAGTTCCACCTGCGCCTGCACGACAGGCCCAAGGTCGTGGGACTTCAGCTGCAGGTTTTCAGGATGACGCATCTCGAGGCGGTGTTCGCCTGGGCCGACGCGGTCGGTCCTTCCGTCTCCCGGACGGTCGAGTTCCAGATGGTCATGAACCGCAAGGCGATGGGCATCGGCGCGCCGGGGATCGAGGTGCTGGCGCCGGTGATGGCGGACAGCTGGCGCGAGGCGCGTGAGGCGACGAGCTTCATCCGTGACAGCCCCCTTCGCCGCAAGGCCAGCCTGACCCTGCCCCTCGTGCCCCTGTCCATGGCCTTCATGATGCGCACCGGCGAGAAGACGCTGTTCCTGCCGAACATCCGCTGGCGGGCTGACAACATGTGGATGGACGGCCCGATCGCGCCGCTCCTGCCGCACCTGCGCGCCATCGCCGACACCCAGCCGCCGGCGCCCAGTCACGTGCTATGGCTGAACTGGAACCCGCCGCCGACGCGGCCCGACATGGCCTTCTCGGTCGAGGGGCGGACCTATCTGGCGCTCTATGGCGGCGTACGGTCCGAGGCGGACGATGTGGCCCACGCGGACTGGGCGACAGGCCACATGCGGGCGCTGGAGCCCTTCGGCAAGGGCATCCAGCTCGCCGACGAGAACCTGGCCAACCGTCCGGCGCGATTCCTGTCGGACGACCACATGGCCCGGCTGGACCGGATTCGCGCGGCCCATGACCCGGACGGCCTGTTCAATCCCTGGATGGGTCGTCAGCCTGGAGCCTGAGGGCGTGGGTCACGCCCGGCCAGTCCATGCGTTCAAACCCCATCGCTTCCCAGAAGGGCGGGGCGGCGGCGGAGGCGGCGGCGTTCAGCACCAGCAGGGGCGCGGCCTGGAAGCCCTGCTGCATCATCGCCCCGGCCAGGGCGCGGGCCACGCCGCCGCGGCGCAAGGCGGGGCGGACGTAGAGCCGCCGCATGCGCATGGCCGGCTCGTTCAGGCCCGTCTCGACCGTCACCCCGCCCACGCCCGCCAGCTCGCCGGCCACGAAGGCCGCGAACAGCGCTCCGGGGTCGCGGAAGGGGTCGTCCGCCGCGCCGAACTCTGTCGCCAGCACCGTCATGTTTCGCACGCCCTCGGCGGCGGCCTCGGCGCGGATGACGTCGAATCCATGCGGCAGGCCCTCGAAAAGCCTTACGATGCTCACCACGTCAGACATCACGTCGTTTCCGGGAACCGGTCCATGCGTCTGCTGCTCAACATCCTCTGGTTCATCTTCGGCGGCTTTATCAGCGGCATGCTGTGGCTGCTCGGCGGGCTGATCCTGGCGGTGACCATCGTCGGCCTGCCGTACACGGCGGCGGCCTGGCGCATCGCCGGTTTCGCCTTCTGGCCGTTCGGCAAGGAGATCGTCTCGCGCGACATCATCACCGGCGAGCACGACCTGGGCACCGGGCCGCTGGGCTTCGTGCTCAACGTCATCTGGTTCCTGTTCGCCGGCTGGTACATCGCCCTGTCGCATCTGGTGGCGGCCTTCTTCGAGGCGATCACCATCATCGGCCTGCCGTTCGCGTTCAAGGACCTGCAGCTGGCCCAGATCGCCTTCGCTCCGATCGGCAAGATCGTGGTGGAGAAGCGGTAGAACCTTCAATCCTCCCCGCGAAGCCGGGGAGGGGGACCGCCGCGAGGCGGTGGAGGGGTCAGCGCGAACGCGGGCGGCCCCATTCTGAATTCCGGTCGTTCCGGCGGACCCGGCTCAGCCCCCTCCACCATGCTCCGCATGGTCCCCCTCCCCGACTTCGCGGGGAGGATTATCGCGGCGCCGGCCCCTCGTCCTCTTCCAGCAGGATCTTGAGGAACGACTCGCGGCGATTGAGGAAGTTGCGCGTGACGCTGAAGTGCTCGGTGTCCTCGTATTCCACCCTCTCCAGCCCATGCTCGGAGGCCTGGTAGATCCAGGCGTCGGGGTAGCCGAGGATGATCGGCGAGTGGGTGGCGATGATCAGCTGCGAGCGGGCCAGCACCAGCTGGTGCAGCTTGGCCAGGAAGGCCAGCTGCCGCTGCGGCGACAGGGCCGCTTCCGGCTCGTCCATGATGTATAGGCCGTCGCCCATCAACCGGTTTTCGAACAGCGAGAAGAAGGCCTCGCCGTGTGACTGCTGGTGCAACGGCCGGTCGCCATAGCGGCTGCCGGCGTTCTGTTCGAGATAGGTCGCGACGTTGAAGAAGCTCTCGGCGCGCAGGAAGAAGCCGTCGTGGGCGTAGGCCTTGCCGTCGCGGATCGGGCGGATGAACTGGTGCAGGGCCGAGTGATTGGCGTGGGTGGCGAAGCGGTGGTCCTTCGACCCGCCCTCGGCGTTGAAGCCCCAGGCCACCGCCAGCGCCTCGATCAGCGTCGACTTGCCCGAGCCGTTCTCGCCGACCAGGAAGGTCACGCGCGGGTGGAACTTCAGGCTGTGCAGGCTGCGCACGACCGGCAGGTTGAAGGGGTAGACCGCCTCATCCCAGCCTTCGCGGCGGATGAACTGCGCGGCGATCCAGTAGGGGGTGTCGAGGCCGGCCATGGCGAATTGCGCTCCAGTCCGGTTCGGCCGGATGACATTGAGCCCTGAAGGCCTTGATGGAATTGGAGCTCTGGTGGCGACCTTGGTCAAGGACGACCCTTGCAGGGTCGCCGCTCCGCGGCCGCGACGCGGACCTTGAGCAAGGTCGCCACCAGAGCAAATCTCGCCGTCAAGACATCAGGACGCTTCTGCCGTGAGGTTTCAGGAAAGCCCGCGCCATTCCAGACCGCCCGGCAGTTCGGCGGCGGCATAGTCGATCTGAAGCACGCGCCGACGGCCGCTGCCGCGTGAACGCTCGGACATGTGCAGGATCGGCGTCGAATAGGCCCAGACGTCGCCGGCTCTCGCATGGCAAATAAAGGTCGGCAACGCCTCCGCCCGGGTGGTCGCCTGCGTCGCCGGAACGTAGCCCAGCCGATGCGATCCCATCGCGATCTTCAGCGGCGCGTTGTCGTCGTCACAGTCATCCAGGTGCAGACGAAGGGTGACCATGCCCTCAAGGACACTGATCGGCGGGGCGACATGCAGCAGCCCGTCCTTGGTGGACCAGGGACCGAAGCCCTCCACATCGATGCGTTCCCGAACGGCGATGGTGCGATCCTGGTGCCAGGCGACGATCCAGTTGGCGTCAGGCGTCTTGTCGAACAGGACGGCTCGCACTGGACGGGCAGGCGCGCCGAGCAGCCCGGCGGCGATCCGGCCGAGAGGCCCCTCGGCAGCCAGAAGGTCGCCGGTCGCGGCGTCGTCAGGCAGGCGCCGTCCGGGACGGCCATCGATAGCCGGATCAAGACGTTCCCCAAGGCCGGCGACCTCCACGGCCGTCACGGCCGCCGGAAACAAGGCGGCGCCATCTCGTGCGAAGGAGAGATCGGAGGCTCGCATCCCATCACCCCGGCGAGATCATCTTCTCCGGCCGCACCGCGTCGTCGAATTCCGCGTCAGTCAGATACCCCCCGCCGACGGCTTCCTCGCGCAGGGTCGTGCCGTTCTTGTGGGCCGTCTTGGCGATCCTGGCGCAGGCGTCGTAGCCGAGCTTGCCGTTGAGCGCCGTGACCAGCATCAGGCTGTTGTCCAGGCCGCGCTTGATGTTGTCCTCGCGGGGCTCGATGCCGACCACGCAGTTGTCGGTGAAGCTGATCGCCGCGTCGGCCACCAGACGGACCGACTGCAGGAAGTTGTAGGCCATCACCGGGTTGAACACGTTCAACTCGAAATGGCCGCTGGCGCCGGCGAAGGTGATGGCCGCGTGATTACCGAACACCTGGGTGCAGACCATGGTCAGGGCCTCGCACTGGGTCGGGTTGACCTTGCCCGGCATGATCGAGCTGCCCGGCTCGTTCTCCGGCAGGCTCAGTTCGCCCAGGCCCGAGCGCGGGCCCGAGCCGAGGAAGCGGATGTCGTTGGCGATCTTGAACAGGCTGGCGGCGACCGTGTTGATCGCCCCGTGGCTGAACACCATGGCGTCGTGGGCGGCCAGGGCCTCGAACTTGTTCGGCGCGGTGGTGAAGGGCAGGCCGGTGATGGCGGCGATCTGGGCGGCGACCTTCTCGGCGAAGCCGATCGGGGCGTTCAGGCCCGTGCCGACCGCCGTGCCGCCCTGGGCCAGCTCCATCAGCAGCGGCAGGGTCTGTTCGACGCGGTGGATGCCGTTGGCCACCTGCTGCGCGTAGCCGCCGAACTCCTGGCCCAGGGTCAGGGGCGTGGCGTCCTGGGTGTGGGTGCGGCCGATCTTGATGATGTCGGCCCAGGCGTCGGACTTGGCCTTCAGCGCCGCGTGCAGGTGTTTCAGGGCCGGCAGCAGGTCGTGCACGAGTTGTTCGGCGCAGGCGATGTGCATGGCCGTCGGATAGGTGTCGTTCGACGACTGGCTCATGTTGACGTGGTCGTTGGGGTGGACCGGCTTCTTGCTGCCCATCTCGCCGCCGAGCATCTCGATGGCCCGGTTGGAGA
Organism: Caulobacter sp.; assembly: GCA_030678995.1. GTDB lineage: Bacteria > Pseudomonadota > Alphaproteobacteria > Caulobacterales > Caulobacteraceae > Caulobacter. The sequence continues at coordinate 25,261 of JAUXTQ010000007.1, forward strand.
TCACCTCGTTGGCATTCATGTTCGACTGGGTGCCCGAGCCGGTCTGCCAGACCACCAGCGGGAAGTGGTCGTTGAGCTTGCCCTCGATGACTTCATTGGCGGCCTTGACGATGGTTTCGGCAATCCTTGGGTCCAGCTTGCCCAGCGCCAGGTTGGTCTCGGCGGCGGCGCGCTTGACGATGCCCAGGGCCCGCACGACGGGCAGGGGCTGCTTCTCCCAGCCGATCTTAAAGTTGCCCAGGCTGCGTTGCGACTGGGCGCCCCAGTAGCGGTCGGCGGCGACCTCGATGGGGCCAAAGGTGTCGGTCTCGGTGCGCGTGGCGGTCATGGGTCTATCCGGCGAAACTTGCAGCGCCGGTTTAGCGCCAGAGGGCGAGACTGCAAGGCCGTGGTGGTGTCCTGGATAGCGAGATGTTAGTCTAGCCATTAAGTTGGCTAGGAGTGTGAAATGGAGATCGGGGTCTTTGAGGCGCGCAACCGCTTCTCTGAACTCATCGAGGCCGCGGAGAGGGGCGAGGAGGTCATCGTCCTGCGCCGGGGGAAGCCCGTGGCCAGGATCACCAGCGCCGAACCCACGGGCGCCGCGGCTGATCACCGCCGGGACGTCATTCGTCGGGCCGCCGAACTTGCTGATCGGGTCGCCGAACGGATGGGCCGCGACTTCACCCATGAAGAACTGATCGCCGCGCGCGACTTTGGACGGCGCTGACTTGCCTCCGGTCGTCGTCGATGCCTGTTTCGTCGCGGCCTTGCTGACGCGCGAAGATCATAGCGGGTTCGCTCGCGAGCGATTCCAGGCTTTTGACGACCGCGATTTCGCGGCTCCGGCGCTGATTTGCTGGGAAGTGGCCAACATACTCTGGAAGAAGACCCGGCGCGGCGAGCTGAACGCGGCGGACCGTGACGCCATGCTCGACTCCTTCGACGAACTGATGATCGGCATGGAGGGGGCGACGCCGTCGCAGACGCGTCGATTGCTTATCCTGAGCGACAGCCATGGCCTCACGGCCTACGATGCGGCCTACCTGGAACTGGCGCTCCGCCGGGAAGCAGACTTGGCGACGCTGGACGCTGACCTCGCCGAGGCCGCCCGGGCCGAGGGACTGACCGTCCACTCCCCCTTCGCATGACCGACGACTGGACCATCCACGGCAAGGTGCGGGCTCGCGAGGGCGGCGGCACACTTGAGCTGGTGGTCGACGGCCTGACCACCCAGGCGAAATACTACAAGCCGCTGATCTACGAGTTCTTCCGCAAGGCGTGGCGCGGGTCGCGGCCGGTGTGGGGCGACTTCGCCGTCGAGATTGTCATGGAGTACGAGGGCGACCCGCCCTGGCTGGACCTCGACAACCTGGCCAAGGTGATCCTCGACTCGATCAAGGGTCACGCCTTCCATGACGATAGTCAGGTGGCCCGGCTGCTGGTCGAGCGGCGCCAGGGCGATCGCGAGCGGATCACCGTGCGCGCGACGCGGCTCGCCTAGTTTCCAGGGCCGCGCCGATCAGCAGGGCGTGGCCCAGCAGGATGAAGGCGCCGAACCGGCCCAGGCTGACCGCGTCCCATTGCGGGAAGATGTCCTTGAACAGGGCCAGCATGACGCCCGCTCCGATCAGGCCGGGGGCGGCGAAGACGGCCGCAGCCAGCAGGCGGTGGCGGCGCGGCAGTCGGCGCAGGCGCGCGGCGACGTGAAACAGGAAGACCACCGCCCCGCCCACCAGGAAGGCGTTGGCGGCGTAGAACCAGAAGGCCCGCTCGAGCAGCCCGGCCCCGAAGGCCGCGTACCACGCCGTCGAGACCACGAAGGCCGCGAGTCCCGCCAGACCAAAGGCCAGACCGTCTTGTTTTGACACGACAACCACCCCGAACCACCCGTTTCCATCCTTGGGATGCGAGGGTGGCGCCAGGAAGCTGGCCGATTGCCGCAGCGGTGAAAAGTCAGCTCGCCCAGGGGAAGAGCGCGCCGCGCAGACCCAGCACCAGCGACAGGCCGGTGTAGATCAGCGTGGTGGCGGTGAAGCGCAGCTTGCGGCCCACCGTCCAGCTTTCCACCCGCCGTCCGCCGCGCCAGATGAAGGGCAGCAGCACCAGGGTCACGAACGACAGGATGGCCGCCACCAGCGCGCAGGACGAGGCGGTCAGCATCCAGCCGCCGGGCCAGTCGAAGAACACCGCGGCCACGTCGCCGGCCTTGTCGGCCCAGACCGCCAGGGCGAGCATGGCCAGCAGCCAGAGCACCGCCTGGGTGGTCTGCATCAGGCTGGCCCGGCGTTGCATCGGCGTTTCGCGGTGGTCTTTGCGATCGCGCAGGAACAGGCCGCCCAGGGTCGCCAGGGCGGCGATGGCCGCCAGCAAGCCCAGGTTGACCAGCCAGCCCTGGCCGCCGAAGAAGCCCACCCGCTGGGACGCCGCCGCGCCGGTGGGGCTGAAATAGCGGACCGCCCGACCGTTCTGCATGACGAAGCTCATCTTTCGCCAGCCGCCGACCTCGCGGAACCGGCCGCCGGTCCCCTCGGGGACCCAGAGAGACGAGCTGTTGAAGCCCCTGATCAGCAGTTGTCCGGCGTCGGTCACGCTGACCTGGGTCCGGGTGTTGATCAGGCCGATGAACTGTTCCAGGCCGCGATAGGAGCGCCGGCTGGAGACGTACTGGCCCTCGAACGCGCGGCCGTTCTGCTTGAGCCAGGCCGAGCCGGCCTCCGGCAGGGTCGGGGCGGGGCCGTAGAAGCGCTGGACGATGCGGCCGGTCAGCTGGAGGGTCAACCGCTCGCCGGTCTCCGAATTGGCCGCGACGAAGACGCCCAGGCCCAGCTCCGGGACCATCATCATCGACGAGCGGAACGACAGCAGCACCCCGTCATGGCCCCAGGCGGTGCGGCCGCCGGGCAGCTGGAAGGCGGCGAAGCCGTGGCCGAATCCGGCCACGTCCGGCGCCGGCCGGGATTGCGCGCGGAAGAAGCCGGCCGCCGTGGCGGGGCCGTAGATCCGCACCCCGTCCAGGGTCCCGCCGTTCAGGATCATGGTCATGTAGCGGGCCATGTCGGCGGCGGTGGTCGAGGCCCCGCCCGCGGGCGCGATCTGGGAGGTGAATTCGTAGGGCCGCTTGCGCCAGCCGCCGCCGGTCCACAGGTAGCCGTCGGCCAGATCGCGGGCCAGGGCGGCCGGCATCGGCGCGGGTAGCTCCGGGCGGGCCGGATAGGGATCGCGGAAGGTCGTGCGGGTCATGCCCAGGGGGCCGATGACGCCGGTCTCGATCAGCCGCTCGAACGGCTTGCCCGAAACCCAGGCCGCCGCCGCGCCGGCGAGGCCGACGCCATAGTTGGAATAGGCCGGCAGGGACCCGGCCTCGCGCACGCGGCGGGGCCGTTCCTGGCGCAGATAGACCGCCAGCGGTCGCACCCGGCGGGCGTCGCGCTCGAACAGCTGGCCCAGGGCCCGGTCCTCAAAGCCGGGCGAATGGCTCATCAGGTCGATCACCCGCACCGGGCGGTCATAGCCCTGGTCGCGGACCTGGATCTTCTCGGGCAGATAGAGGTTCACCGGGGCGTCCAGCCGCATGCGGCCGGCCTCGACCTCCCTCATCACCGCGATCCAGGTGAAGGTCTTGGAGATGGAGGCGATGCGGAACAGGGTCCTGTCCGGATCAACCGGCCGGGCGGGGCCGAGGCCCGCGAAGCCATAGCCCTTCTTGAGCACCACCTGGCCGTTCTGCACCACCGAGACGGTGACGCCGGGGATGTGGTCGGCAGACATGGCGTCGCGGACCAGGCCATCGACATAGGCCTCGAGTTCGGCCGGGGGCAGGGGAACGACGCCCGCCGCGGCAGGGGCCGTCGGAACGGGCGCGACCGCGGTCACGGGGGCCGGCGGAACCGGGCTCTGCGCGGGGCTGGCCGCCGGCAGGACGCCGATCAGAACGGATAACGCAGCCGCGAGGGCGGCTTTGGCTGGCGATCGCAAGGAGATACCCCGGGGCAAGGCTTTCATGGGTCTTCTAGGGCGCCCGGGACGCGGGGCATAGGCCGGTCTGCGGCGCCCGGTCGCCCGGAGCGTCCGTCAGGGCCCCTCGACGCCCTGCGCGCCGGCGGGGAAGGGCATCATGCCCAGCCTGAGCCGCAGGGTCCCGTCGATCGACACCTGGGGCTCGGAGGCCGGGGCCAGCTGCATCTCGCGCTCGCGCCGGGTGACGCAGGTCTGGATCGCCGGCGCCAGGGCCGGGAAGTTGCGCGCCTTGCCCACCGACTCCAGGAAACAGGCGTCGAAGAAGGGATACTTGTCCTCCGAACTGCAGCCGAAGGAGCTGCGGTCGGGCCGGGCGGCGGTGATGACCATCCGCTGCGGGCCGGCCAGATGGGGCACGAACACCCCGGAGAAACAGGCCGAGATGATCACGATGGCCGGCCGCCCCGGACAGGCCTCATCCACAAGGGCGGCCATCTCGGTCGGCGAGAAGGCGGACATCCTGCCCCGCACGTCCAGGACAACGCCCTGCGGCGCGCCGTGCGAGGTGTAGTAGATCAGGCAGCCCGCCGGGGCCCGCGCGCCGGACGTCCTCAGCGCATCGACCATCGCCTGGGCCGTGAGGCGTTCGGGGTTGGTGTCGGGGTACCGCTCGGGCCGGGTCGAGAACTGGGTCAGGTTCTCGGGCCGAAATCCCAGGGTCAGCAGGGTCGCGGCGACGTCGCGGCGGGCGTTGTCGAAGGCTTCGGCCGGTCCGCCGTCATGGGCGCGCCAGTCGCCGGCCACGACGATCGCGGCCCAGTCGTTGTAGGGACTTTTCGGGGCGGCGGCCGTGGCCGGCCAGGCCACCAGGGCCAGCAGCGCGAGGATCGCAAGGAGTCGCGCCCGCATGGTCTCAGCCCTTGTACCGGGCGAACGGGGTGGGCATGGCCGTGCCGGTGGCCTTGGCCAGAATCCGGCCCTCCACATCCCGCAGCTCGCCCTCGGTGAAGGCGATGGTCTTGCCCCAGCGCACGACCCGGCCGATGCCGCTGATCGGGCCGGGCAGGGCGGGGCGGAAGAAGCTGGTCTTCATTTCGACGGTAGGGGCAACGCTGGTCATGCCCGAAGCGACCATGCAGGCCACGCTCATGCATTCGTCGAGCATGGCGCAGAGATAGCCGCCCTGGACCTGTTTCATCGGATTGGTCAGCTGCTCGGAGGCTTCGAACGCGACCTCGACCTCGCGGTCGGCCTGGCTGACCCGGACCATGCGAAACCCCAGCAGCTGCGATCCCGGCGGCTGCCGCTTGGTGGCAGTGAACCGGGCCAGAATGGCCTCGTCGGTCAGGCTCTGCGGTTCATCGGAGGCGACGTCGGTCAAACCCGCCTCACTTCTTGCGGAACTGGTCGAGCGAAACGACCTTGGGCGCGTCCGGCTCGGGCGGCTCGTCGGGGCCATCGGAGTCGGCTTCCGGTCCGGCGGGCGCGTCCATCCCGGCGGGTTCGACGTCCACCGGCGGCGGCTCGAACTGCAGGCCGAACTGCACATGCGGGTCGAAGAAGCGGGTCACCGCCGCATAGGGCACCGACAGGCGCTTGGGCGATCCGCCAAACTTCAGGGTGACCGAAAAGAAGGTCTCCCCCGGCGCCAGGTCCCAGTACTGGTGCTGCATGACGATGGTCATCTCGTCCGGGTACTTGCCCAGCAGATCCGGCGGCCCCGAGACGCCCGGCGCCTTGGTGCGGAAGGTGATGTAGAAATGGTGGTCTCCGGGGATGCCCCCGGGGGCGGCGGCGACCTTCAGGGCGGCCTTGACCACCCCGCGCAGGGCGTCCTGGGCCAGCGCCTCGTAGTTCATCAGATCTTCGGGCGGCTTCTGCTGCTGGGCCATGACTCAAACGCCTCGTGGACCGCGAGCCTAGCGTTTTGCGGCAAACTCGCAAGGCGGTCGCGGGACGTGCTGGGCGACATCCTCCATGCTAGTGGAGCGAAGGATACACTTCGCGAAAGAGGGTGCGCATGACGGTCCGATATCTGGCCCTGGCTGCCGTCTCGCTGCTCGCCGTAGCGGCGACCTCTGTCCCGCCCGTTCAGGCCGCGTCCACGCCGAACCTCTGCGCGCCGGGCGAACAGCCGGTCCTCAGCTGCGGTGTCGGCGGCAAGGTGCTCTCGCTGTGCGCCAGCGGATCGCTGACCGCCGAGGGCGCCGGCTCGGTGAAGATGCAGTACCGCTTCGGACGCAAGGGCGCGGTGGAGATGGCCTGGCCGGTGCGGCCGGAGCACCCTCGCGGCCTCTTCTTCCTGAGCACCACGATGTTCAGCGGCGGCGGCGAGGAGCGGATCCGCTTCTCCAACGGCGGCTACGACTACGTGGTCTTCCAACGCACCATCGCCGGCAGCCGGGACGAGGATGGTGTTCGCGGCTCCTACCAGGACGAGGGCGTGGCGGTGTTGAAGGCCGGCAAGGTGGTCGGAAGGCACATCTGCACCACCCCGGCGGTCAATGACGGCTATCCGAAGATGTACGACGTCCTCGAACGGGAAGACGGCGAGGCGCTCGACATTCCCTGCTGCGGCGAGAAGTAGCACCGGCCGGGGACTGCTTCGCGGAGCGTAGCTGTCCCTGATCTCAGGCGCGGTAGCGGGGACAGCTACCGGCTGCGCCGGAAGCAGTCCCTCGACGGTGCGCGGCTTTAGATCAGAATTCGAAGGAAAGGTGGCGGGGTTCTGTTGGCAGGCCCCCGCCGGGCCCCGCCGGAGGATCTGAACCCCCCGGAGTTTAGGTCGAGTGCGCTAGCACCGCATTACGCGGCGATCGCATACTCTTCAGCGAAGTTATCGTTCGCAGTTAGTTTAATGGCCCGAATCGGTGAGCCACGCCGGGACAAAGCAACGTCTTTAGACGTCTGTCGATGCTGATCGGCCCCCTGCTTCCGGCGATAACCCGAAGAAGGATTGGTGGAGCCGCCGGGAATCGCACCCGGGTCCAGTCCGCTTATTACACGCGCGTTTATGTCCATAGCCCGGGCAAGCCCGAACACATCCAATATAGGCACGATTGGTTGCCGGGGGAAGAACACCCGAAACGAATGCGCCGATGATCCTCTATTCCGGGACTCAGTCGAACAGGGCAGCCTCACCGAACACCGCTCGATGAGGCGGGGGGAAACAGGAGAGGCGTCATGAACAAATTCATTGCCGAGTTCATCGGCACGCTTGCGTTGGTGCTGTTCGGCTGCGGCGCGGCCGTGCTGGGCGGGGGAAACGTGGGCCAGCTGGGCATCGCCCTGGCGTTCGGCTTCGCTATCGTGGCCATGGCCTATGGCATCGGGCCGATTTCGGGCTGTCACGTCAATCCGGCGGTCAGCCTGGCCGCCTTCGTCGCCGGCCGCATGACCCTCAAGGACATGGGACTCTACTGGGTGGCCCAGTTTCTCGGCGCGCTGGCGGGCGCCGCGGTCCTCTGCGTGCTGGCCAAGGAGGGCGCCGCCAGCGGCCTGGGCCACAACGGCTGGGGGCCGGGCTATCTGGGCGAGTACAGCATGGAAGCGGCCCTGATCTTCGAGGCCGTGATGACCGCGCTGTTCGTCATCGTCATCCTGGGCGTGACCGGCGACAAGGGCCAGGGCGCCTTCGCCGGCCTGGCTATCGGCATCACCCTGGCGGTGATTCACATCGTCGGCATCCAGATCACCGGGGTCTCGGTCAATCCGGCGCGCAGCTTCGGACCGGCGGTGCTGGTCGGCGGTCAGGCCATGGCGCAGCTGTGGCTGTTTATCGTCGCGCCGGCCGTCGGCGCGGTGGTCGGCGGAGCGCTCTACCGCTTCAACCTGCTCAAGGCGTAGCGGTCGGCGCGGGAGGCGCGGGCAGGGCATCGGCCTCGCCGATATCCACCAGCGCCTTCCACTCCCCCTTGGCGGTCAGGCGCCAGACCGTGACGTAGCGGCCCGTCCGCACCGGGCGGGACGGGTCCTTTGGCGTGCGCCGCCAGGTCCCGACCGTGACGCCCATGTCGCCGCCCTTCGACCCCCAGGCCTGGGTCGGGGTCCAGTCCACGGTCATCCCCGGCGTGGCGTCGCCGCCCAGCGCCTCATAGACGGCCCGGGCCCCGACCGCGGGTGGGCCGTCCATACCGTAGAGCAGGCCCTCGCCCTCATCGACATACTCGCGGAAGGCCTTGGCGAACCCGACCTCGCCCGAGCGCCTGGCGAAGGCGATGTCGGCCTGGCGGACCTGCTCGGCGGTGGCGGTTGAGAGATCGTTGGCCACGGCGGGCGCGGCGAACAAGGCGCAGGTGAGGGCGATGGCGGTGAAGAGCTTCATGGCGGGTCTCCGGTCTGGCGCCCACTGTCGTGCAGCCGGTCCGGTCCGTCGAGGGGGCCTAAATGCCCTCTTCGGCGCCGCGTTCGATGGACAGGACGCCCGTCCGCGACAGCTCCACCAGGCCCAGCGGCCGCATCAGGTCGACGAAGCTGTCGATCTTGGCCGGGGCGCCGGTGATCTCGAAGACGAAGCTCTCGCTGGTGGTGTCGACCACCTTGGCGCGGAAGATGTCCGACACCCGCAGGGCCTCGACCCGGTCGGCGCCGGTTCCGCGCACCTTGACCAGGGCCAGCTCACGCTCGATGCCGCGCGGGTCGCGGGTGACGTCATGCACCTGGCGAACGCTTATGACTTTCGACAGCTGCGCTTCGATCTGGTCCAGCACGTGCGGGGCGCCGCGGGTGACGATGGTGATGCGGCTGGTGTGGGCCCTGCGGTCGGTCTCGGCGACGGTCAGGCTCTCGATGTTGTAGCCCCGGGCGGCGAACAGCCCGACGACGCGGTGCAGCACGCCCGCCTCGTTGTCGACCAGCAGGGCGAAGGTGGCGAGGTTTTCGACTTCGTCCGTATGGGCAAGGTCGTAGGCCGAGGCGGGCTGGGGATCGGTCATCAGGCGCGGCGTTTCCGTGTCTTGGCGTCAGCGTCGGCGACATGCGCCCGAAGAGCCTTGTTGATTTCCTGCTGATAGGTGCTGGCGTCCGACTGGTTCAGGAACCACGTGACGAGATCGGCCTCGACCCCGACAGGCCACAGGCGAGGTTCGCCCTGATTTGGCCGACTGGCGAAGAGCCGCCTTTCCAGATCGACTTCCGGAATGTCGTCAGTATCGATCTCGTCGTCCGGCATGGCCGCGAGCCGCGCCAGTTCAGCCTCACGACCAGAATTTGAGGTTTTCCTGCTCATACCGTTTGCGCTCCCGAGGAGCCGCCTTTCGCGCGCTGATAATTCGGACCGCTTCGCCACTCGTCGTTCCCCGGAGGGTATGGACGACCAGCAGCATGGTGACGAACCCGACGACCCCGATCGCGTGCCAGCGAAGCTCGTTATCGACGATGTCGTCAGCATACCAGACGATCCGCGGATCGTCCCAAACCTCGCGAGCCGTCTCGAACGAGACGCCGTGTTTGGCCAGATTCGACCGAGCCTTCTCTGGATCCCATTCGAAGTGCGGCATGCCGGCCGCAGGTCATCAAATCCCGCATAGGTTGTCAATATCACCTACACCAACCGCCGGCCCGCGTCGTCGATCACCGAGCCGATGTCGCCGGCATCCTCCGGCATGATCATCTCGTTGTGCGCCTTGCCCGAGGGGATCATCGGCAGGCAGTTTTCGGACTTCTCCACGCGGCAGTCGAAGACCACCGGGCGGGGGCTGTCGATCATCTCCATGATCTTCGCGTCCAGCTCGGCCGGGTCGCTGCAGCGGATGCCGACCGCGCCGTAGGCCTCGGCCAGCTTGACGAAGTCGGGCAGGCTTTCGGAGTAGCTGTGGGAATAGCGCTCGCCGTGCAGCAGCTGCTGCCACTGGCGGACCATGCCCATCCACTCGTTGTTGAGGATGAAGATCTTGACCGGCAGGTCGTACTGGATCGCCGTCGAGAGCTCCTGGATGCACATCTGGATCGAGGCTTCGCCGGCGATGTCGATGACCAGGCTGCCCGGATGGGCCAGCTGCACGCCGATGGCCGCCGGCATGCCGTAGCCCATGGTGCCCAGCCCGCCGGAGGTCATCCAGCGGTTGGGCTCCTGGAAGCGGTAGTGCTGGGCGGCCCACATCTGGTGCTGGCCGACCTCGGTGGTGATGTAGGTGTCGCGGTCCTTTGTCAGGGCGTACAGCCGGTCGATGGCCTGCTGCGGCTTGATCACGTCCGGCGCGGTGCGGAAGCTCAGGCACTGGCGGGCGCGCCAGCCGTCGATCTGGCGCCACCAGTCGTCCAGGGCGTTGCGGTTGGCCTTGTGTCCGGCGGCGGTCCAGGCGGCGATCAGGTCGTCCAGCACACTGCCCGCATCGCCGACGATGGGGATGTCGACCCGCACGTTCTTGTTGATCGAGGAGGCGTCGATATCGATGTGGATCTTCTTGCTGCCCGGCGAGAAGGCGTCCAGCCGGCCGGTGACCCGGTCGTCGAACCGCGCGCCGACGCAGATCAGCACGTCACAATCGTGCATCGCGTTATTGGCCTCGAACGTGCCGTGCATGCCCAGCATGCCGAGCCACGCCGGGTCCGCCGCCGGGAAGGCGCCCAGGCCCATCAGGGTCGAGGTCACCGGCGCGCCGGTCATGGCCGCGAAGGCCCGCAGGCTCTCGCTGGCCGCCGGACCGGCGTTGATGACACCCCCGCCGGTGTAGAAGATCGGCCGGCGGGCCTTGGCGATGAGCCTGGCCGCCTCCGCGACACGGGCCGGGTCGCCCTTGGTGCGCGGGGCGTAGCCGTGGCTGAAGCGAACCTCGCCCGGCCCCTGATAGGCCGCCTTCGAGAACTGCACGTCCTTGGGGATGTCGATCAGCACCGGGCCCGGCCGGCCGGTGGTGGCGATGTGGAAGGCCTCGTGGATGATCCTGGGCAGGTCTGCGGCGTCCTTCACCAGGTAGTTGTGCTTGGTGCAGGCCCGGGTGATGCCCACCGTGTCGGCTTCCTGGAAGGCGTCGGTGCCGATCAGGTGGGTCGGGACCTGGCCGGTGAAGACGACCATCGGAATGCTGTCCATCAGGGCATCGACGATGCCGGTGATGGCGTTGGTGGCGCCGGGCCCCGAGGTGACCAGCACCACGCCCGGCTTGCCGGTGGAGCGGGCATAGCCCTCGGCGGCGTGGGTCGCGCCCTGTTCATGGCGCACCAGGATGTGGCGCAAGCGGTCGCCGTGGCGCTCGTTGTCCTGGAACAGGGCGTCATAGATCGGCAGCACCGCCCCGCCGGGATAGCCGAAGATGGTGCTGACCCCCTGGTCGATGAGCGCCTGCACGACGATCTCGGCGCCCGTCATCTCGCGAGGGGCGGTTCCGGCGGGCGGAGTCTTGGTGGTGGAGGCGGTCATGTCGGGCTCTTGGGGATCGGAAATGGGCAATAAAAAAGGCCCGTGAGGGGCCTGGAATGCGCGCGACCGGCGACGGGGTGACGGGTCAGGTCACGCCGCTGTCGGCCGCTCGATAAGTACGATGGTCGTGTTGCGCACGATGATTGCTCCAAATCGCTTGAGAAGCAGATGCCACGCTACGCCGACGGCGTCAAGGCGGGCCCTCGCGCAAGGAATTGCCCCCAGGTGGCGTCCGGGTCGATTTCCGTCACGCGCGGCCAGTCCGGCGTCTGGTTGCGCAGCCAGGTCAGCTGGCGCTTGGCGTAGCGGCGGGTTTCCTGCCGGGCCAGCGCGACGGCCCGTTCCAGCGTGGTCTCGCCGGCCAGATGGGCGGCCAGTTCGCGCACCCCGACGGCCTTCATCACCGGCGTCATGGGGTCCAGGCCCCGCGCCAGCAGGGCCCGGACCTCCTCCAGCGCCCCCGCCTGCATCATCGCCTCGAACCGCTGGTCGCAGCGGGCGTAGAGGACGCCACGGTCGGGCTCGATGACCACCGCGCGCCAGGCGTCGGCGGGGAGGGCGGGGGCGGTTTCGGCCTGCCAGGCGGTCAGGGGTTTGCCGGTGGCCTCGAACACCTCCATGGCCCGCGACAGCCGCATCCGGTCGCCCGGGGCGATGCGGGCCTGTGCGGCCGGATCGATGGTCTCCAGCAGGTCGCGGAAGCGCGCCTCGCCCAGGGCGTCCCAGGTCTTGGCCACGCCGAGGCGGACAGCGGCGGGAGTGGGGGGCACGTCGGCCAGGCCTTCGGTCAGGGCCTTGAAGTAGAGACCCGTGCCGCCGACCACGACCGGCGTGCGGCCCCGCGCGCGGATGTCGCCCAGGATCGGCGCGGCGGCCCGCACCCAGCGCCCGACCGACCAGCCGTCCGCCCCGTCGGCGACGCCGAACAGGTGATGCGGCACGCCGCTCTGCTCCTCTTCAGACGGCCGGGCCGACAGCACCCGCAGATCGGCATAGAGCTGCAGGGCGTCGGCATTGACGATCTCGCCGTCCAGCGCCCGCGCGGCCCGCAGCGCCAGGGCCGACTTTCCGCTCGCGGTCGGCCCGGCGATCAGCAGGATGGGCGGCGTCATGATCCGTCGCTTAAGCCATGCGTGGTGTGTTCGCCACCGTTCGTGGCCTGCGTGGTTCGACACGCACCCTGCGGGTGCTGCTCACCATGACGTACATTTTGAGGGCCACCCCTCCACGTCATCCTGAGCAGGCCCGAAGGGCCGTGTCGAAGGACGCACGGTTCCCATCCCGGCGAAAGCAGGCTAGGCGGCGCTCATGCGCCTTGCCGTCACCCTCGTCGCCGTCGCTCCCGCCGATCTGGCCGCCGCCCTCGAGGCGGTGGAGATCGCCCTTCGCCGCACGGGCGCGACGGTGGGCGAGACCGACCTGTTGGGTCCCAACGCCGCCGACGTCTTCGTGGACAGCGCATTCCAGACCCTGATCCGCGAGCGGGCCGAAGAGGCCCTGGCGGGCCGCGCGGTCGATGTCTGCGTGCAGCCGGCGGAGGGCCGCCGCAAGCGGCTGCTGATCGCCGACATGGACTCGACCATCATCAACGTCGAATGCCTCGACGAGCTGGCCGACTTCGCCGGGGTGAAGGATGCGGTCTCGGCCATCACCGAGCGAGCCATGGCCGGGGAGCTGGCCTTCGAGGGCGCCCTGCGCGAGCGGGTGGCCATGCTCAAGGGCTTGGGCCTCACCGCCCTGCAGCGCTGCTACGACGAGCGGGTGCGGCTCAATCCGGGGGCGGAGACCCTGGTCAGGACCATGGCCGCCCATGGCGCGCGGTGTGTGCTGGTGTCAGGCGGCTTCACCTTTTTCACAGGCCGGGTCGCGGCGGCGGCGGGTTTCCATGCCGACCGGGCCAACACCCTGACCGAAGACGGCGCGCTGCTGGCCGGGCTGGTCGGCGAGCCGATCCTCGGCCGCGAGGCCAAGCTGGCGGCGCTTGAGGAAGAGGCCGCGGCCCTCGGCGCGACGCCGGCCAACGCCCTGGCGGTCGGCGACGGAGCCAACGACCTGGCGATGATCGAGGCGGCGGGCCTGGGCATCGCCTACCGCGCCAAGCCGGTGGTGGCGGCTAAGGCCGACGCCCGGGTAGACCATGCTGACCTCACCGCGCTGCTGTACTTCCAGGGCTACCGACGGGAGGACTTCGCCGCCTGATGCTCCCCATCGGGGGAGCTGTCGGCGAAGCCGACTGAGGGGGTCACCCGGGACCTGGGCGGACCCCCTCCGTCCCGGCTTCGCCGGTCCACCTCCCCCGAGGGGGGAGGATCACTGCCCGCCGCCGCCGCCCTGGCTGAAGTAGCGGAAGAAGGCGCTGTCGGGGCTGAGCACCAGGGTGGTGTCGCCCTTGGACAGGGACGCCTCATAGGCCTGCATCGACCGGTAGAAGGCGGCGAAGCTGGGATCGCGGCCGAAGCTGTCGGCGAAGATCCTGGCCCGTTCAGCGTCGGCCTGACCGCGGATGGTCTCGGCCTCCTGGGTGGCCGTGGCGACGATCTCGCGGCGCTGCTGCTGGCCGGTGGCGCGGATGCGGGCGGCCTCCTGCTGGCGGGCGGTCTTCATGCGGTCGAACACGGCGGCCTGGTTGGCCTGGGGCAGGTCGGCGCTGCGGATGCGCACGTCGATGACCTGGATGCCGAAGCGCGAGGCGCCGGCCCGGCGGTCGAGGTCGTCGCGCATCTGGCGCATCAGCTGGCTGCGGCGGGCGGAGATGATTTCCTCCGAGCTGGCGGTGCCGAGCACCTGGCGCAGGGAGGCGTTGATCACCGAGTTCAGCCGGTCCGGCGCGGACCGCTCGTCGCCCAGGCGGGTGTAGAACCGCACCGGATCGCTGATGCGGTAGCGCACGAAGGCGTTGACCATCAGCCGTTCCTGGTTGCCGGCGATGATCTCGCGCTGGTTCACCTCGAGATTGAGGTTGCGCTTGTCGAACAGCACCCGCCTTTCGAAGAACGGGATCTTGAGCTTCAGGCCCGGGGTGTCGTCCGGTCCGGCGTTGACCGTGCGGACCACCTCGCCCACGCGGATGATCAGGGCCTGGTGGGTCTGGTCGACCACATAGACGGTCTGGCTGAGCAGCAGCAGCACGGCCGCGGCGATGGCGGCGAGGAAGGTCTGGCGCCGGGGGGTCATTGGGCGGCTCCCGGTTGGCGAACCTGCGGCTGGGCCGCGCCGCTGGGGGCCTGCACCCTGGGTTTGAACACATCGGGCGACAGGACGATCGGGGCGGTGACGCCCTTGCCGTCGATGATCACCTTGTTGGAGGCGGCCAGCACCCGCTCCATCGTCTCGATGTAGAGGCGGTCGCGGGTGACCCCGGGGGCCAGGCGGTACTGAACGTAGACCTGGTTGAAGCGGGCCGCTTCACCGGCGGCCTCGCGGACCACCTGGGCGCGGTAGCCGAGGGCTTCCTGGCGGATGCTGGCGGCCGCGCCGCGCGCCTGGTTGGCGTAGGACTCGGCGTTCTGGCTGGCGTTGTTCACATCGCGGAAGGCGTCGATCACCTCCAGCGGCGGGCCGGCCTCGCTGATCTGGACGCCGTCAATGACCACCCCGGCGCGGTAGCCGTCGAGGATGCGCTGCATCAGTTCGGCGACCTCGATCTGGATCTGGCTGCGGCCGCGGCTGATGATCGGCTCCAGCGCGCTGCGGCCGACGACCTCGCGCATGGCGCTCTCGGCCACGGCGGCGACGGTTTCCTTCGGATCGGAGACGTTGAACAGGAACTGGCCGGGGCTCGACACCCGCCAGGTCACCGAGAAGCTCAGGTCGACGATGTTCTCGTCGCCAGTCAGCATCAGGGTCTCGGCGCTGCCGGTGTCCCCGCCGATCTCGGTCTTGCGCAGGCTGGTGATGTCGACCTTCTCGCTGCGCTCGAACAGCGGCAGGTGATAGCCAAGGCCCGGGGTGTAGCTGCGGGTCCAGGCGCCGAAGGTGGTGACCACCGCTTCTTCCTTGGCCCCGACGACGATGATGCCGGAGGCGAAGTAGAGGGCGACCAGCGCGCCGGCGATCATCGGGATCATCCGGCGGGGCGACATGTCGCCGCCCGCGCCGCCGAACAGGCCCCTGACCTGTTCCTTCACCCGTTGCTGAAATTCGTCCAGGTCGGGCGGGCCGGCGGGCCGGCGCGGGCCGGGCCCCTTGGGGCGTTTTGGACCGTCGTCGGATGGACCCTTGCCGCCGCCGTTGGGCGGGGAGCCCCAGGGTCCGGGATTGCCGTTGTCATTCCAGGGCATGTTTCGTGCGTCGCTTTTCCGTCGTGTCTCGGCGGGCTTGCAAGCCGGCGCGGTCAAGCGGATATGAGACGCCGCGCCCGCCAAGGCAAGCTATCCCGACATGAGCTTTCATACATCCGCCGACAGAGACGCCGCGCTTCGCGCCCTGGACCAGGTTACCGACCCCAAATCCGGCAAGGGTCTGGCGGCGGCGGGGCTGGTCCAGGGGCTGGTTATTCGCGAGGGCCGGGCCGGGTTCATGCTCGAGGTTCCGGCCGCCGAAGCCGCCCGCTACGCCGCGGTTCGCGAGGCCGCCGAGCGGGTGCTGGCCGCCCTGCCGGGAATCACCAAGGCCCAGGTGGTGCTGACCGCCTCGGCGCCCGAGGGCGTCACCCGCCAGCGTAAGGGGGCCCGTCTCGCCGGCGACCCCAAGGCCGAGTTGAGGCCGCGCAAGGAGGTCACGCGGCCCGAGAACGTCAAACGGGTCATCGCCGTGGCCAGCGGCAAGGGCGGGGTGGGCAAGTCCACCGTGGCGGTGAACCTGGCCTGCGCCTTCGCGGGGCTGGGCCTGCGGGTCGGGCTGCTGGACGCGGACGTCTACGGCCCCTCGGCGCCCCGCATGATGGGCGTCGATGGCGAGCCGCTGTTCATCGACGGCAAGCTGCAGCCTCTGACCGCCCATGGCGTGACGGTGATGTCGATCGGCTTTCTGGTCGATGAGGGTTCGCCAATGATCTGGCGCGGGCCGATGGCCTCGTCGGCGGTGCGACAGATGGTCAACGATGTGCGCTGGGCCACCCCCGACGCGCCGCTGGACATCCTGGTCATCGACATGCCGCCGGGCACTGGCGACATCCACCTGACCCTGGTGGAGAACTTCGCCGTCGACGGGGTGGTGATCGTCTCCACGCCGCAGGAGATCGCCCTGATCGACGCCCGCCGGGCGGTGGCCATGTTCCAGAAGACCGGGGCGAAGATCCTCGGGGTGATCGAGAACATGGCCTTCTTCGCCGATCCCTCGACGGGCGCGCCGATCCCCATCTTCGGGACCGGCGGCGCGCGGGCCGAGGCCGGCAAGCTGGGCGTGCCCCTGCTGGCGGAGATCCCGATCGAGATCGCCCTGCGCCAGGCTGGCGACGACGGTGCGCCGCTGACCGCCGGAAACAGCCAGAGCGCGGCGGCCGAGGCGTTCAGGACGGCCGCGAAGGCGCTGCTCTAGCCAGCAGGCGTCGGAGCGGCCGCGATCTTCTCGGCCGGAGAAAGGACCTCCGCATCCCGCGCTTCCAACTCGGCGCGGATGGTGGCGTGCTTCTCGCGGCTGAGGCTGTAGCCGCGGACGGCGAAAGCGCCGGCCATGACCAGCACCACCGGGGCGATGGCGTAGGTCATCTCCAGCCCGTGCATCGCCGAAGCGCTGTTCACCGCCCCCGGCGCGGCGTTGAAGCCGACCCTGTCGAGAATCCAGAAGGTCACCAGCACCGCCGAAGCCGTGCCGACCTTGGCCGTGCTCGAGACCAGGGAGTAGAGCAGGCCGACCCGGTCCTTGCCGGTTTCATGCCGGATCTCGTCGCCGACGTCGGCGACCATGGCGCGGATCAGGAAGCCCAGCGCGGCCAGGATGCCGCCGGCCGTGAACATGGCCGGAGCCATCAGCCAGAAGGTGTTGGCGGGGATGAAGAAGATCACGGCCTGCGCAACGGAATAGGCCGCCGCCGCCGTCATCAGCGTGCGGTGCTTGCCCCAGCGATTGGCCGCCAGCGCCCACAGCGGCGAGGAAAAGATGGCCGCCACGATGAAGACCAGCAGCATGACATTGGCTTCGGTCAGGCTGTAGCCGCGCGCCTGGCGCATGAAGAACAGATACAGCGGCGAGGTGATCGCCGGGCCGAAGGTGAACAGCAGGTCGGCGGCCAGCAGCCGGCCCATGGTCGGGCGGAAGGCCAGGGCCGGCAGGTCGCGGAAAGACAGGACGTCCGTGTCCGCGCGGCGCGGGACAACGGGCTCGGGCACGCCGAAGGCCACGATCAAGGTGGTGACGGGGATCGAGGCCACGATCAGCAGCCCCATCATCGGCACCACCGACGACTCGGGCAGCTTCAGCAGCGAGGGAATGAGCAGGACCGCGATGGTTCCGACCGTGCCGCTCACATGGGCCCAGGCGTAGACTCGCGAGCGCTCGTTGTAGCTGGTCGCCAGCACCGCGCCCCAGGCCGACTGGGACAGGACCAGCAGCGAGAAGCCGATGTAGAGCACGATCAACCAGACCAGCAGGAAGTTCTTGCTGACTCCGGCCTCGGCCCGGAACAGCATCCACACCCCGGCCATCAGCACCGGCGCGGCCATCAGCAGCCAGAACCGGTAGCGGCCGACCCGGGTCCGGGTGCGATCCATGAACAGACCGACCGCCGGATCGAAGAAGATCGCCATCACCTTCACGATGAAGAAGATCCCGCCGACCGCGGCGAGCGGCAGGCCCAGCAGGCCCGCATAGTGGGGCGGCAGGTGGACCAGCAGCGGCGTGGTCAGCGCGCCAACCGGCACGGTCGCCATGGCGAAAGCGGCGATGGTCCAGCCGGGGATCTTCTTTTCCCCGGCGGGTTTGGTGGTCATGACGCTCGCTCCCGGTGACTCTGACGGTCTTTAGGGGGAGGATCAGGCCATGCCGCCGGGGAAGCGCAAACAAAATCGAAAGCAGGGGACATGTACCGCCTGCGGTACGTGTCCCCGAAAGCTGGAAATAGGGGACACGTACCTTCGGTACATGTCCCCGGATCGATCAGCCGCCGGCCATCTTGCGGAAGAACTTCTGGCCCTGTTCGCCGCCGGCGAAATAGGCCTTGGCCTGGCTGTCGTCGGTGATCTTGGCCCAGTTGTCGCGGACCTCTTCCACCGACAGGCCGCCTTCGCCCAGGTACACGCCCTCGGTCTCGACGATCTTCGACAGGGCGAAGGCCCCGGCGCCGGCGGTCAGGATGGCGCCCGTGGGTGCTTCGTCCGAGGCCAGGAAGACCACGCCCGGGGTCACGTACTCGGGCTTCAGCTTTTCCAGCACTTCCGGCGGCATCAGGCCCTCGGTCATCCGGGTGGCGGCCACCGGGCTGATGGCGTTGATGTGGATGTTGTTCTTCTGGCCCTCGAGCTTGATGGTGTTCATGAAGCCGATGATGCCCAGCTTGGCCGCGCCGTAGTTGGACTGGCCGAAGTTACCGTAGAGGCCCGACGAGGAGGTGGTCACGACGATCCGGCCGTAGTTCTGGGCCTTCATGATCTCCCAGACCGCCTTGGTCGGCTTCATGGTGCCCATCAGGTGGACGTTCAGCACCAGCTCGAAGTCGGCGATCTCCATCTTGGAGAACGACTTGTCCCGCAGGATGCCGGCGTTGGCGATCAGGATGTCGATGCGGCCCCAGGCGTCCATCGCGTCCTTGACCATCTTGGCCACACCGGCGTCGTCGGTGACCGAGCTGCCGTTGGCGATGGCCTCGCCGCCCAGGGCCTTGATCTCGGCGACGACGGCCTCGGCCGCGGCGGAGTTACCGCCCGAGCCGTCCATCGAGCCGCCCAGGTCGTTGACCAGGACCTTGGCCCCGCGCCGCGCCAGCTCCAGCGCGTGCTGACGGCCGAGGCCCCCGCCGGCCCCCGTGACGATCGCAACCTTCCCGTCAAAGCGAATGTCGGCCATGTGCGTGTTCCTCTGCGCTGAACGCCTGTTTGGATTTCGGCGGCGTTTTGCGGCGCAGCAGGGGAGGCGTCAAGCGCGGCGTTAGCGTGCGCTGCGTCCGAACACGTCCATCAGCTCGGCCACCTTGCGGCGTTGCTCGTCGGCGTCGCCGCTGGCGATGGCGCTTTCGACGCAGTGGGCGACGTGGTCGCGCAGGATCTCTTCCTCGACCTTGCGCAGGGCGGCCTGGACGGCGGCGATCTGGGTGACCACGTCGATGCAGTAGCGGTCGTCGGCGATCATCTTTGACAGGCCGCGCACCTGACCTTCGATGCGATTCAGGCGTTTGAGGACGGAGGTCTTCGTCTGGTCATGCATACTCATACCCCCTGGGGGTAGTTGATAGATACCGGTGGGGGGTATATATCTGGCGTCGACCGATTGCGAAAGACCCCGCGAGGAAACCGGCATGGCCACGCACGACCACACCCATCGTCATGATCACGATCACGATCACGCCCCGGGGGTGAAGGACCCCGTCTGCGACATGACGGTCGATCCGGCGACAGCGCGGCATCACGCCCTGCATCAGGGCCAGGACTACTGGTTCTGCTCGGCCGGCTGCGAGACGAAGTTCGTCGCTGATCCGGACCGCTATCTGAACCCCGCGCCGGTGGCGGCAGCGCCGGCGGGGACGATCTACACCTGCCCGATGCATCCGCAGATCCGACAGGAAGGGCCGGGGTCCTGCCCGATCTGCGGCATGGCGCTGGAGCCGGAGACGATCAGACTCGACGACGGGCCCAACCCCGAACTGGCCGACATGTCCCGGCGGATGTGGATCGCCCTGGCCCTGACCGTTCCGGTGGTCGCCCTGGACATGGGTCCGCATCTGGTTGGCCTGCACCTCCCCTGGGGCGCCGCGACGACCGCCTGGATTGAGCTTGTGCTGGCGAGCCCCGTGGTGCTGTGGGCCGGCTGGCCATTCTTCGAGCGCGGCTGGGCCTCGCTGGTCAGCCGAAACCTCAACATGTTTACCCTGATTGCCCTGGGGACCGGGACTGCCTGGATCTATTCGCTCGTGGCGACCCTGGCCCCGAACCTTCTGCCGGCGACCTTCAGCGGCCCGGACGGAGCCCCGCCGATCTATTTCGAGGCGGCGGCGGTGATCATCGTGCTGGTGCTGCTCGGCCAGGTGCTGGAGCTGCGGGCGCGGGAACAGACCGGCGGGGCCATCCGCGCCTTGCTGGACCTCGCCCCCCGCACCGCGCGGCGGCTGGCCGACGACGGAAGCGAAGCCGAGGTCGGGGTCGACCAGATCCACCTCGGTGACCGCCTGCGCGTCCGGCCGGGCGAGAAAATCCCCGTCGATGGCGAGGTGCTCGAAGGGCGCAGCCATGTGGACGAATCCATGGTCACCGGCGAGTCCATGCCGGTGCTCAAGGAAGCCGGCGCCGGCGTGGTTGGCGGGGCGATCAACCAGACCGGGGCCTTCGTCATGCGCGCCGACCGGGTCGGCCGCGACACCCTGCTGGCCCGTATCGTCGCCATGGTCGCCCAGGCTCAGCGCAGCCGGGCGCCGATCCAGCGGCTGGCCGACCAGGTGTCCGGATGGTTCGTGCCGCTGGTGGTGGCCGCGGCGCTGCTCGCCTTCGCCGCCTGGGCGTTCGTCGGGCCCGAGCCGCGGCTGGCGGGCGCCCTGGTGGCCGCGGTCAGCGTGCTGATCATCGCCTGTCCCTGCGCCCTGGGCCTGGCGACGCCGATGTCGATCATGGTCGGGGTCGGCCGCGGGGCCCACGCCGGCGTGCTGATCAAGAACGCCGAGGCGCTCGAACGGATGGAGAAGGTCGAGGTGCTGATCGTCGACAAGACCGGCACCCTGACCGAGGGTCGCCCGGCGCTGACCGCCGCGCGCGTGCAGGGCATGGACGAGGACGAGATGCTGCGCCTGGCGGCCGGCCTGGAGCTGTCGAGCGAACATCCGCTGGCCCATGCCGTCGTGGAGGCCGCCCGGGCGAGGAAGCTCACCCCGTCGCCCGCGACGGACTTCGACTCGCCGCTGGGAAAGGGCGTCACCGGGACCGTGGAGGGCCGGCGCGTGGCCGTCGGCGCGGCGCGCTACATGGACGAGCTGGGGCTGTCGGCGGCGGCGTTCGATGACGAGGCGCAAACCCTGCGCGGCTCGGGCGCGACGGTGGTCTTCGTGGCCGTGGACGGCGCGGTGGTCGGCCTGCTGGCGATCGCCGACCCGATCAAGGCGACCACCCGCGAGGCCATCGCCGCGCTGAAGGCCGAGGGCGTCCGCCTGGTGATGATGACGGGCGACAACCGGGTGACCGCCGAGGCGGTGGCCCGCGAACTGGGCATCGACGAGGTCGAGGCCGACGTCCTGCCCGAGCGCAAGGCGGCGGTGGTCGAGCGTCTGCGGGCCGAAGGCCGGGTCGTGGCCATGGCCGGCGACGGAGTCAACGACGCCCCCGCCCTGGCCGCCGCCGATGTCGGCATCGCCATGGGCGCGGGCACGGACGTGGCCATCGAAAGCGCCGGGATCACCCTGCTGGGCGGCGAGTTGACGGGCATCGTGCGGGCCAGGCGGCTGTCCCGGGCGGTGATGCGCAACATCCGCCAGAACCTGGTGTTCGCCTTCGTCTACAACGCCCTGGGCGTGCCGGTGGCGGCGGGCGTGCTGTATCCGGCGTTCGGGCTGCTGCTGTCGCCGCAGCTGGCGGCGGCGGCCATGGCGCTCAGCTCGGTCAGCGTCATCGCCAACAGCCTCAGGCTGCGGGTGGTGAAGCTCTAGCGGCCGGGTCCGGCTATTTCGTCCTGGCGTCCGGCGTCTTCATCGCCCGGTCGGCCGGGACGCCGCGGGTGACGACCCGCTGGGCGCCGGCGACCTTGCCGGGCTTCATGAATTTGACCAGCACCCGCTGGCCGATCAGCAGCGGAGCGCCGTCGGCGGTGACCACCACCTCGACCACCCGCTCGTCCGACCGCTGCGAGGGGTCGTCCGAGGCCAGCTTGCGGGCTCCGAACACCGCGGCGCGGCGCAGCACCGTCCCGACATAGACCTTGGACGGATCGCCTTCCGGCTGGATTTCGACCTGCTGGCCGACCCGGACGTTGGGCAGGTCGCTCTCGACGATTTCGGCCCGGGCGATGCGCGGCGCGTCCGGCTCGAGGTCGAACATGGTCGAGACGTTGAGGGTCGAGGCGCCGGCGCCGGGGTTGGCGTAGCGGCGGGCGATGCGGCCGTCCATCGGCGCGCGAATGATGGTCAGTTCGAGGTTGTAGTCGGCTTCGCGCAGGGCGGCGCGCGAGGTTGCGACGGCGGCGCGCTGGGCGACGATCTGGGCCTCCCAGTCGCGAATCTCGTCGCCCTGGCGGTCGATGCGCTGGCCGGCGACGAAGTTGCTGGCCGACAGCGCCTGCAGCCGGCCCAGCTCGCGGCGGGCGGCGGTGAGCTTGACCTGCAGGACGCCGATCTGGGCTTCGGCCTGGCCGACCTGGGCGCGGGCGCGCTCGACGGACAGCCGGGCCTCGTCGTCCTCCTGGCGCGCCAGCACCTGGCCGGCGACGACGCGGTCGCCCTCCTGCACATAGACCGCCTTGACCACGCCGCCGCGGCGGGCGGCCACCTGGATGATGCCGCCCTCGACATCGACCTTGGCGTTGGCGATGGCCGCGTAGGGGCTCTCGACCCTGGTCTGGGCGGCCTTGGCGGCCTCCGCCTCCCTGGTCGCCTTGGCGCGGGACGACATCGTCCAGCCGATGCCGACCAGGATCAGCAGCACCAGACCGATCCACAGCCATTTGTTTTTCAGGAAAGCGGGCATCGGGTCAGTCCTTCGGGATCGGTCAGTGCTGCGCCAGGGAGGCGTTGGGGTCGGGGGTGCGGCGCTGGTCATCGATGATTGTGCCGTCTTCGAGCTTGATCACCCGATCGGCCCAGGCCTCCAGGCGCGGGTCGTGGGTCACGCAGATGACGGCGGCGCCGTGTTCGGTGGCGGCGCGCCGCAGCAGCTTGATCACCACCTGGCCGTTCTCGCCGTCGAGGGCCGAGGTCGGCTCGTCGGCGAACAGGATCTTGGGGTCCTTGGCCAGGGCGCGGGCGATCGCCACCCGCTGCTTTTCGCCGCCGGACAGCTCGGACGGGCGCTGGTGCAGGCGCGGGCCGAGCCCGACCTCCTCCAGGGCCTCGATGGCGCGCTTCCTGGCCCGTCCCGTGGAAAGGCCCTGGTACTTCAGCACCGTGGTGACCTGCTGCAGCGCTGTCAGAGCGGGGAACAGGTTGAAGCCCTGGAAGATGAAGCCGCAGTGGTCGAGCCGGAACCGGTCGATCTTGCCGGGGGGCAGCTTCCACAGGTCATCGACATCGAGCACATCGACCCGACCCTCTTCCGGCCGCAGCAGACCCGACAGGGCGGCGATCAGGGTCGACTTGCCCGAGCCGGACGGCCCCATGACCATGGTCAGGTCGCCATGGCGGGCGTCGAAGTCGACGTGCTTGAGCACCTCGATGAAGGTCTTGGCAGACTTGAAGCGCTTGACCAGCTGTTTGGCCTCGACGGCGAAGTCGCCGTGCTTGCCGTGGACCTTGGTGTGGGTGTTCATCGCAGCAGGTCCGCCGGCTGGCTGTTCTTGAGCACGCCGAGCGACAGCATCCCCGATCCGATGGCGATCATGATCAGGCCGACGCCGACGATGATCAGGAGGGGAATGGGCAGGCCGATGACCACGGCGTTGGCCGCGGCGAACAGCTTGACCAGCCAGGTCAGGCCGATGGCGGCGGCGACGCCGACACAGCCGACCCAGAAGCTCAGCTCGACCACCACTCGCCGCAGCGACGGCATCCCGACGCCCAGGGCGCGCAGGGCGGCGAATTCCTTGATGTTGGCCATGATCGCCCCGCGCAGGGTCTGCCAGGTAATGGCCACGCCGATGATGATCCCCAGCACCACGCAGCCGCCGATGATGATCACCAGGATGCCCTCCTCGAACATCGCCCCGGCGTTGGCGTCGGCCAGTTCCTGCCGGGTCCAGGCTTTCCACTGGCCATTGCCCAGCTTGTTCAGCTCATCGGCCACCTGCTGTGTGCGGGCCGGGTCTCGCACCTTGACCATCAGGGGGCCGACCCGCGCCCCGGTGTCGGCCTGCCCCAGCAGGCGCAGCGTGTCGCGCGACATGACGATAACCGGCTGCATCATGTTGGGGTATCCGCGTAGCACGCCGACCACGGTCACGGTCTGGCCATTGTAGATTGCCTTGTCCCCGAGCTTGACGCCGAGCACGGGAAGCACGGTCTCGTCGATCGCGATGGTGTAGGGTTGGCGCAGCGCATCGACGAGCTCCGGCGAATAGTCGACGGGGATCGTCACCGACCCGGGGGTGGTGTCGACAATGCTCGTCATGACGAACTTCTGTTTCGGCCCCTTCATCTTGGCGCGTTCGGCCTGGCTCAGGGTCGGATCGAAGGTCTCCAGCGACTGGAAGGTCCCGGCGGCGTTGTCGAACGGCTGCACCTCGACCACGTCCGGATGGTTGTAGACCAGCGGGATGAAGCGGCGAGGGACCCCCGAGGGACCGCTCATCATGTTGGTGACGCCCGGCCGCATGACCATGATGTCGGCGCTTGAGCGTTCGGTCTGGGCGGTGAAGCTCTGGCCGATGCCGATGAACACGCCGGTCATGGCCAGCACAAGCAGGCCCGACAGCGCCAGCGCCATCACGGCCGCCATGTACCGGCGCCATTCGTAGATCAGCGTGGCCAGGGCCAACGACATACTCAACCACTCCCCGAACGCCCTGACAGGACGCGCTGCGGTTCTGTAACGGAGTTCGTCCACGGCCAAGTTAAATCGGGGTAAGGGCTGCCCTCCAGGGCTGGCCACAGCGAAATTCGCGCGTTAATGCCGCAGTCAGAGCGATATTTTTTTCCCGTTTCCCCAGGCTTTTCAATGAACCGCGTCCTGCTGACCGCCGCCGTGACGGCCGCCGCCCTGTCCCTGTCCGCCGCCGCGGTCGCCGACGAGGGCATGTGGACGTTCGAGGGCTTTCCCTCGGCCAGGGTGCGCGAGGCCTATGACGTCGATATCAACAAGGCCTGGCTGGACAGAGTCCAGGCCGCGGCGGTGCGGATTCCCGGCTGCTCGGCCTCTGTGGTGTCGAAGGCCGGCCTGATCCTGACCAACAACCACTGCGTCACCGGCTGCCTGGTGGCCCTGTCCGGGGACGGCGCCGACCATCTGAAGGACGGGTTCCTGACCGCCACGCGCGAGGAAGAGCGGGCCTGTCCCGGGATGTATGGCGAGATCCTCGTCTCGGTCACCGACGTCACCGACCGGATCAAGGCGGCGACCGGCGGCAAGACCGGCAAGGACTATGGCGCGGCCCGGGCCGAGGCGATGGCCGCCGCCGAGGGCGAAGCCTGCAAAGGCGTGGCCGGCTCGCGCTGCCAGACGGTCAGCCTCTACCGGGGCGGCCGGTTCGCGGTCTATCGCTACCGCCGCTACACCGACGTGCGGATGGTCTTCGCCCCGGAGTTCGCCGCGGCCTTCTTCGGCGGCGATCCGGATAATTTCAACTTCCCCCGCTACGACATGGATAGCGCCTTCCTGCGCCTCTATGACGGCGGCAAGCCTGTGGCCACGCCGGCCTTCCTGCGCTGGAACCCGACGGCGCCCAAGGCGGGCGAGGTCACCTTCGTGGCGGGCAATCCAGGCTCGACCGAGCGCCTGCTGACCGTGGCCCAGCTGGAAACCGCTCGCGACCTGACCCTGCTGATCACCCAGCTGCAGCGAGCGGAACTGCGCGGCCGGTACATCGAGTACGGCCGCCGCGGTCCGGACGCCAAGCGTGTCATGGCCGACGCCATCTTCGGCATGGAGAACAGCTTCAAGGTCGGTTACGGCCGCCAGCTGGCGCTGAACAACCCGGCCTTCATGGCCGCCAAGCGCCAGGAGGAGACCGCGCTGCGCGCCGCTGTCGCCGCCCGCCCGGACCTGGCGGCCGAGATCGGCGATCCTTGGGCCGAGCTGGCCGAGGTGCAGGTCGCCTACGCCCGCAACTACCTGCCGTATCGCCAGCTGGAAGCCAGCGCCGGGGCCGGCTCGCGCCTGTTCGACCTGGCCCGCACCCTGGTGCGCGCGGCGGAGGAGCGGGCCAGGCCGACCGGCGAGCGCCTGCCGGAATTCGCCGACAGCCGGCTGCCGATCGTCGAACGGCAGACGACCCGGGCAGCGAAGTTCGAGCCGGAGCTCGAGCAACTGCGGCTGGAGTTCTGGCTGCTCAAGACCCGCGAGTATCTGGCGACCGACCGCGCGGCGCTGGACCTGGTGCTGGGCAAGGAAGGCCCCGAGGGCCTCGCGGAGCGGCTGGTCTCCGGCACAAAGCTGGCTGATCCGGCGGTCCGCAAGGCGCTGTGGGACGGCGGGCTCGAGGCGATCAAGGCCTCCGACGATCCGCTGATCCAGTATGTCCTGCGCATCGACGCCGCCGCCCGCGCCGCGCGCCTGACATGGGAAACCGAGGTCACGGCCCCGACCGACCGCGCCGCCGAAAAGGTCGCCCGGGCCCGCTTCGCGGTCTATGGCGAGAGCGTCTATCCCGACGCCACCTTCACCCTGCGCCTGTCTTACGGGCAGGTGGCCGGCTGGAGCTGGCGCGGCCAGCAGACGGCCCCTTTCACCACCTTCGGCGGCCTGTACGACCGCGCGACGGGGGTCGAGCCCTATGCCCTGGCCCCGCGCTGGATCGCCGCCCAGGGCAGGCTGAACCCGGAAACGGTCTTTGACTTCACCACCACCAACGACATCATCGGCGGCAATTCCGGCTCGCCGGTGCTCAATGCCAAGGGCGAGGTCATCGGCGCGGCGTTCGACGGCAACATCCACAGCATCGCCGGCGCCTACGGCTACGACCCGACCACCAACCGCACCGTGGTGGTGTCCACCGCCGCCATCACCGAAGCCCTGATCAAGGTCTATGGCCGCGACGCGCTGGTGAAGGAGCTGCTGGGGAAGTAGGCCGCCCTTGCGTGGTTCGAGACGCGGACCTGACGGTCCGCTCCTCACCATGACGAACAGGGTAGCAGCCCACCCCTCCACGTCATCCTGAGGAGCGAGCCTCAAGCGAGCGTCTCGAAGGACGCACCGCCCTTGCGCCGCCGCCTCCCTTCGTAGTCAATCGGCGTCGTGGACGCGGGCGGGGGAGCGGCGTCGCTGGGGGTGCTGATGTTCCGGCTCGAGAACGCGCAAAGCCTGGTCGGCATCGTGGTGACCCTGGTGCTGTGCTGGGCGGTTTCGGAGGACCGGTCGCGGTTCCCCTGGCGGCTGGCGCTGGGCGCCCTGGCGGTCCAGGTCGGCCTGATCTTCCTGCTGTTCGGCCTGCCGGCGGCCCGCGGCGTGGTGGCGGGGATCAGCGACGCGGTCGACGGCCTTTCGGCGGCCACGGCCCAGGGCACCCAGTTCGTGTTCGGCTACCTCGGCGGCGGCGACCAACCCTACGTTCTGGCCGCCGAGCGGGGGCCGTTCGTGTTCGCCTTCCAGGTGCTGCCGCTGATCCTGGTCATCTCGGCCCTGTCGGCCCTGCTGTGGCACTGGGGCGTCCTGAAGTGGATCATCCGCGGCTTCGGCTTGCTGTTCCAGAAGACCATGGGCATGGGCGGGGCCTCGGCGACGGCGACAGCGGCCAACATCTTCGTCGGCATGGTCGAGACGCCGATCATCATCCGCGCCTATCTCGACAAGCTGACCCGGTCGGAACTGTTCATGATGATGGTCGTGGGCCTGGCCACCGTCGCCGGCTCGACCATGGTCGCCTACGCCACCATCCTGAAGGGCGTGCTGCCCCATGCCGCCGCCCATGTGCTGGTGGCCTCGGTGGTCTCCGCCCCGGCCGGCGTGCTGCTGGCGCGGATGATCGTGCCGGAGAAGAAGGGCGAGGGCGGGGTCCAGGTCGACTACACCTCGCTGCTGAAATACGAGAGCTCCATCGACGCCATCACCAAGGGCGTGGCCGACGGCCTGATGGTGGTGCTCAACATCTCCGCCATCCTGATCGTGTTCGTGGCCCTGGTGGCCATCGGCAACCAGCTGCTGGGCCTGCTGCCGACCCTGTGGGGCGAGCCGGTGACCATCGAGCGGATCCTCGGCTACGTCTTCGCCCCCCTGGCCTGGTCGCTGGGCATCGACTGGGCCGAGGCGGGCAAGGCCGGCTGGCTGCTGGGTGTCAAGCTGATGCTCACCGAGTTCATCGCCTTCATCGAGCTGGGCAATATCCCGGCCGGCGAGATGACCGAGCGCACCCGGATGATCATGACCTACGCCCTGTGCGGCTTCGCCAACGTCGGATCGGTCGGGATCACCGTCACCGGCATGGGGGTGCTGATGCCCGAGCGGCGGGCGGAGGTCATCGGCATGGTCTGGAAGGCCCTGCTGGCCGGTTTCCTGGCCACCTGCATGACCGCCGCCGTGGTCGGCGCCATGCCGCGCGAACTGTTCGGGATTCTCTAGGAAAACCAGAGGGAAACGCCTTGAAGCTCTATGACAGCCTGAGGGCGCCCAATCCCCGCCGCGTGCGCTGGTTCCTGGCCGAGAAGGGCGCGGAGGACCAGGTCGAGATCATCGACGTCAGCATTTTCAAGGGCGAGCACCGCCAGCCGGACTATCTGGGCAAGGCGGGGCTGGCCAATGTGCCGATGCTGGAGATGGACGACGGAACGGCGATCACCGAGTCGGTGGCAATCTGCCGCTTTCTGGAGAGCGTCTTTCCCGAGCCCAACATGTTCGGCCGCGATGCAAAGGAGACGGCGATCATCGAGATGTGGTGCCGCCGCACGGAAATGATGCTGGCCACCCCGCTGATGATGACCGTGCGCCACAGCCATCCGGCGCTGGCGGCCCTCGAAAAGCAGATCCCGGAGATCGCCGAAAGCAACCGCGCCGGCGCGACCCGGACGATCAAGTTCTTCGACCGCCGGCTGGCCGAGAGCGAGTTCATCGCCGGCGACCGGATCACCATGGCCGACATCCTCGCCGCCACGGCGATCGACTTTTCGCGCATGGCCAAGTTCTCGATCCCCGAGGAGATGGCCAACGCCACGCGCTGGTACGCTGCCATGATGGCCCGGCCTGCGGCCCTGGCCGGGACAGTGGCGGCGTGATGCGCGCGCTGGTTCTTGCTCTCGCCCTGGTGTTGGCTCCGGCCCTGGCGCTGGCCCAGACGCTCTCCGTGACCAATGCCGAGGGCAAGGAGACGGTCTTCACTCCTGACAGCCTGGCGGCCCTGCCGCGGGCGCAGGCGAAACTGGGCGGCAAGGCGGCCTATGACGGGGTGCAGCTGAGCGCCATCCTGCGCGAGGCCGGGGTGGCCCAGGGCCCGCGCCTGCACGGCAAGCCGATGCAGGCCTTCGTGGTGGTCACCGGCAAGGACGGCTACCGCGCGATCCTGTCCATCGCCGAGGTCGACCCCAGCTTCCGCGAGGCGCCCGTCATCCTCGCTGACCGCCGCGAGGCCGGCCCGCTGGCGGCGGAGGAGGGCCCCTGGCGCCTGGTCATCAGCGACGACGCCCGCCCCGACCGCGGCGTGCGGCAGGTGGAGTCGATCAAGGTGGTGATTGCGCCGTAGGCAGGATTGCGGCGTATCGCCAACGGACGGGGCCGAAATTCACGAAAGCCCTCCTCCTCGATGGAGGAGGGTTGGGTGGTGGTGTGGTCGCGGTGTCCGGGCGAGAGGCGCTGTAGGGCGCCGGCGCCCTATGGGCTCTTCGCATTCTGCCATCGCATACACCACCATCTCCGACCCTTCCTCCATCGAGGAGGAAGGGGGAAGGCGCCAGGCGCGCTCGTTGGGTTAAGCAGCGAATCTCTGCCTAGCCGCGCGGCCTCAGGCCCAGTTCAGGCTATGAACGGCCGGCGCGGCGATCATCAGGACCACGGCAGCGAGCGTGCTTGCGGCCGACAGGGTGAGGGTGATCAGGGTCTTCATGTCCATCTCTCGAATAACGGAGATGGTCATTGGCAGGGCCCGGCGCCAGTGGCGACTTAAGCTTCTGTCACCTGGATTAAGCTTGAGTCAGGGTCCTGCGGGGCAGGCTCATGTCAGAGCCGCCGCGCGACCTTCTTGATGACGCCCGAGAAGCTCATCATCGGCGACCCGCCGGTCGAGATCAGGCCGCGGATGAAGACCATCGACTTGCCGGCCTTGACCACCTCGCCCGTGGCCTCGACCAGGTCGCCTTCGTGCGCGGGACCGACGAACTCGCCGTTCAGGCTGACGGTCACCGCATGGCTGTCCTTGAGATGTTCGTCGGCCAGGGAGAACAGGGCGAAGTCGGCGAAGGTCAGCATGCAGCCGCCGTGCATGAAGCCGCCGCCGTTCATGTGCTTGCGCTCGGCCCGGAAGGCGCAGCGGATGGCGCCGTCCTCTTCCGTGCGGAAGTAGTAGGGCCCCGACTGCGTCTCGAACGGGTCGCCGGTCCAGCTCCGCCAGCCGGCCCACTCGCCCTCGGTGATCAGTTTCGGCCCGTGGGAGATTTCGTTGCCGCCGTCCATGCCCTGCTCCTCGATGGTGCAAGGCTGATAGGCGAGGGCGGGCGGGGGCTCAAGCCCGCGGCTCAATGGGGACACACACTCATTTGCCCGCAAATGAGTGTGTCCCCAATTTCCGAGGCGTCTGTCCCGATTTACGTTTCTCCTCTATTTCACGCCGCATGACCTCGCCCATTGAAGACGCCATCCTCGACCTGCTGAAGGCCTTGCCGCCGGGCAAAAGCATCGACCCGTCGGAGGTGGCCAAGATCATCCAGCCCGAGCGCTGGCAGCGGGTGCTGGGCCAGGTGCGGTCGACCGCCGTGGGCATGGCCCGGGCGGGGACGGTGGTGATCACCCGCCACGGCAAGCCGGCGGACCCGGACAGCTTCCGGGGCGTTTACCGGCTTCGTCTGCCGTAGCCCGGGCGACCCTTTCTTCGCCGGACTGTCGCGGGCATGCTGGCGGCATGAACCGACGCCTCTTCCTGCTGTCCGCCGCCGCCCTGGCCGGCTGCGCGCCCACGGTCCAGCTGGCCGGCTCGCCGGGCGCGGGCTTTGCGGGGCCGCGGCTGGAGGCGGACGTCTTCGTCAGCTTCGACGGCGCGCGACTGGGCCTGACCCGCTGGATGACCGATGGCGAGCCGGCGGTCGTGGTGGTCGCCCTGCACGGCATGAACGACTACGCCAACGCCTTCCATTTCGCCGCGCCGGTCTGGGCGGGGCAGGGGATCGCCACCTACGCCTTCGACCAGCGGGGCTTCGGCCGCTCGCCGCAGCGGGGGGTCTGGGGCGGCGAGGCGCTGATGGTCGAGGACCTGCGGGTCTGCGTGAGCCTGGTGCGCCGGCGCCATCCGGCCGCCGCGGTCGTGGTCGCCGGGGAGAGCATGGGCGGGGCCGTGGCCATCGCCGCCTTCGCCTCGGACCGCCCGCCCGCCGCCGACCGGCTGGTGCTGATGGCCCCGGCCGTCTGGGGCTGGTCCAGTCAGCCGCTGCCCTACAGGACCGCCCTGTGGTTTACCGCCCATCTGGCCGGCGAGACGGTGCTGCGGCCGCCCGGCTGGGTCACCGACCGGGTCCACCCCAGCGACAACTACGAGGAGCTGGTGGCCATGGGCCGCGATCCGCTGATGATCTGGGGCGCGCGCAACGACACCCTCTATGGCCTGGTCGATCTGATGCAGTCGGCCTGGGCGGGGATCGGCCGGGTGAGCGTCCCGGTGGGCTATTTCTACGGCGCCAATGACGAGGTCATTCCGAAAAAGCCGAGCTTCGAGGCCGCCGGCCGGTTGAAGCCCACGGACCGCACGGCCTGGTACGCGAACGGCTACCATCTGCTGATCCGCGATCATCAGCGGGACCGGGTGATCGCTGACGTCGCGGCCTTCATCCTCGACCCCAAGGCGCCCTTGCCGTCGGGGCCGCCGGCCATTCCCGCGCCGCCGCGCCGCGGCGCCCGCAGGGCCATTTCCGGGTTGTAGGGGAGGCGGACGGAGCGTAAACCCGCCGGCACATTTATCCCCAGTTTGACCGGACCCCGGCATGTCTATTTTCGATTCGGCCGCCTTTGAGAACCACGAGGGCGTCCATGCGGTCTTCGACGAAATGACCGGCCTGAGGTCGATCATCGCCATTCACTCCACCGCGCGGGGTCCCGCCGCGGGCGGCTGCCGCATGTGGCCCTACGAAACCGACGACGCGGCGTTGACCGATGCGCTGAAGCTGTCGCGGGCCATGTCCTACAAGAACGCCATGGCCGACATCCCCCTGGGCGGGGGCAAGGCGGTGATCATCGGCGACTCCCGCACCGACAAGACGCCGGCCCTGTTCGAGGCCTTCGGCCGCGCGGTCGAGGGCCTTGGCGGCCAATACTGGACGGCCGAGGACGTCGGCGTCTCGGTGGCCGACATGGTCCACGCCCGCAGGCAGACCCGCTATGTCGCCGGCCTCGAGGGCCATCCGGCGGCCTCCGGCGATCCCAGCCCGGTGACCGCCGAGGGCGTGTTCCGCGGCGTGCGCCTGTGCGTCGAGCGCGCCTACGGCCGCGACCTGAAGGGCGTCACCGTCGCCATCCAGGGCGTCGGTCACGTGGGCGCGAACCTGGCGGAGAAGCTGGCCGCCGCCGGCGCTCATCTGATCATCACCGACGTCAACGAGGCCGCCCTGGCCCAGGTCGCGGCCCGCACCGGCGCGACCATCGTGCCGCCGGCGGCGATCTTCGATGTCGAGGCGGAGGTGTTCGCGCCCTGCGCCCTTGGCGGGGCCGTCAACGCCGACAGCCTGGCCCGGCTGACGGGCCGGGTCGTGGCGGGCGGGGCCAACAACCAGCTGGCCACGCCGCAGATCGGCCGGCTGCTGTTCGACAAGGGCATGCTCTACGCCCCCGACTATGTGATCAACGGTGGCGGCATCATCAATGTGGCCGCCGAGATCGCCGCCATCGAGGCCGGGACGGCCTTCGACCCCGATTGGGTCGAGGCCAGGCTCGACCGGCTGATGATCACCCTGGGCGAGGTCCTCGACCGGTCGCTGGCCGAGAAGCGTCCGACCCACGAGGTCGCCGATGAGATGGCCAAGGCCCGCATCGCCGGCGCCCAGGCGGCCCGCAAGGCCGCCTAGCGTCGATGACCGGCCGGGTCTAGGCTCGTCCGAACCGCGCGCCGGACGACGCCAGGGTGGCGAAGGTCTGGACCCGCGGCCAGGGGGAGTCGGGCCGATGTTGTCGGAACACCAGCAACGAATGGTGGCGCTGTTCGATCAACACGTCGGCGCCGAACTCGAGGGCGACCTCGACACCACGATGGCCACGATGGGGGAAAACCCGCATCTGAACCACGTCCCGACCATGGCCGGCGGCGTCGGCAAGGACGGGGTTCGCGCCTTCTACCGTGACCATCTTGTCGGCAAGTTCTTTCCGCCCGACGTGGAGATGGTCAGCATTTCCCGTACGGTCGGGGAAGACCAGGTGGTCGATGAGTTCTTTATCAGCTTCACCCACACAACCACGATTGACTGGCTGTTGCCGGGCGTCGCGCCCACCGGCAGGTCGGTCGAGATGGCCGTCGCCGTGATCGTCGGCTTCAAGGACGGCAAGATCTCCCACGAACACATCTACTGGGATCAAGCTGGCGTGCTTGTGCAGGTCGGCTTGCTCGACCCGAGTGGGTTGCCGGTCACCGGCGCCGAGAGCGCGCGCAAGGTGCGGGACCCGACGCTGCCCTCTCGCGTCTACTGACCGCCGCGATGGTCTGGTCCCGCCGCTTGTCCCGGTCTGGCCTCATCCTTGGTTGACATGTCGCCAGGGCCTTGGCGGCAGTGAGGCCTTCCAGAGCCGATTGCTCCCGCTTTGGCGGGGACAATCGGATATCTGGCCGATGACTGCCGACTGGACCTACCGGGCGCGGGGCAGGCGCTGTTCGTAGCGCGGCTGGGCCGGCGGCTTGCCGCTGACCGAGAAGGTGACGCCCAGAATCGTGTCCTCGCGCGAGACGCCGTAGGCGCTGATCTCGCGACGGGCGGCGCTGACCGACACCTGCTGGGCGCCCCTGCGCCAGCCGATGCCCAGCTGGGCCTTGCCGAACTCGGCCAGCTGCTCGACGGACCAGCCGGCGGGCCGCCAGCCGCGCAGCGGGTCGCGGACCAGGTTGAGCCCGAAGGCCTCGCCAGAGCCGGCGGCGAAGACGAACCAGCGACCCTTTTTGCGCACGGAGTCGCTGGGGCCGATGCGCAGGGTCAGGCGCTTGACGTCGAACACCGGTCGGCCCGACCGGACGATGGCCAGGGGCTCGCTGAAGACGCTGGAGCTGACGTCCAGGCCGGAGCCGGGCGCGGCCATGTTCTGGTCGCTGATCGTCAGGTCGATGCGGGGGGCGGCGGTGTAGGCCTGCGGCCGGGCCGCGGGCGCCCAGGACACCCGTGACAGTGGCACCGCCGCCGCGCCTGTTGGCGCCGGGCCGGAAAGCCTCGAGTCGAGCACCGCGACCTGCCGCTGTTCCGGTGAGGGGGCGTTGGGGCGGGAGAGCAGGATCGGTTCGGGCGCCGCGGCGGCGACCTGGGCCGGGCCTCCGGCCAGTTCCACCGGCGCCGCGTCCTCGGCCCAGCGGCCGGTCCGGATCGGAGCGTCGGGATCGTCGCTCACCCGGGCGGCGGAGCCACTGAAGGCCGCTTCCATATCGGCGCCGGCGAGAAGTGACTCGGAGGACAGGCCGTCGGTGGCCGCGCTCATGCTCGAGGCCGAACTGAGGACAGCCGCCCCCAGCGTCGTGGCCGCAAACACCGCCGTGGCCTTCAGTGCGCGCATGGCGCCGGACCTCTAACCCCTACTCCCGCACAACGAAGGTTAACGAATGGGCGGACCGGCGCAAGTCTGCTCGCGAGGCGGGCGAGGTACAAGCGGTGCATAACCCCCGGAAACAGCAGCCCGTTTCGGGTTTCGAGACTTGGCTTGGTCGCCCGTCAAGGCAGCGGGTGGACGTAGACCTCGTTCCAGCCGATCCGGTCGCCGTCGAACTCCACCAGGTCGAAACCGCGCATGCGGGTCTCGCCGTCCGGGCCGGCAATGGTGCAATACCACCGGCCGCAGAAGCCGTTATCGATGGCCCAGACCGTCTCCGGCGCATAGCGCATCGGCGGCGTCGCGGCGAACAGACCGGTCAGATAGGCCCTCAGGGCGTCGTGGCCGACGATGCCGCCGGCGGTCTGCGGATCCTTGTAGGTGCAGCCCGGCGCATAGAAGCCGATCAGGGCCTCGACGTCCTTGGCGGTCCAGGCGGCCAACCAGCGGCGGTTGAAATCCTCAATGTTCATCAGTCCAGCACCCTGGCGCGGTGTTCGGGGGTAAAGGCCTCGGCGGGCAGGGTCTCGGGGCCGGCCATGACCGCGAAGGCGTGCATGCCGAGGGACGGGTCGGCTTCGCTGCGTTCGAAATACCGGCGGCGGCGGGCCCTGGCCTCGGGGCTGAACTCGGCGTCGAGTGTCGAGGTGATCGCGGCGGTAAACCGCAGGCGGCGCAACCGTTCGGCCCGCTCTTCGGCGTAGGGGGCAAAGGCCGCGGGCGACCAGTCGGTCCCGCCGGTCAGCACGTCATGCACCGTGCGCACGTCGCGGTAGGTGATCGACAGGCCAAGGCCGATGATCGGGTCGTTCCAGCCGGCCGCGTCGCCGACCAGCACGACCCCTTCGACGAAGGGCTCGTCGGTCCAGGCGTCGTTGTTGAAGTAGCTCAGCACCGGCCCGGCGGGGGCGCCGGCGGCGATGGCGTCGTTGATCGGCGCGCAATTGAGACGAAACGCCTCCAGAAACAGCGTCTGGCCGTCCGGCCCGGAGAACCGCCGCCGCTGGTCGAGGGCATAGCTGCCGTAGAGCCGGATCTTGCCGGCGCCCTGCGGGAAGGCGAGGAAGGCGAAGTCATCCTCCGTGCCGATGGCCTGCAGGTCGTCTGGCCAGTCGTGGGCCTGGTCCACCAGCATGCCGGCGAACCAGTGGTGCGGCCTGTTCTGGTGCAGGGTGACGCCGCAGGCTTCGCGCACCCGGGAGGTGCGGCCGTCGGCGCCGACGATCAGCCGGCAGCGCACGGTGCGTTCGACCTCGTTGAGCAGATATGTCACCGACGGCGCGGCGCCGGCGGTTACCCTCGTCACCACCGCCCCGCGCAGGGTCGCCGCGCCGCGCCGCTTCGCCGCGTCGAACAGGGTCTGGCAGTGGTGCGGATTGCCGATGGTCAGCGGGCCGGGGACGTCCGGCAGGAAGATGCCCAGCGGCAGGGTCCTGGCCTCGGCCTCCTCCGGGGTGCGGGTTTCGTCATAGGTGATGTGGCGGCCCAGGTAGTGGGCGCCGGCGTCCAGCAGGGTCTCCAGCAGGCCCAGGCGCCGCACCTCCGCCACGCCCCAGGGCGCGATCCATTCGCCGCGGACCCGGTCCTCGTAGACCTCGCTCTGCTCCAGCAGCAGCACGTCGATGCCCGCCCCGGCCAGGGTCGCGGCCAGCGCCGACCCGCCGATGCCGCCGCCGACGATGACCACGTCATGATAGTCGGACACGGCGTGTTCCTCCGCTTTCGCGAAGGATGGTAGGGCGCGCGCGCTGCGTGGCAACCATGACCCGGCGTCAGCCGCCGCGTTGTCCCGGCCGGTAGGTCTCGGTGATGTTCCCCGCCAGCTGGGCCTCGGTGAACAGCACCGGCTTGACCCGCATGGCGGCGAACAGGGGCGCCTGGTCGTCGTAGTGGGGCGCTTCGCCGTCCAGGGTGGCCGTGCCGAACTGGTGGATGCTCTGGCTCGACAGCACCCCCTGGCGGTCCCAGGTGACGAACATGATCAAGGTGTCGCCGGCCAGAGCGGTCAGCCGGCCGTCCGGCTTGCCCTTCGGATCGGCGCTGCCGTAGACGGCGCGCAGGACGTCCGGACCGCCGTCAATGGGCAGGTCCACGCGTCCGCGACGCAGCCGGTTCACCTGGCCCCATTCGGGGTCGAGCCGTCCAAAATGTTCCTTGAGCAGCTTGATCGAGGCCCGCAACGACTTCAGCGGCGAGGGGCCCTTCTCGCCGGCGTCGCGGGCGGTGATCAGCGGGCTGGCGGTCAGCACGGCCAGGGCCGCGGCGCGGTTCTTCACATCGGTGCGGAAGTCCCAGCGGCGCAGGATGGCCTGGGCGGCGAGGATGTCGGCATCGCCCTTCGCGTCCAGCGCCAGCAGCTCGCTGATCACCGCGGTCATCGCCGAGCGGGGGCTGTAGGCCAGGTCATACTTGTAGGCGCGGAACTCCTCGGGGGTGATCTCGGCGTCGGCGGCGAAGGTCTCCACCAGCCGCAGGGCCCGGTTGGTCATGTTGGCCTGGATGCCCATGGCCGGAGAGTAGGCGTTGGGATCCAGGCCGTCGCCGAAGGCCGTGGCCTGGAACGGCGTATTGTTGGCGTTGAACACCAGCCCGCCGGCCGGCCGCCAGACCTGCGGCACGCGGTCGAACGGCAGGTAGCCCCGCCAGATCAGGTCCGATCGGTCGCCGGGCAGGACGCCGCTCCAGTCGAGGCCCTCGCGGCGGTTGGGGAACAGGCCGTTGTAGACGTAACCCACGTTGCCGCGCTCGTCGGCGTAGATGTAGTTGATGCTCGGCAGGGCCTGCAGCGCCATGGCCGCCCGCCACTGGTCCAGATCGTCGGCCCGGTTCAGCCGCCAGTACTGCTGCGCCAGGCGGACATCGTCCATGCCGGCGTAGCGGATGGCGAACACCCCGCCCTTGGTGCGCATCACCGGCCCGTGCTCGGAGCGCAGCACCTGTTTGTGGACCGTCCAGCTGAACGGTCCCCAGAGCTTGATCCGCATCTTCGCGGTGGAGGTCTCGAATTTCCGCCATCTGCCGTCGAGGCGGTATTCGTCCTTGTTGTCCGGGTTGATGGTCAGCCGGAAGACGTCGACCAGGTCGGGGTTGTTGACCGTGTTGGCCCAGCCGAGGTGGGCGTTGTGGCCGTGCAGCATGAAGGGCGAGCCGGGGAAGAAGCCGCCGGCCACGTGCCAGCCCTCGCCGCTCTCGACCACCGCCTCGTACCAGGCCACCGGGCCGGCATAGGGCTGGTGGGAATTGACCAGCAGACGGGTCGCGCCGTCGCTCGAACGGGACGGGGCCACGGCCACGCCGTTGGAGCCCTTGGGCAGGCCGTCCGGTCTGGCCGAGGCCAGCGCCTTCAGCTCGCTGTCAAGGCCATAGAAGAACGGCGTCTTGAACACGAAGCCGGCGGCGATGTCCTTGCCGGTCAGGGGCAGCAGGCCCGGCGCGACCCTGCCCGGATTGCGCGCGGCGTAATAGTTGATCCCGTCGGCATAGGCCTGCAGCACGGCCTTCACGTCGGCGGGCAGGTCGCGGTCGTAACGGCGGTTCACCGTGCCCCAGACGTCCAGCAGGCTGACGATGTAGTCGCCGGGCGCGGCCGACGGGCCCTCGCTGGCGGCGAGGGTCCCCCGGGTGGCCAGGGCGACGGTCTGGATGGTCTCGAAGTCGTCCTCGGCATGGGCGAAGGCCAGGCCGAAGGCGGCGTCAGCGTCGGTCTTGCCCAGCACGTGCGGCACGCCGAACCGGTCACGGCGGATGACCACGTCGTAGTTGCGGGCCTTTTCGATCAGCGGGGTCAGGTCCGGCCCGCGCGGCGCAGTGACCAGGCTGATGACCAGCACCGTCGCCGCGACGCCGATCACCAGGCCAACAAGCGCCAGCAGGCTCCTCAAGATCCAGCGCATCCGACTCCCCGCGTCGCCATCCGTTGATCCTGTCCCGGCAGGCCATCCAGCGCAACGCGCATCCCGCTACGCGTTTCCCCGGTCCGCCAGAGGGGACACGCACTGAAGTGCATGTCCCCGTGCTGAGCTTTCAGCTTGCCCGCGCCGCCCCTGGCGGCTACCCAAAGACCCGCGCAAGGCGTTGACCCAAGAGCCGCACAAGCGGCCAGTGCAATGACGCCCGATACAAAATGGAGGACGCCGGTGATGGGCGGCGAAACTACGGTACCGGGCCTGGACCAGGCTCCGACCAGACACGCGCGGCTGCTCGCCTGGGTGCGCGAGATCGCGGCCCTGACCAAACCCGCGCGGGTCCACTGGTGTGACGGATCCGACGCCGAATGGGAGGCGCTGACCAGCCAGCTGGTCGAGGGGGGCACGCTCAAGCGGCTGAATCCGGAAAAGCGCCCCAACAGCTTCCATGCGGCCTCCGATCCCAAGGACGTGGCGCGGGTCGAAAGCCGCACCTTCATTTGCTCCGAGCGCGAGATTGACGCTGGCCCGACCAACAACTGGCTGGATCCGGCCGAGATGCGGGCCGATCTGAAGCTGCTGTTCGACGGCTGCATGCGCGGCCGGACCCTGTACGTCGTGCCCTTCAGCATGGGGCCAATCGGCTCCCCGATCAGCGCGCTGGGCGTGGAGATCACCGACAGCGCCTATGTGGCCATCTCGATGCGGGTGATGACCCGCATGGGCAAGCAGGCCCTGGACCAGATGGGTGAGGACGGCTTCTTCGTGCCGGCCGTCCATTCCCTGGGCGCGCCGCTCGAGGACGGCCAGGTCGATGTGCCGTGGCCCTGCAACGACATCAAGTACATCGTCCACTATCCCGAGACGCGGGAGATCTGGTCCTACGGCTCGGGCTACGGCGGCAACGCCCTGCTCGGGAAGAAGTGTTATGCCCTGCGCATCGCCAGCGTCATGGCTCGCGACGAGGGGTGGCTGGCCGAGCACATGCTGATCCTCAAACTGACCTCGCCGGCCGGCGAGGAGCGGTTCGTGGCGGCGGCCTTCCCCAGCGCCTGCGGCAAGACCAACCTGGCCATGCTGCAGCCGACCATCGCGGGCTGGAAGGCCGAGACCATCGGCGACGACATCTGCTGGATGCGCTTTGGCGACGACGGCCGGCTTTACGCCATCAACCCGGAGGCCGGCTTCTTCGGTGTCGCCCCGGGCACCGGCATGGCCACCAACCGCAACGCCATCGAGGCGCTGAGCCACGACACCGTCTTCACCAACGTGGCCATGACCGAGGACGGCGACGTCTGGTGGGAGGGCCTGACCCACGACACGCCGGCCCGCCTGACCGACTGGCGCGGCCGGCCTTGGACGCCGGAGAGCGCCGAGCCGGCGGCCCACCCCAACGCCCGCTTCACGGTCCACGCCGGCCAGTGCCCGGTGATCGCGCCGGAGTGGGACGACCCCGCCGGCGTGCCGATCAGCGCCATCCTGTTCGGCGGTCGTCGGGCCAGCGCCGTGCCGCTGGTCACCGAGGCTTTCGACTGGGCGCACGGGGTGTTCCTCGGCTCCACCGTGGCCTCTGAAGGCACCGCGGCGGCGGAGAACAAGGTCGGCGAGCTGCGCCGCGATCCCTTCGCCATGCTGCCCTTCTGCGGCTACAACATGGGCGACTATTTCGGTCACTGGCTGGACATGGGCCAGAAGGCCGACCCCGCGATGCTGCCGCGCATCTACATGGTCAACTGGTTCCGCAAGGACGAGAACGGCCGCTTCGTCTGGCCGGGCTTCGGCGAGAACAGCCGCGTGCTGAAATGGATCTTCGACCGGCTGGAAGGCGAGGCGGACGCCATCGCCACCCCGATCGGCAACCTGCCCGCGCCGGGCTCGCTGAACACCGTCGGCCTTGGCCTGACCGAAGCCCAGCTGAAGCTGCTCAAGACGGTCGATGTCGAGGTCTGGCGCGAGGAAGCGGGACTGATCCCGGACTTCTACGCCAAATTCGGCGAACGGCTCCCGGCGGAACTGTGGGCGCAGCATTCGGCGTTGGCTTCGAGGCTCGAGGCGGCGTCGGCGAAAGTGACGGAGCCGGCCTGACCCTTACCTCTCCCTCTTGGGAGAGGGGGACCATGCGCAGCATGGTGGAGTGGGATGCGCTGCTGCGTGCTCGATTGACCGCGTGCGCCTCAACCCATTCCGGATGACCCTGCCAACGTTCGCGCCTCCCACTCCACCGCCCTTCGGGCGGTCCCCCTCTCCCAAGAGGGAGAGGTAAGAGGGCTACTCCGCCGCGATCGCAAGTGGGTTCACGGCGCGCACCGGCATCGGCACCACCTCAGCTCCGACAGGCGTCGGCGCGCGGGCCGCCAGCTCTTCCGGCGTCAGCAGCAGGCCGGCCTTGCGGGCCGTTTCGCCGGCGGCGCGGCTGGAGGTCCAGGCGGCGATGCGTGCTGCGAACAGCATCGGCGCGAAGATCGGCAGGATCCACAGCAGCAGGTCCGGGCGGGTGACCAGCGGGACCACGAAGAACAGGCCGGCGAAGAACTCGTTGCGGAAATTGAGCCTGGCGTCGGTCAGGCTCAGGCCGTCGGCGTCGCGGTTCTGCGCATGCCAGCCAGCGTCCTTGCCCAGCAGGATCTCGAACACCGCCCGGGTGTTGCCGATCATGTAGATCGGGGCGGTCAGGGCGGAGAGGGCCATCTCGGTCGCGGCGCCCTTGAGCAGGGTCTTCGTCCCACCGAACGCGCGGCGCTCGGCCTTGCGGCTCAGCACCAGGGCCAGGCCCATCAGCTTGGGGCCCAGCAGCATGCCGGTGGTGAGCATCGCGACCCACATCGCGGCGTTGAATTCGGGGTGGGTCAGGTACCACCAGCCGCCCCAGTCGGCCTTGTTGCCGACCTGGATGAACAGGCCCACGGCCAGCGAGATCAGCCACAGGGGCGAGGCCAGGTAGGCCATCAGCCCGACGATCAGCTGGAAGCGGCTCATCCAGTGGAAGCCCGGGGCGCGAAGCAGGGCGATGTGCTGCAGGTTGCCCTGGCACCAGCGGCGCTCGCGCTTCATGAACTCCAGCAGGCTGGGCGGCGTTTCTTCGTAACTGCCGGTCAGGGTCGGCGCGACATGCACCCCCCAGCCGCCGCGGCGCAGCAGGCCGGCCTCGACCACGTCGTGGCTCATGATGTGGCCGCCGAAGGGCTTGCGGCCAGGCAGGCTCGGCAGGCCGCAGCAGTCGGCGAAGGCGCGGACCCGGACGATGGCGTTGTGGCCCCAGTAGCTGGCCTCCGAGCCCGACCACCAGGCCAGGCCCGCCGAGGCCACCCGGCCGTACAGGCGCACCCCGAACTGCGAGGCGCGGGCGAACAGGGTCTTGCCCTCGACGATCGCCGGTGTGGTCTGGATCAGGCCGATGGTCGGGTGGCGCTCCATGCCATCGACCAGATGCAGGATGGTCTCGCCGGTCATGGTGCTGTCGGCGTCGAGCACGATCATGTGGCTGTAGGCGGCGCCGAAGCGACGGACCCAGTCCGACAGGTTGCCGACCTTGCGCTCGGTGTTTTCGCGGCGGCGGCGGTAGTAGACGCGGCAATTGGACTGCAGGCGGAAGACCTGGAAGGCGGCCCATTCGCGGGCCGCGACCCGCTCGTCGGTGCTGTCGCTGAGGACGAAGATGTCGAACGCCTGGGTCGTGCCCAGCCGCGACAGGGACCGTTCGATCTGCGCCAGCCGGCCAAAGGAGGCCTGGGCGTCCTCGTTGTAGAGCGGCATCAGCAGGGCGGTGCGGACGGCGGGGCGCGGGGCGACGGCGCCAAAGCCCAGCTCGTCCCTGTCGCCGCGGGTCAGGAGGACCGTCAGGCCGATCGCCGCGCTGCAGAACCAGCAGGCGATGGCCGTGATCAACACCTCGAACAGGGCCAGGCCGACGATCTCCAGCGGCAGGAAGCCATCGCGGGCATAGAGCCTGACCGGCTCCCAGGAGGCGAGGACGGTCAGGGCCAGGGTGGCGCCGAACAGGATGGCGCGGCGGACGGCGATGTCGGCGGGGCCGGTGGTCGGGGCGCGGCCCGACATCACCCCGTCTTCGCCCAGGGTCTGGCGCGGCATGGCCAGCGGCGCGGGGGTCGGCAGATGCTCGCGCTCGGGCGCGGCCGGCGTGTACGACGGGGCATAGGCCTCCGCGTCGTACTGGATCGCCAGGTTGCTCGTGCCGTCCATCAAGGTCGCCGTGATCGAGAGGGAATCCGAGGCCTGCTGAGCCCGCGAAAAGTGATCACGCTTATGTTATGTTGCGGTGCAACCTCGCAAGCGGTTTCGTCCAAAACCTGTGCAGAAAGTGCGTTTTTTCGTGGCGGCGCCGCAAAATCGGTCGTGATCGGTTCGTGATCGAACGCCGATCACGCAAATGAGAGGCACCCGTGACCGCCGACCGTCGTCCGGCTGGACGACTCAGGCCCGCCGAGTCACCCTCCGCCGCGCTCCGAAGCCAGCGAGATCAGCCTGCGTTCGAGCAGAAACGCCGCCACCCCGACCCAGCCGACGAGGGTTACGGCGAAGGCCCGCTCCCACCAGCCGACGTTCTGCGGATTGACCGTGCCAGGGAACACCAGGTGCCTGGTGATCACCGTCAGGACGGCCATCAGGACGAAGGCGGCGATCAGGAACCCGCGCAGCCGGTCAACGCCCGCCGCCCGACGCAGGCCCCACAGCAGGAACAGCGGCGCCAGCTGGATGCCCAGGCCCAGGTTGATCGCCAGATGCCGCGGGTCGGGCCACTGGTAGAGGGTCGAGATGACCATCCCCACCGCCGCCAGCACGAAGGCCAGGGCGGTCAGGGCGGCGGCGATGCGCGAGCCGTCCAGGGCGAGGATGGCCAGGCCAAAGCCGATCCCGGCGATTCCCGCGCCGACGCCGGCCGCGGCGACCCCGGCGTTGAACACCTGCGGGTGCTTCGCTCCGTTCGCGCCAAGTTCGCTGAGAAACTGGGTGGCGTGGTTGAAACCCGGAAACAGGAAGACGGCCAGCAGGGTGGTGGCGAGCGCCAGGATCGGCGCGGCGATGCCGACCCGCAGCAGGATCCGCCGTCGCCGGAAGATGGTCACGCTGCTTCGGCGGGCCGGACGGCCGGCTGGGCGGTGACCAGGGACTTCGGCCGCAGGCGCTTGAGCCCCCAAAGCGGCCGGATCGGCCCGATGCGCCGCACCGCCTCATAGACCAGCAGGCTGCCGCCGATGGTGGCGGTCAGCAGCCAGGCGACTTCGACGATGGCGGGCAGGTGCAGCGGCTTGGCCACGAAGACCGCCGCC
This sequence comes from Caulobacter sp., assembly GCA_030678995.1. Taxonomy (GTDB): domain Bacteria; phylum Pseudomonadota; class Alphaproteobacteria; order Caulobacterales; family Caulobacteraceae; genus Caulobacter. The sequence goes on from JAUXTQ010000007.1 coordinate 69,530, forward strand.
ACCAGCAGGGTCTGGTGCGCCAGATAGAGCGGAAACACCGCGTCGGTCAGGTAGCGCAGCACCGGCCCGTCGGCGCGGCGCAGGTGCAGGCTGCCGAACGCCAGGATGGCGGCGATGCTGGCCCACTGGTTGGCGCCATAGACACCGCGCCTGATCCAGAGCCCGACATGGTCGTCGCCGGCGACGGCGGTCAGGGCCATCAGGACCGGCAGGCTGACCGCCGCCACGGCCACCGCCCGCCAGCGCTGCTGCTCCAGCGCGCGCCAGATCTCCTCGCGGCCTGCGACAGCGAACCCGAACAGGAAGGCGCCGAGGTAGGCGACGTGGTTATACCAGTCGGCCAGCAGCTGATTGGTCTGACCGAACCACGGGAACATCAGCTGCCGCGACAGGGCGAAGAACAGGATCGGCAGGACCAGCATCTTCCAGCCGGTCAGGGTGCGGACCAGCCACCCCTCCAGGGCCGCCAGCCAGGCGGGGCGGGCCATCAGGGCCACGGCGGCCAGGCTGTAGACGCCGATGTAGAGAACGAACCACAGGTGATTGAGCGGCACGCCGTCGGCGATACCCGCGGGGCTGAACTCCTTCAGCCACCAGGCCGGCAGGCCCGCGCTCCAGCTGTCCTTGTCGACGGCCTCGAGCCAGGACTGCGGCGGCACCAGGAACAGGATGGCGAACAGCAGGGGCGGGACCAGCCGGACCATTCGGGCGCGCAGCACCTGGGTCGCGGAATAGCGGCGGCTCATGAAGCGCAGCGCCGCGCCCGAGACGAGGAACAGCAGGGTCAGGCGCCAGGGGCCCGTGGCCAGGGTCGCTTCCTCCAGCCAGCCGAAGGTGTGGGCGCTGTGCACGTGCCAGTCCCAGGGCGCGTAGACCAGGCTGATGTGGAACAGGATCAGCAGGCCGAAGGCCCCCACGCGGATCCAGTCGAGGTCCGCTCGGCGCGATGAGGAGGCGGGCTGGGTCATGAAGGCACGCTGCATCGCAAAAACGGCGGTTCGATGCAACCTGGGCCGGGTCGCGGGATTCATTCAGAATTCCGGGCGGTGTGTGGCTATCGCCTGCGCAGGCCGGGCCGCCGACGCCGCGAAATTGTGCAACCGCGAAGGGATTTGACGCGAAATCCGTCCCCGGATCATCGCGCGGCTGACGGTCGCCGATTCCCCGGCTTGATAGGGTCTCCTGGTTTCCTGTCGGAGGGGGTCCAGGGTCCCTGCGGGCGGTCCGTCCTGGCCGACCCGCCGTGAGCGGCCCCGGTTCGAGCGATCGGACCGGGGTCAGTTCGTTGCCCGGCCTGACACCGCTTTCCGCCACATTCGGCGGAGGGTTGAAACACTCCGGTCCCGAACAGGACGTGAACCGGCCCCACTGGCGACAAGCCCGGCCATCAGTCCTTCGTCATGGCGCAGCTCCGGACGGAGCTCGGGCGTCGCGTCCGTCAGCGGGGCTCCCCCCTTCTCGCTTCGGGCCTTGGCGGCGCCGTCGATTGCCGACGGCGCCGCCCCTTTTTTCTGATCGAACTTCGGTTCTGACCGTCGCATCCGACTCGAGGGGCTTGGCTTTGGCTTGATCCTGATCAACGATAACCTGAGCCGGGGGAGACACTCTGGCCGCCAGGAAACATCCCGGAAGCTCAAGAAAAAGAAGATCTGCCCCATGACCGACACCGATACCCTGACCAGGCCCACGGCCCGGACCACCGAACATTTCGATGTGCTGATCGTCGGGGCCGGAATCTCCGGCGTCGGCGGCGCCTACCACCTGGCCACGCAGCGCCCCGGCACGAGCTATGTGGTGCTGGAGACCCTCGACAATTTCGGCGGCACCTGGTGGATGCACCGCTATCCCGGCATTCGCTCCGACAGCGACCTCTACACCTTCGGCTATCGCTTCAAGCCGTGGATCGGCGCGCCCATCGCCAGCGCCGAGGAAATCCTCAAATACATGGGCGAGGTGATCGAGGAGAACGATCTCAACAAGCACATCCGCTACGGCCACAAGATCACCTCGGCGGTCTGGTCGACCCCTGACCGGCGCTGGACCATCGAGGCGGTGCGGTCCGATACCGGCGAGACGGTGCATTTCACCGCGGGCTTCCTCTGGATGTGCCAAGGCTACTACCGCCATTCCGAGGGCTACACCCCCGAATGGGAGGGCATGGAGACCTTCAAGGGCAAGATCGTCCACCCGCAGACCTGGCCCGAGGACCTCGACTACAAGGGCAAGAAGGTCATCGTCATCGGCTCGGGCGCCACGGCGGCGACCCTGATCCCCGCCATCGCCGGCGACACCGCCCACACCACCCTGCTGCAGCGCTCGCCGACCTATTTCATCCCCGGCCGCAACGAGAACGAGCTGGCCAACACCCTGCGCGAGCTGGAGATCGACGAGACCTGGATCCACGAGATTGTCCGCCGCAAGGTGTTGTTCGATCAGGCCGCCTTCACCAAACGGGCGGTGGAGGAGTCCGAGGCGGTCAAGGAGGAACTGCTGGCGGGCGTGCGCGCCTTCGTCGGTCCGGATTTCGATGTGGACAAGCACTTCACCCCGAAATACCGCCCCTGGCGCCAGCGCATCGCCTTCGTGCCGGACGGCGACCTGTTCCAGGGCGTGGTCTCGGGCAAGGCCTCGGTGGTCACCGACGAGATCGACCGCTTCACCGAGAACGGCATCCTGCTGAAATCCGGCCAGGAGCTGGAGGCCGACATCATCGTCACCGCCACGGGCTTCAACCTGAGCGTCCTGGGCGACATCGCTTTCGTCGTCGACGGCAAGCCGCTGAACTTCGCCGACACGGTGACCTATCGCGGCATGATGTTCACCGGCGTGCCCAACATGGTCTGGGTGTTCGGCTACTTCCGGGCCAGCTGGACCCTGCGGGCCGACCTGATCGGCGACTTCGTCTGCCGTCTGTTGGACCACATGGAGAAGAAGGGCGCGGAGGTGGTCACCGTTGCCCTGCGGCCGCAGGATCGCGACATGCCCCTGTCGGACTGGATGGATCCGGAGAACTTCAATCCGGGCTACCTGATGCGCGGCATGCACCTGCTGCCGAAGAAGGGCGACAAGCCCGAATGGCAGCACACCCAGGACTATTGGGCCGAGAAGGACGAAATCCCCGCCATCGACCTGGACGACGCGGCCTTCGTCTACAGCTAGGGGGCAGGCGGCGTGGGCTGGCCTCGAGTCGGCTCACGCCGCGCGAACGCGCCGCGATCCTGATTGTCCGGAGGGTTGGTCCACCACGAAAGTGGTGGGTGCAGTAGGATTCGAACCTACGACCCGCTGATTAAGAGTCAGCTGCTCTACCAACTGAGCTATGCACCCGTATCGACGGTCGGGGCTTTGTCGAGGCCCGGCGGCGAGGGCGCGGAACATAGCCGAATAGTTCGGGGACGCAAGGGCGATACGCATGGCCAGACGGGACATCACGGGCGCGGTCGATTTTCCCTATCTGGAGCAGTTCGCCGCGGGCGACTCCGAGGTCGTCGACGAGGTGCTGGAGTTATTCCAGGAACAGGCCGCCATGTGGTCGCCGATGCTCGATGGCGCCTCGGAAGGCTGGCGCGACGCGGTCCATACGGTGAAGGGCGCGGCGCGGGGGGTGGGGGCCCACGCCCTGGGTGAGGCCTGCGAGCGGGCGGAGAGGGAAGGCCCCCAGGCCCTGCCCGGCGTCCACGCGGCCCTCGACGCGGCCCTGTTCGACATCGCCGCCTATCGCCATGAGAAGGCGCTGCGGTCGCTGAGGAGCTAAGATCCTCCCCCATCGGGGGAGGTGGCGCTGCATAGCCTTGGCGAAGCAGTGACGGAGGGGGTCCGCTCCGGTCTCGGGGGACCCCCTCAGTCGGCTTCGCCGACAGCTCCCCCAAGGGGGGAGCATCCTACTTCAGATGCCGATCGTACCAGTCGAGGTTCCGCTTCAGCCGGTCGGCGCGGTAGCTGGGCACGGACAGGCCGTGGGTCTCGTCGGGATAGACCACCAGGCGCGTGTCCAGGCCCCGTGACTTCAGCGCCTGGTACATCTGTTCGGCGCCGATGCAGGGCACATTGACGTCGTTCGCGGCGCACTGGAACAGCACCGCCGCGCTGATCCGGTCGGCCTGCAGGAAGGGGTAGCTGAGCCGGGTCCACAGCGCCGTGTTCCGCCAGGGCTGGCCGAGCTCGGCCTCGTATTCGCGCACGTACATGTCCGCGCCGTAGCCGCCGAGGAAGTTGGCCATGCCGGCCCCGCTGACCGCAGCCTTGAAACGCGGGTCGCTGGCGACGACGTAGTTGGTCAGGATGCCGCCGTAGCTCCAGCCGCCGACGCCGAGCCGCTCTGGATCGGCGATTCCCGCGGCGATCAGCCAGTCGACCCCGGCCTTCACGTCGGCCACGTCGACATTGCCCCAGTCGGCGTAGATGGCGCGGGAGAAGGCCGCCCCCCGTCCGGACGATCCCCGCGGATTGATGCCCAGCACGACGTAGCCGGCGGCGGCGTAGAGCTGCCAGTCGGCCATGAACTCGTGGCTGTACTGATAGACCGGTCCGCCATGCAGCCGCACGATCACCGGGTAGCGCCGGCCCGCCACATAGCCGGGCGGCAGGGTCAGGATGCCGTGGATCTCCGCCCCGCCGTTGGCGAAGCTGACGTCCCGCGTGGCGGCCAACTTTCGCTGGCCGAGCCAGGCGTTGTGCCGGGTCAGGGGCCTGGACGCCGCGCCGACGGTGCGCAGCTCATAAGGCGCGTCGGACCCGCCATCGAGGACCGCCAGCCGGCCCCGGGGACCGACGGCGAAGTCGTAGGCGAAGTGGGCGCCATGCGTCAGGTAGGCCATCTGGCCGCTGGCGGGATCGATCCGCGCCAGCCAGGTATCCCGGTCCTGCTCGACCAGGGCCAGCAGCTGTTTGCCGTCGGCGGACCAGCGCGGACTGTAGAAGGTGCGGTCGATCCAGGCGACGGGCTTGGCGTGGCCGGTCGCCACATCGGCCACGACCATCTGGCCCGTCGTGTAATAGATCCAGCGGTCCTCGTCAGAGCGCAGCCAGACCAGTCGCCTGGAGTCCGGCGACCAGGCCGGGCGCGACTCCCAGGTGGGGTCGCCGTCGGCGCCGGCGAAATCGCCCATCCGCCGCGGCGCGCCACCGGATGCCGGGACAACGAAGACGTCGAAGTTGAGATTGCGGTCCGGGTCCGGCCCGCCACGCTTGGAGACGAAGGCGATCGAGCGGCCGTCCGCCGACCAACTGGGTAGCCAGTGGTCGAAGTCACCGCTGGTCAGGGCCTTGGCCTTGCCGGTGCGCAGGTCGACGATGAACAGCTGCTGGCGCCGGGTGTCGAGATGGCCGCGGCCGTCCTCCTTGAACCAGAAGCGGTCGATGACGATCGGCGGGGTGGTCCCGGCCGCGTTGGCCTGCGGGCCGCCCGTTTCGGCCACGACCACGGCCTTCTGGCCGTCCGGCGACAGGGAGAAGTCGCTGATCCCGCCGGGCAGGCGGCTAACCTGTTTGGGCCGGCCCCCGCGCGCGGGCATACGCCAGAGCTGGGTGTCGTCGTCGCCGTCCCCGTCGCCGAGGAACACGAGCCATCTGCCGTCGGCGCTGAAGGCCGGGGCCCATTCGCTGGCCTTGGGCGTCCGGGTCAGCTGTCTGGCCTCGCCGCTCGCCCAGTCGACCCGCCACAGGTCGCTGACCTGGGCGTCGGTCTCGAGATTATCGGTGGTCAGGCTGTAGACGAGGCTCTCGCCGTCCGGTGCGAACACCGGCTCGGCGACGTCGGCCAGGCGGTGCAGGTCGGCCAGGGCGAAGACGCCGCCGGGCGCCGGCGCCGCCTGTTGCGGCGGCTTGCTGGTCGTGATTCCCCAGGCGATCAGGGCCACCCCGATCAGTCCAATGACGACAAACACCCAACGCGGCATGGCCTGCCTCCCCAAGAGGCGGAAGGGTGTCCGGATTCCGGTGCGAGTGGCTACTCGGTTTCAGCCCGACGGCTTCAGCTCAAACCTCAAACACTGTCATCCCGGAAGCCGCGCAGCGGCTATCCGGGACCCAGATAGACTCCGGACTGAATCTGGGCCTCGGCTCATTTCGAGTTACCCACCACTGCACATGTCTTTGAATTGCTTTGCATATTCATCTATTGGCGCGAGTCCAATAGCGATTCGACGCTCGTCAACTTGCTCGGGGTCGGAAATCTCGAACGGACTCCAAGCTCCACTTTGGCACTTTCCTTGGGTGCCATACACCTGAGGTCTCGATTCGGCGGCGGCGATTCGATCTTCTAAATATGCGACGTCCCGCCAACTCACCTCGCCTTGCGCCGCGAGGGGTCTCAGGACTTCAAGCACTTCCTTCTGCCAGGTAGGATCTTGATCGGCATGCTGAACTATCAGCCAAGCCACATGGGAGGCAGAAGAGCCGTATATCGATATTCGAAACCACCCGATCCGCGCTAGCGTAGCTTTTAGCCAGAGTTTATTTTCAGCGTCTATTTCTGCTATTTTTGACCATACAAGACTTTTCAGGTCGATGTCATCTTGGCTTGTCGCGCCACCACCAAGCAACTCTTGACGCGTCTTATAGTATAATGCGGCACGGTAAACTTGGTCGATTCGCGCACGTCTAAACAATTCCCGAGCGTCGGAGTATTGTGCGCGGCTCTCGAGGCCAGAATATCTCCCCAATATCCGCGTCAATGCCAGGGGCGTCCCCGGTTCCGCTTGCGACCTTTCGAGAATTGCTATGGCAGCATTGACCCGGCCTCCGGCATGTACCGTTGACCAAATCGCTGCGGCTAATAAAATGGCGATTAGAGCAAGTGCGACACCAATTCTTCCTCGCATTCTAATCTCCTCTCGCCTTACGGGCCTTGTCCACCAGGTCGTGCGCGGCGGCATTTCTACTTTAAGGCGGGATTGGCGGAGGCGAAACGGCGATGGGCAGCTACCCGCGGTGGTGTTGAGGTGAGGATGGTGCTGCGAGAGCTGGCCCCACTCTCTCAACCCGACCCCGGGCGAACAACCTTGATAGCTTCGACAGCTAGCCCGCTCCACTGGCGGTGTGAAAGCTCGGCTTTCCAGCCCACCTGCGCGGGCTTGCGGCCGGGATGACAGGGGCTATTCGCTGCGCAGCCGGTCCCAGACGCCGAACTCATAGGCGATGCAGCGGTCGATCAGGGTGCGCCAGACGGGTTCGGCGATGGCTTCGGAGAGGCCGGCCTCGCGAGCGGCGGCCTTGACCTTGGCGACCACGTCCTCGATGCGGGCCGTGTCGCGCACGACGTGCCGGTCGGTCTTGATGCGGGCGGCGGCGTCCATGTAGCCCTGACGCTCGGCGAGCAGGGCGACCAGGGCGCGGTCGAGGGCGTCCACGCCCTGCCGGACCTCGGCCATGGTGGTGCAGTCGGCGGGCGCGACGCGCCCATCAACAGGGAGGGCGTCGGCCCCGTTCAAAACATCTCTGGCCACGTCAGATACCGGCGCCGTTGTCCATGGTCTGGAGGGCCGCCTCATGGGCGGCGGCCTCCGCGGAAAGCCAGGAGACGAACGCCTTCACCTGCGGCAGCCGTCCCTTGGTCTTGGGGTGGACGACGTAATAGGCGAAGTCCACGGCGGTGGCGATGGGAAACGGCGTCACCAGGCGTCCGGCGTCGAGGTCGGCCTGGGCCAGGGTGCGTTTGGCCAGCGCGATGCCCCGGCCGTTCATCGCCGCCTCGATCACCAGACTCGACTGATTGAAGCGCGGCCCGCGCGTACCATCGACATTCTTGATCCCTCGGGCGGCCAGCCACATGGCCCAGTCGGGGCAGGAGTCGTCGGCGTCGGGCGAGCCGTCATGCAGCAGGATGTGGCCCGTCAGGTCCGACGGATCATTGAGCGGATTTGCCTCAAGCAGGCCCGGGCTGGCCACCGGAATGACAGTCTCGCTGAGCAGGCGGGTGACCTCCAGCCCCGGATAGCGGCCGCCGCCGTAGCGGATGGCCAGGTCGATCTCGTTGCTGGCGAAGTCGACCACCTCCATGCCGGCGCTGAGCCAGACGTCGACCTGCGGCTGGGCCTCCTCGAACTTGCCCAGCCGCGGGACCAGCCATTTGGCGGCGAAGGACGGGGCGGCGGTCAGGGTCAGGCGGCGGCCATCGACGGCGGCGGTCAGCAGGCTGGCCGCCTCGGCCAGGCGGTCGAAGGCCTCGCGCAGGGCGGGCAGGGCGGTCTGGGCCGCGTCGGTCAGCAACAGGCCCTTGGGCGTGCGCTTGAACAGGGCCGCCCCGACGTAGTCTTCCAGGTTCTGGATCTGCTGGCTGACGGCGCCGGGCGTCACCGACAGTTCGTCGGCGGCGCGGCTGAAATTGAGATGCCGGGCGGCGGCCTCGAACGCGCGCAGCGCGTTGAGCGGCGGAAGCCTTCGGCGTTCGATCGTTCGTTCCATAGAAATCCTGAGGCCCCCGGCAGAACTCTTGGTTTGCGAAGTGGGCGCCTCGCTCCCAGTTTACAACCGTTCGGTGGCGCATTGGCCCTTTTCGTCATCGGACGGGTGGCGGGGCGGATCTTCACGGTCCGTCCCGCCCCGACTCGTCAGACTCTTATAGAGAAACTATCGCACCATGTCCCGGGTCTCTCGACCATCCCAGCCCCGTCGCCTGATCGCGCTCGACGGCGCGACGACCGCCGCCCGGCCCGGCAAGGTCTGGCTGGTGGGCGCCGGCCCGGGCGATCCGGAGCTGCTGACCCTCAAGGCCGCCCGGCTGATCGCGGCGGCCGGGGTGATCGTCCATGACGGCCTGGTCTCGACCGAGATTCTCGCCATGGCGGCGCCGGACGCGCGCCTGATCGACGTGGCCAAGCGCAAGAACCGCCACACCCTGCCGCAGGACGACATCAACCGCCTGCTGGTGGCCTTCGCCCGCCAGGGCCTGGACGTGGTCCGGCTCAAGGGCGGCGACCCGTTCATCTTCGGCCGCGGCGGCGAGGAACTGGAAGAGTGCCGCGCCGCCGGCATCGCCTGCGAAGTCGTGCCCGGCGTCACCGCCGCCCTGGCCGCCTCGGCGAGCGCCGGCGCGCCCCTGACCCACCGGGGACTGGCCCAGGCGGTGACCTTCGTCACCGGCCACGCCGCGCACGGTGAGCCGGACCTGGACTGGGATCACCTGGCCCGGGCCAACCAGACCGTCGTCATCTACATGGGCCTGACCACTGCCGGCCGGATCGCGGGCCGCCTGATGGCCGCCGGCCGCGACGCGGCCACGCCGGCGCTGATCGTCGTCAACGCCAGCCGGGCGGACGAGGCGCGCTATCCGACGACGTTGGGTCGGCTGGCGGTCACGGCGGAGGGGCTGTCAGGGCCCGCGCTGTTGATCGTGGGTGAAGCGATGAGCCTCGCCAGTGCGTCCTTCGAGACGCTGACTTCGTCAGCTCCTCAGGATGACGAACAGGGTGGGCTGCACAGTGTTCGTCATGGTGAGGAGCGGCGCGTCAGCGCCGCGTCTCGAACCACGCAGAGGGGCTCCGCATGAAAGCCCTCACCGCAAACCGTCTGATCGATGGCGAGGTCGTGTTCTGGCAGGCCGGCGACTGGATCGAGCGCTTCGCCGAGGCCCAGTTCTTCGCCGACGATGACGCCGCCGGTCCCGAGGCCGTGGAAACGGCCAAGGCCCAGCCCACGGTGATCGTCGAGCCCTATCTGATCGACATTGTCGAGGCCCCCGGCGGCTTCGCCCCGGTCAGCTACCGCGAGCGTCTGCGGGCGCTGGGCCCCACCAATGAACCGACCCACGGCAAACAGGCCGAGGGCGGCGCCGGCGTCGAGGCGATCCTCGCCGCCACCGGCGCGGCCCGCTCGACCGGCCGTGTCGACCTGATCCGCAGGAAGTAGGCGCATGTACCGCTACGACGCCATCGACAGGGAATTCCTCGCCGACCGGGCGGCCGAGTTTCGCGGCCAGGTTGCCCGCCGCCTGGCCGGCGAGCTGACCGAGGACCAGTTTCAGCCTCTGCGGCTGATGAACGGCCTGTACCTGCAGCTGCACGCCTACATGCTGCGGGTGGCGATCCCCTACGGCTCGCTGGACAGCCGCCAGCTGCGCCGGCTGGCCCATATCGCCCGCACCTGGGACAAGGGCTACGGCCACTTCACCACGCGGCAGAACATCCAGTTCAACTGGATCAAGCTGGGCGACGCCCCGGCGATCCTCGACGCCCTGGCCGAGGTCGACCTGCACGCTATCCAGACCAGCGGCAACTGCATCCGCAACGTCACCGCCGACCCCTACGCCGGGGCCACGGCCGAGGAGATCGACGATCCCCGCGTGTGGTCGGAGGTGATCCGCCAGTGGTCGACCCTGCACCCGGAATTCAGCTTCCTGCCGCGCAAGTTCAAGTTCGCGGTGACGGCCTCGGCGAAGGACCGCACGGCGGCGCGGGTGCATGACATCGGCCTGGTCCTGCGCCGGGCGCGGGACGGCTCGCTGGGCTTCGAGGTGATCGTCGGCGGCGGCCAGGGGCGCACCCCCTACGTCGGCCCGACCATCCGCGAGCATCTGCCGGTGGGCAGCCTGCTGAGCTACCTGCAGGCCATCCTGCGCGTCTACAACCGCCACGGCCGGCGGGACAACAAGTACAAGGCGCGGATCAAGATCCTCGTCGCGGCCCTCGGCAAGGACGAGTTCGCCCGTCAGGTCGAGGAAGAGTGGAGCCGGATCGACACCCCGCTGGCCGACCTGCCCGACACCGAGCTGGCCCGCATCCGCGGCGCCTTCACGCCGCTGACCTTCGAAACCCTGCCGGCCCGGTCGGAAGCCTTCGAGGCCGCCAAAGCCGCCAGCCCGGCGCTGGCCCGGTTCGCGCGCAACAACGTCAAGCCGCACAAGAAGGCCGGCTACGCCATCGTCGAGATTTCGCTCAAGGCCCACGACGCCACGCCGGGCGACGCCTCGGCCGACCAGATGGACCTCGTCGCCGACCTGGCCGGGCGCTACGGCCTGGACGACGTGCGGGTGACCCACGAGCAGAACCTGGTCCTGCCGCACGTCAAGCTGGACGACCTGCCCGCCGTGCACGCCGCGCTGGCCGGGGCAGGCCTCGCCACCCCCAACATCGGCCTGATCAGCGACATCATCGCCTGCCCGGGGCTGGACTACTGCGCCCTGGCCAACGCCCGGGCCATCCCGATCGCCCAGGCCATCGCCCAACGGTTCGAGGACGCCGATCGGGCCGAGCTGATCGGCGAGCTGAAGATCAAGATCAGCGGCTGCATCAACGCCTGCGGCCACCATCATGTGGGCAACATCGGCATCCTCGGCGTCGACAAGAAGGGCGAGGAATTCTACCAGCTCAGCCTCGGGGGCTCGGGCCAGGAGGACGCGTCGCTGGCCCAGATCCTCGGCCCCGGCATGTCCGCCGACAAGGTGCCCGACGCCGTCGAAGCCCTGGTCGAGACTTATCTCAATGTGCGCCAGGGCGAGGAACGCTTCCTCGACACCGTCCGCCGCCTGGGCATGGCCCCGTTCAAGGAGGCCGTCTATGCCGACGCTCATTAGGCTTCAGGGCGGCGTCTACAGCCCGGCTGAGGACGTCTTCACCGACGTCGCCGACGAGGACGCCATTCCCGCCGCCGGGCCGGTGATCCTGTCGATGACCCGCTTCCAGGCCGAGGGCGACGCCCTGATCGGCGCCGGACGCCAGGTCGGGGTCCGCGTGCAGGCTGACGAGGCTGTCGAGGACCTGGCCTACGACCTGCCGCGCCTGGCGGTGGTGGCGGTGGTCTTCCCCAAATACCGCGACGGCCGCGGCTACACCTCCGCGACCCTGCTGCGCCAGCGGCTGGGCTATGCCGGCGAGGTGAGGGCGGTCGGCGATGTCCTGCGCGAGCAGGCCGGCTTCATGGTTCGCTGCGGCATCGACGCCTTCGCGGCGGCCGACGGATCGACGGCGGAAGACTGGGCCGCCGCCGCCGGCCGCTTTCGCCATGTCTACCAGCGCGCGGCGGACGCCCGCGCGCCGGTCTTCGAGGCGCGGGGGTGATGCCCTTCGATCAACTCGACAGGCCCGTCCCCCTGGCCGCCCGGCTGGACGCCGAACTGCGCGCGGCCCATCCGCGCACGGTGATCGAGGCGGCCTACAAGGAATTCGGGCCCAAACTCGCGCTGGTCTCGTCCTTCGGGGCGGAGTCGGCGGTGCTGCTGCACCTGGCCAGCCAGGTCAGCAAGGCCATCCCGGTGCTGTTCCTCGACACCGGCATGCTGTTCGGCCAGACCCTCGACTACCGCCAGCAGCTGGCCGCGCGGCTGGGCCTGACCGACGTGCGCGACCTGCGCCCCCGCTTCGCCGACATCGCCGTCACCGATCCCAAGGCCGACCTCTGGCAGACCGACACCGACGCCTGCTGCAACATCCGCAAGGTGATCCCGCTGGCCAAGGCGCTGGAGGGCTTCGACGCCTGGATCACCGGCCGCAAGCGCTTCCACGGCGGCGACCGCCTGCGCCTGTCGGTGGTCGAGGAGGCGCAGGCTCACACCAAGTTCAATCCGCTGGCCAACTGGACCAAGGAAGACCTGGACTCCTACATCGCCGAGTACGACCTGCCGACCCACCCGCTGGTGGCCCAGGGCTTCCCGTCGATCGGCTGCTGGCCCTGCACCAGGCCGGTGGAAGACGGCGCCGATGTCCGCGCCGGCCGCTGGGCCGGGCAGGACAAGACCGAATGCGGCATCCACGTCGCCCGCGCCCCTTCGCCGCCGAACGTGGGCGGGGATATCTAGTTCGGGGCCTAATCCGGGGACAGTTTACCTATTTCGCATTCCAGCCCGGCGTCCCCAGCCAGCGGGAGCGGGGCGAAATAGGTAAACTGTCCCCGGATTAGGCTTCACGGAGCTATGTCGAAAATCTGCGGCCCCTTCGATCCCTCGGCTGACAAACCGCGCACCGCCCGCATGAAGGCGTTCGACTCCGGCACGGCGAAATGGGCCGTCAGCGCCGCGCGGTCGGCCCAGCGCTCGAAGAAGAACAGCCGCAGGCCGTTTTCGCTGTCGATGTACAGGTCGTGGCTGATGCAGCCCGGCTCGGCGCGGGAGCGGCGGCTGTGTTCCTGGCCGATGGAGATCAGTTCGGCGAGGGTCTCGGGCCGGGCGAGGATCCAGCCCGTAACGATGATCATCTCAGCGGGCCGCGATGCGGACGTCGGCCTTGGGGCAGCCTTCGAAGGTCCCCACCCTGGAGACCGTCACGGCCTTGAGGTTCAGCCTCATCATCGGGGCCATCGAGCCGCGGCTCGAGCCGGTGAACAGGTCGATGCGGGCGCCCTTGATCGCGCCGCCGACGTCGGAGGCGTACCAGTAGCCGTCGTGCGGCCGGCCGTCGGGCATCGGCATGCCGACGGTTTCCTTGATGAACAGGATCGTGCGGCGGGGCACCAGGGTGCGGTCGGTGGCGGCCGTGCGCATGGCCACCGTCGGGCAGCCCAGCGAATCGCGCCCGCCGACGCCCGGCGCGCCGCTGTGATACAGCGTGGCCTTGAGCACCCAGTCGGGAGCCAGTTCGGTGATGGTTTCGGCGGACTCCCGCAAGGCGTCCTGGATCAGGTCGCCGATCGGGTCGATCATCGGCTGCGCGAATGCCTGCGGGGTGAACAGTCCGAAGGCCAGCGCGGCGAGGCATGGCAGGATGCGTTTCAAACGCGCCCCCCTGTTTGTTTCTCGTGGGGCGGTCTCTATCCGCCATCGGCGCGCGAAACAACCCGCTGGGCTCAATCTATGGGAGACTGAACTGATGCTGACGGTCTATGGCGACAGCATTTCGGGCAACTGCCTGAAGGTCAAATGGACGGCGGAAAAGCTCGCGATTCCATACCGTTGGCGCGAGCTGGATGTGCTCCGGGCGGAGACCCGCACCCCCGATTTCCTGGCCCTCAATCCGGCCGGTCAGGTTCCGCTGGTGATCCTGCCGGACGGTCGGGCGCTGGCCCAGTCCAACGCGATCATCGTCCATCTGGCCGAGGGATCGGACCTGATTCCCGCTGATTCCTATGACCGGGCGAAGATGTTCGAATGGCTGTTCTGGGAGCAGTACAGCCACGAGCCCTATGTCGCCGTGGCCCGGTTTCAGATGGCCTATCTGGGCAAGCCGCGCCACGAGCTCGACAGCAAGCTGGTCGAGCGCGGCAAGGCGGCGTTGCAGCGGCTGGCGGACGGGCTGGAGGAAACCGACTTCCTGGTGGGTAACAGCGTCAGTCTCGCCGACGTCTCATTGGTCGCCTATACCCGGGTGGCGCACGAGGGCGGCTTCGACCTGGCGGCCTGGCCGCGGGTGGTCGCCTGGGTGGCGCGCGTTGAGGCCGCGCTGGGCATCGTCTAGAGCGTCAGGTCTCGCCGTCTTGAGGACCGTCATGCGCCCTGCCTTCCGTTTCGCCGCCTTGGCCGCCGCCGTTGGCCTGGCCCTGACGCCCGCAGCCGCCAGTTCCTGGGGCAACACCGGCCACCGCATCATCGGGGTGCTGGCCGTCGAGGCCCTGCCCGAGGAGGTCCCCGCCTTCCTGCGCGGCAAGAAGGCGATGCAGGACATGGGTGAACTGGCCCGCGAGCCGGACCGCTCCAAGGGCGCCGGCAGGATCCACGACAGCAACCGCGATCCGGCCCACTTCATCGATATCGACGACGAGGGACGGGTGCTGGGCGGGCCGGTGTTCGCTGACCTGGCCTCCACCCGCGCCGAGTACGAAACCGCGCTGCGGGCCGCCGGGACCGACAGCTGGAAGGCTGGCTACCTGCAGTTTTCCATCGTCGACGGCTACCAGCAGCTGGTGAAGGACTTCGCCATGTGGCGGGTCGACGTGGCCGGGGCGAAATACGGCAAGGGCGCGCAGAAGGCCTGGTTCAAGCGCGACCGCATGCGCCGCGAGGCCCTGCTGATCGCCAACCTGGCCAACCTGGCCCACTTCGTCGGCGACGGCAGCCAGCCGCTGCATGCGACGACGCACTACAACGGCTGGGGCGACTATCCCAATCCGAAGGGCTACACCACCGAGCGGATCCACGGGCCGTTCGAGGGCGCCTTCGTCAAGGGCGCGGTGACCATCGACATGGCCCGACCGACGATGAAGCCGTTCGCCTCCTGCGGCTGCCCGGTCGAGAAGCGCGCGATCGCCTACCTGATTCGCACCCAGACCTTCGTCGAGCCGCTCTACGCCCTGTGGAAGGACGGCGCCCTGCGGCCCGGTCAGACCCGCGGCGCCGATTTCGCCGCTGAACGGATCGGGGCGGGCGCCACCGAGCTGCGCGACCTGATCGTCGAGGCCTGGCGGGCCAGCGCGAACGCCAAGGTCGGCTGGCCGGAGGTCAGCGTCGCCGACGTCGAGTCCGGCAAGGTCGACGCCTATGAGGCCATGCTGGGCGCGGACTGATGCCGCAGTTTGGCGAGCCGGTCCCGGGCGCCGCCCACCGCGAGCGGCCGGCGGCGTTTGGCATCGCTGTGCGTGAGGGGCTGATCGCCGTGGTTCGGGTCCGGCCCGCCGAGGGCGGGGACTGGCTGGACCTGCCCGGCGGGGCCATCGACCCCGGCGAGGACGAGATCCAGGCCCTGGTCCGCGAGTTCGGCGAAGAGACGGGTCTGGTGGTGTCCGCCGGCCGACGGATCGCCGCCATCCGCCAGTATTTCGTCCTCTCCGACGGCGAACCGGTGAACAACATCGCCGGCGTCCATGCGGTCGAGGTGACAGGCGAGGATCCGTCGCTCAAGATCGAGGACGATCACGACCTGGTCTGGACCGATCCGGACGAGGCCATCCGCCGCCTGAGGCACGACGGCCATGCCTGGGCGGTGGCCAAATGGATGAGAGACAGCCTGCCATGACCTCCTTCTACGACCGCCACATCATGCCCCGCCTGATCGGCTGCGCCTGCGCCAGCAAGCCGATCATGAAGCAGCGGGTGAAGGTCGTGCCCAGGGCCGCCGGCAAGGTGCTGGAGCTTGGCATCGGCGGCGGCCTGAACCTGCAATTCTATGATCCGGCCAAGGTCGAGAGCGTATCCGGCGTCGATCCATCGGCCGAGCTGCGGGCCGTGGCGGCGGCGGCCGAGCGTCCAGAGGGGCTGAAGGTCGACATCCAGGACGGGACGGCCGAGGCGCTGCCCTTCGCGGACAAGAGCTTCGACTGCGTGGTCTGCACCTTCACCCTCTGTTCGGTGCAGTCGCCGGCCAAGGCGCTGAGCGAGGCCAAGCGGGTGCTCAAGCCCGGCGGGCGGTTCCTGTTCTGCGAACACGGCCTGGCCCCCGACCCTGAGGTGGTGAAGTGGCAGCGGCGGCTGGAACCGATGTGGAAGTCCATCGCCGGCGGCTGCCACCTGACCCGGCCGATCACCTCCGCGGTCAGCGGGGCCGGGTTCTCCATCGCCGACAGCGACGGCATGTACCTGCCAAAAACCCCGCGGGTGCTTGGCTGGAGCGAATGGGGCGAGGCGGTGGCGGCCTAGGTCAGCCCCAAAAAAGTCCCTCCCCACAGGGGGAGGTGGCTCGGCGAAGCCGAGACGGAGGGGGGCTGTCGATGGCCCGCAGGAGCCCCCCTCAGTCACCGCTTCGCGGCGACAGCTCCCCCGGGGGGGAGCGACTATCCAGCAACAGACCCGGCCATCTGCACAGGAACTGCATCTTCCGTTGACGGTGCCTGACGCCGTCCGTCAAATGGCGTGTCCGCTTGGGGGACAGCTGAACAGCGCCGCGGGGGGCATGGACGACGACGCCGCCTTCATCGAGCAATGCCGGGCCGCCGTTGAGCGCCGGCTGGCGGAGCTGACTCCGGACCGCGCCGAGCACCCGCGCCGGCTGGCCGAGGCGGCGCGCTACGCCCTGCTGTCGCCGGGCAAGCGGTTTCGGCCGATGCTGACCCTGCTGGCGGCCCGCGAGTTCGGCGCCGAGCCGCCGATGGCCCTCGACGCCGCCTGCGCCTTCGAGATGGTCCATGCCGCCTCGCTGATTCTCGATGATCTGCCCTGTATGGACAACGCGAATCTGCGCCGGGGCCGCAACACGACCCACCGCGAGTTTGACGAGGCGACGGCCATCCTCGCCTCGGTTGGCCTGCTCAATCGGGCCTACGGGGTGCTGGCCGAGGACGAGGGCCTGACGCCCGCCCTGAAGACCGAGCTATCTCGCAGGCTGTCGGAGGCGGTGGGCTTCCACGGCCTGGTGGCCGGACAGGCCATGGACCTGGAGGACCGCGGCCGGGACCGCTCGCCGGCGGACCTTGAGCTGCTCAATCATCGCAAGACCGGCGTCCTGATGGTCGCCGCGGCCCAGGCCGGCGCCCTGATCGCCGGAGCATCCGAGGAGGCCGTGCGAGGCGTGGGCGAGTTCGCCCGCTGCCTGGGCCTGGCCTTCCAGATCCATGACGACATCCTCGACGTCGCAGGCGGGGCCGACCTGGGCAAGGACCTGGGCAAGGACGCGGGCATGGCCACCGTGGTCTCCGTCCTCGGCCTCGACGGCGCCCGCGCGGCGCTCGAGGGCCACCTCGAGGCGGCCCGGGCCGGTCTGGCCGGGGCCGGCGTCGGCAAGGGGCTCCTCGCCCCCTACGTTCTGGCCCTCTTCGAGGCGAGGAAGGCCGCGGCGTGACCGACCGTCCGATCCTCAACGTCTGGGGCGCCGAGCACCAGTACGGCGACCGCAAGGTTCTGCGCGGCGTCGATCTGACAGTGCATCCGGGCGAGATCTACGCCCTGCTGGGTCCCAACGGGGCGGGAAAATCCACCCTGGTCGGGGCCATCTGCGGCCGGTTCAAATTGACCGGCGGGGAGGTGGCGCTGGACGGCCAGGACCCCTTCGTCACCGCCTCCGCGCGGGCGCGCCTGGGTCTCGTGCCGCAGGAGATCGCCCTCTACGGCCACATGACCGTGCGCGAGAACCTCGAGGTGTTCGGCCGCCTCTCCGGCGTCATGCGTTGCGACCTGGCCCCGGCCGTCGCCAGCGCCATGCAGCTGACGCGCACGGCCGACCGCGAGCATGTGCCGGTGCGCCACCTGTCGGGCGGCTATCGCCGGCGGGTCAACATCGCCGCCGCCATCCTGCACCGCCCGCAGCTGCTGATCCTCGACGAGCCGACGGTCGGCGTGGACATCGACGCCCGCGAGGCGCTCGACACGGTGATCCGCAATCTGCGCGACACCGGGGTGGCGGTGCTGATCGTCACCCACGACCTGGACCAGGCCGGGGCGCTGGCCGACCGGGTCGGCTTCCTGCGCGAAGGCCGCAAGGTGCTGGAGGGCGTCCCGCGGCGCCTGATCGAGCAGGCCTTCGGCCAGGAAATGGAAATCCTCGTCCAGATGCACCTCGAGCCCGACATGGACGGCGAGAGCATCCTGGCCGCGGAGGGGCTGGAACGGCGCAAGGGCAACCTGTGGGCCCGCCTTGACCTGGACGGCTACAACGCCGCCGCCCAGCTGGACCGGCGGCTGCGCGGCCTCGGCCTCATCCCGCGGGAAATCAGGGTGCGGGCGCCGTCGCTGCAGAATCTGTTCAGCCTGGTCGCCGACTGGAGTCGAGCCGCATGATCCTGGCCATGTTCCGCGTCATGGCGCTGGCGCTGTGGCGGGACCGCGGCGCGCTGGTGATGACCTTCCTGCTGCCGCCGCTGGTGTTCCTGATCTTCTCGGCTGTGTTCGCCGGGACGACCGGCGAGGATATCAGGCTCAAGCTGGCCATCGCCGACGATGCCCATACGCCCGCCTCGCGACGGCTGGTCGACGCCCTGCTGGCCGATCCTGACCTGCGCGCTGAACGCACCGACCCGGATACCGGCGAGCGGGTCCGCGCCCTGGTCAAGGCCGGCCGCGCCGACGCGGGGATCATCGTGCGGGCCGACCCGAGCGCGTCGGATTCGCCCATCGTGGTGGTGTCCGATCCCAGCCGGGCTGTCGCCGCCCCCCTGACCATGGCCCGGGTGCAGCAGGCCATGGCCCGCGCCCTGCCCGACGTGCTGCTGGACCGCACCCTGGTGGAGACCGCGCCGGCGGTGGGCGGCTTCACGTCCCGCCAGATGGCGGTTGTCGCCGCGGCCAAGGCCAGGCTGGCGAAGGACGGGGCCGGCGCGGCCAGACCGGGCCTGTTCGAACGCGAGGATATCACCGGGGCCAAGAAGGGTGGCGGCACCATCGCCTACTACGCCGGGGCGGTGAGCATCCTGTTCGCCCTGTTCTCGGCCATGACCGGCGCCCTGTCGCTGATCGACGAGCGCCGCTCGGGCATCGCCGACCGCATCCTCGCCGGAACCCGGGGGATGGGCCCGGTGGTCACCGGCAAGTTCCTGTTCCTGACTGCCCAGGGGGTGGTGCAGGCGACGATGATCTTCATCACCGCCCAGCTGGTCTATGGCGTTCCGGTGCTGCAGCATATCGGCCCCTGGCTGGTCACGACGGTGCTGGCCTCGGTCTGCGCCGCGGGTCTGGCGCTGGGAATCGTCGCCTTCTGCCGGACCCGCGACCAGGCCCAGATGCTGTCGACCTTCATCATCCTGATCCTGGCGGCGATCGGCGGCAGCATGGTGCCGCGTTTCCTGATGCCGCCCTGGCTGCAGACCGTGGGCTGGGCCACGCCGCACGCCTGGACGATCGAGGCCTATCAGTCGATCCTCTGGCGGGACGCGGAGCTCATGGCGGTGTATCCTGCCTGGGCCGTGCTGGCGGCGACCGGCCTTGCCGGGCTGATGCTGGCGCAAAAGGCCACACGCCTCATCCGCTGAAGGTCCCGATGCTGCAGTTCGCGATTTACCTGGCCCTGTTTGGGGGCGCGCTGGCCTTCATGGAAGGCTTCGCCTGGTTCATGCACAAGTACGTCATGCACGGGTTCATGTGGGTCTGGCACAAGTCCCACCATGAGCCGCGCCAGGGCGCCTTCGAGCTGAACGACCTGTTCGCCGTGGTCTTCGCCGCGCCGGCGATCCTGGGCATCTGGCTGGGGACCAACGGCGGCCTGCCGCTGATGCTGCCGGTCGGGTTGGGGATCACCGCCTACGGGGCGATCTACTTCATGTTCCACGATGGCCTGGTGCACCGCCGCTATCCGGTGCCGCTGAGCGGCAAGTCGGCCTTCTGGAAGCGCCTGATCCAGGCGCACCGCTTCCACCATGCGGTTCACGCCAGGGACGGTTGCGTGTCGTTCGGCTTCCTCATGGCGCCCCCGGTTCGGCGGCTCAAGGCGCAGCTGGAGGCCCGTAACATCGACCTTCACATCCCCGCGCCCGACGGCACCGAAGCGCCGCTCTAGATCTTGCTCCACAGCGCCGGCCGCTCGGGCGGTTTCCGCCAGCGGTCCAGCGTCGCGCCGCGCAGGGCCATCAGGCCGCCGCCGAGGGCCAGACCCAGCTTCTCGGCCGTGCTGGTCGAGACCCGCTCGTCCCAGGCCTTCGCGCCGCGCGCCACGACTTTGACCCCGATCTCGCGATAGACCCCCCGCGCGGCCGCCACCGCCCAGGCCGAGCGGAAGGGCAGGCCGCGCAGGCCCCAGCGGGCCGAGGCGTAGTAGGGCTCGGCGGTCTCCACCAGGCGCTTCGCCAGGCCGGCAATGGCGGCCCGGTGCGCTGGATAAGCCACCGCAGCCTCCGGTACGCCCGCCTGCGCCAGCCAGTCAGCGGGCAGGTAGATCCGGTCGTTCAGGGCGTCCTCGACGATGTCGCGGGCGATGTTGGTCAGCTGGAAGGCCAGGCCCAGGTCCTGGGCGCGGCGCAGGGTGGCCAGGTCGCCCGGCTTCACACCCATGACGATGGCCATCATCGCCCCGACCACTCCGGCCACGTGCCAGCAGTATTCCAGGGTGTCCTCGATGGTCACATAGCGGCGGCCGGACACGTCCATGGCGAAGCCGTCGATCAGCTCAATGGGGTACTGCTCGGGGATCGCCCGGCGGCGGGCCACCTCGCGGAAGGCGGCGAAGGCCGGATCCTCGGTCGGCTCCCCGGCCAGGGCCGCGCGGGTCTGGGCATAGAGGCCGATCAGCCGCTGCTCGATCTCCGCCGGCTCGAGCACTTCGCGGTCGTGGCCCAGGGTCTGGCCGTCGATGACATCGTCGCAGTGGCGGCACCAGGCGTAGAGCATCTCCGCGTCGGCGCGGGTCTGCGGATCGAACAGGGCGGCGGCGGCGGCGAAGCTCTGCGACCCCTTCTGGATCGTCTCGCGGCTGGTCGCGGCCAGGTCGGTCACGTCAGGTAGTCCTCGATCATCAGCCCCGCGGTGGCCTTGGCCGAGCCGACCACGCCGGGAATGCCCGCGCCCGGATGGGTGCCGGCCCCGACGAAATACAGGTTGGAGATCACATCGTCACGGTTGTGGGTCCGGAACCAGGCGCTCTGGGTCAGGAGTGGTTCCAGCGAGAAGGCCGAACCCTGGAAGGCGTTCAGCTCGCCCTGGAAGTCGGCCGGGGTGAAGATGCGGCTGACCACCAGGTCCCGCTTGAGGTTCGGGATGTAGCGCGCCTCCAGGTAGTCGAGGATGCGGTCGCGATACTTCGGCCCCTCGACGGCCCAGTCGATGTCCGCCGTGCCCAGGTGCGGCACCGGGGAGAGGGCGTAGTAGGTCGAGCAGCCCTCCGGCGCCTGGCCCGGATCGGTGGCGCAAGGTGCGTGAAGATACAGCGAGAAGTCCTCGGGAAGACTGGGCTTTGAGTAGATTTCGTCGATCAGCCCCTTGTAGCGCGAGGCGAACAGGATGCTGTGGTGGCGGATATCGGGATGCTGCGCCTTCAGGCCGAAGTGCAGCACGAACAGCGAGGGGCTCCAGCGCGCGCCCTTCAGACGCTTGCCTTCCGACCGGCCGCGCGGATGTCCCGCGAGCAGCTTTTCATAGGTGTGCTGGATGTCGGCGTTGGAGGCGACGGTGTCGAAGGTCTCGGTGGTCCCGTCGGGCAGGGCCAGGCCCGTGACGGCCTTGCCCTCGGTCGTAATCGCCTTGACCGGCGTCGACAGGCGCAGGGTCCCGCCGAGGTCCTCGAACAGCTTCACCATGGCGCGGATCAGGGCATGGGTGCCGCCGCGCGGGAACCAGACCCCGCCGCGCCGCTCCAACGCATGGATCAGGCCGTAGATCGAGGAGGCCGCGAACGGGCTGCCGCCGACCAGCAGGGTGTGGAACGACAGGGCCTGGCGCAGGTAGGGATCCTGAACGAACGAACTGACCTTGGCGTAGACGCTGCGCCAGGCCTGCAGCCGCATCAGCGCCGGGGCCGCGGCGATCATGCTCTTGAAGTCGAGGAAGGGCACATGGCCGAGCTTGACGTAGCCCTCCTGGAACAGCTCTTCGGAATAGGCGAGGAAACGTTTGTAACCCTCTACGTCGGCAGGGTTTCTCGCCGCGATCTGTTCGTCCAGGCGGGCCTGGTCGTTGACGTAGTCGAAGACGTGCCCGTCCTCCCAGCACAGGCGATAGAAGGGATCGACGCTGATCAGCTCGACATAGTCCGACAGCTTGCGGCCGGAGAGGGCGAACAGTTCTTCCAGGCAGGCGGGGTCGGTGACGACCGTCGGGCCGGCGTCGAAGGTGAAGCCCTGCTCCTCCCAGACGTAGGCGCGGCCGCCGGGCTTGTCGCGGCCCTCGAAGATCGTCGTGTCGAAGCCGGCCGACTGCAGGCGGATGGCCAGCGCCAGCCCGCCGAACCCCGATCCGATCACCGCCGCGCGCGGTTTCGTCATGCCTTGTCGCCCCCAGGAAGCACCGATCGCTCGGACAGCACGGCCATGGCCGCCGCGATCGGCACCGGCGGCTTGCCTATCAGGATGCGGGCCTTGTCCGCCAGCGTGATCCGCCCGGCGTAGAACCGCTCCACCAGGCCCTGCGACAGGCGATAGAACCGTTCCAGCACGATGAACCGCCGGCCCGGCGTCGCGGCCTTGAACAGCATGCGGTTGAGCAGGCGGTAGTAGGCCCGCTCACGCCAGCGCTGCTTCGACCGCGCCTCGACGCACGCCCGCACCGTGGCGGTGGTCAGCAGGGGCAGCGCCGCGATTTCGTCGGCCAGCCTCGCGGCGTCGGGCAGGCTGTAGCCGGTGATCGGCTGGAACAGCGCCGCCCGCAGGCCCACCTGGGCGGTGTCGGCGGCGCGCCAGTGAGCGTCGATGTCGCCGGCAAGGGCGATGGGCAGGACGCCGTCCTCCTCGCGGACGACCGCCTTGATCGCCCAGCCCTGGGCGGCGGCATAGGCGGCGATGTCGGCGGCCAGCGCCGCCCGGTCGAGCGCCTCGCCGTCGCTGTAGCGGGTGTCTTCGACCAACAGCCGGGTCGCCGACAGGGGCAGAGTGTAGAGGAAGCGATAGCCGTCCAGCTGGTCGACCGTGGCGTCCATCACGATCGGCCGGGTCAGGCCGTGTGGTGCGGCGAGCTCCAGCTCCTGGCCGAGGAACTTCTGCCAGCCCAGCACAAGGTGGGGGGCAGGGGCAGGGCCGCGCCCGTCGATGACGCAGGGCGCTTCCAGCACCCGGCCGTCGGCGAGGGTCACGCCGTCATCCGCGAGAGCCGCTACGCCGACGCCGGTCCAGGCGTCGGAGCCGAGAACGCCCGACACGACCTCATGGAAACGGTCCGACGGAATGGCCCGATAGGGGGTGGTCAGGGCCCGCCGGTGGCCGGGAAACCGGACCTCGTAGCCGTCCCAGCGATGGGCGATCAGGGGCGCCAGCCAGGCGCCGATCTCCTCGCTGACGTCGGAGGCGAAGTGGCTCCAGGTGTGGCGCCCGCCCAGGGTGGCGTCCTTCTCGACGACGATGACCGTCAGCGCCGGGCGCAGGGCCTTGAGGCGCAGGGCGATCAGGCCGCTGGCCAGCCCCCCGCCCACGAGGACAACATCAGCGCGGGTTGCGGGGGGCGAGGCCATGCCCCGGAGATAGCACGACCTCGCCCGAAGGCCAGACGGGCTTGCGATTGCGTGGCGGCCGGCGAACGGGTAGGGGCCAGCAAGGTTCCGGGAGACTCTTTCGCATGACGCAGGCGACGATCATCGACGGCAAGGCTTTTGGCGCGCGGCTGCGCGAACAGATCGCCGACGAGGTCGCCCGGCTCAAGGCGGACCACGGCCTGACCCCGGGTCTGGCGGTGGTCCTGGTGGGCGAGGACCCGGCCAGCGAGATCTACGTCCGCAACAAGGGCGAGCAGACCCGCGCCGCCGGCATGTACTCCGAAACCCACACCCTGGCCGCCGACGCCAGTGAGGCGGAGGTGCTGGCCCTGGTTGGAAGGCTGAACGCCGACCCGGCGATTCACGGCCTGCTGGTCCAGTTTCCCGTGCCGGACCATCTCAGCCAGGCGCGTATCGTGGCGGCCATCTCGCCGGACAAGGATGTGGACGGTCTGACGGTGACCAATGCCGGGCGGCTGTCCAGCGGCCTGCCGGCCCTGACATCCTGCACGCCGGTGGGCTGCATGCTGCTGCTCAAGGACGCCCTCGGCGACCTGACCGGTAAGCACGCGGTGGTGATCGGTCGTTCGAACCTGATGGGCAAGCCGATGGCCCAGCTGCTGCTGGCCGCCGACTGCACCGTGACCATCGCCCACAGCCGCAGCCGCGACCTGCCGGCCATCTGCCGCCAGGCGGACATCCTGGTCGCCGCCGTGGGCCGCGCCGAGATGGTCCGGGGCGACTGGATCAAGCCCGGCGCCGCGGTGATCGATGTGGGCATCACCCGCTTCCCCTCCCGCGATCCGGAGCGGGCCGCCGCCGGCAAGACCCGCATCGTCGGCGACGTGGCCTTCGACGAGGCGAAGGCGGTGGCCGGCTGGATCACGCCGGTGCCGGGCGGCGTGGGGCCCATGACCATCGCCTGCCTGCTGCAGAACACCCTGGTGGCCGCCAAACGGCTGCACGGGCTGGAGGCGTAGGGATGGGATTGCATGGCCGTCCTGCGTCCTTCGAGACGCGCTTCGCGCTCCTCAGGATGACGAAGAGTGTGGATTGCAAAATAGGCCGTCATGGTGAGGAGCGGCCGTCAGGCCCCCCGGATCAAGTCCGGGGCTCGAACCACGCACGCGACATCAGCATCGCTATGCTGGCCCTCGCCCTCGCCGCCTGCACGCCCGCGCCGAAACCCGCCCCCACACCCGAGCAGGCGGCCTTGCTGAAACCCGCCGACGCGCGGCTGGCGGAACTCTACGAGACCTCCTGCAAGGCCTGCCACACGATCACGCAGTCCGGCGCGCCGATGGTTCATGACCAGGCCGCCTGGGCGCCACGCCTGAAGCAGGGCATGCCGGTGCTGGTCGACCACAGTATCCAGGGATTCAACGCCATGCCCGCCGGCGGTCAGTGCGCGACTTGCACCCCGGCCGATTTCGAGGGTCTGATACGATTCATGGCGGACCAGGAAGGCTCCGCCGGATAGGGCGGGGATTCACATGATTTCGAGGCGCAAGGCGTTGATCGCCGGAGGAGCCGGCGTCGCCGTCGTGGCCGGGTCGGCGACCGCGATCGGCGTGGCCAACCGCGAGAAGCCCGAGCCGCCGTCGCCGCCCTCCAGCGACGGCAAGGGCCACACCCTGTGGCGCAACTGGTCGGGCATCCAGCACAGCTATCCGGTTCTGCGCGCCGCGCCGAAGGACGAGGGCGAGCTGGCCGCCCTGATGACGGCCGCGCCGGCGCCGGTCCGGGTCACCGGCGCCGGCCACAGCTTCACCGGCCTGTGCGCCACCGCGGGAACCCTGGTTTCGCTGGACGCGATGAGCGGGATCGTGGGCTGGGACGGCGACGAGGCGACGGTCCTGGCCGGCACGCGCCTGGGGGCCCTTGGCCCGGCCCTGGCCGCGAAGGGGCGGGCCATGGCCAACCTGCCCGACATCAACAAGCAGTCCCTCGGCGGCGCCCTGGGCACGGCGACCCACGGGACAGGAACGACCCTCAAGGCGATCCACGGCGACGTGACGGCGCTGACCCTGGTCACCGCGACCGGTCAGGTGATCGACTGCGACGGCGACAAACGCCCCGAGCTGTTCGACGCCGCCCGGGTGTCGTTGGGCGCGCTGGGGGTCATCACCAGGGCCCGGCTGACCACCACCGCCAACCGTCGCCTGCGTCGGCGGGTCTGGATCGAGCCGTTCGAGGAGGCCCTCGACAAGGCGGAGGCGCGCTGGAAGACCCACCGCAACTTCGAGTTCTACGCCGTGCCCTTCACCGGGCTTGCGGCCAACATCAGCCACGATGAAACCGACGAGCCTGCAGGGGTTCGCCCGCCCAGCCAGGACGACGCCTTCCTCGACGTGCTCAAGACCCTGCGCAATCTGCTGGGCTTCTCGGTCGGCATGCGCAAGGCGGCGGCCAGGGCCCTGCTGGGCGGCGCCGAGGAAGAGACGGCGGTCGACGAGGGCTGGAAGCTGCTCTCCACCGAACGCCCGGTGCGCTTCAACGAGATGGAATACCACCTGCCCGCCGAGACCCAGCTGCAGGCGCTGAAGGAGGTGGTCGCGGTCATCGAGCAGAAGCGGCCGGACGTCTTCTTCCCGATCGAAGTGCGCCGCATCGCGCCGGATGACGCCTGGTTGTCGCCGTTCCAGGGTGAGCCGCGGGGATCGGTGGCCGTCCATGCCTGGTACAAGGACGACCACGCCTTTTTCTACGAGCTGATCGAACCGATCTTCCGGCGGCACGGCGGGCGGCCCCACTGGGGCAAGCTGCATTCGCTCAATGGCCCGGACCTGGCGGCGCTGTATCCGCGCTGGAACGACTTCCTCGCGTTGCGCCGCGAGCTCGACCCCGAGGGCCGGTTGCTGAACCCGTACCTGAAGACGCTGTTCAGTATTGCGTGATCCTCCCCGCGAAGCCGGGGAGGGGGACCACGCGGAGCGTGGTGGAGGGGCCAACGCCGCCGCCTCCGGACAGTCCGAGATGCGGCTGTCCGCCGAGGCCGGCGTTCCTGATCTGACCGCTGACGCCGGTTCTGACCCCTCAGTCAGGCTCCGCCTGACAGCTCCCCGGCAAGCGGGGAGCATTTGTCAGTTTGACGTCACCCCGCGCTCCCACCCTCCGCATTGACCCAGCCGACGACTTCGCCCAGCACCTGGGACAGGGCCTGGTTGTAGGCCGGGACGATGGCGCCGACCCGATTGTCACCGGCGCGGATTTGGGCGCTGAAAGTGCGTTCGCCGATGAGACTGCGGTCGCGGTTGCGGGTCATCACGCCGCGCACGGTGATGACCACCTGCGGCGCGGCCTTGGGGCCCCGGTCATAGACGGTTTCGAAGGTCAGCACGTCGAGCTTCAGCGCGACGTCGGCCCTGACCACCTCGCCGCGGCTGATCAGCCGCGCGCGGCCGCCGCTGTGGAACGCGGCGCTGAGCTGTTCGTCGAACAGCACGGACGCAGGCGACACCCAGCGTGCGCCGGCGATGTAGGCGGCCTCGCCGGTGTTGTTGATCGTCAGGATGCGGTCCCCGGCGGACGCGCGCGGAAAGCCGGTGACCAGCCGCATGACGCCGAAGCCAGGGCCCGGCGCCAACGTCTGCGACGGCATGCTCGCCGTGAACCGGTAGAGCTGGGCGGGTTCCGACTTGGGAAACAGCGAAATGCAGCCCGACAGGGCGATGGCCGCCAGCGCGAGGGCTGCGGCGGTCAGGCGACGGCTCACGGTTGGACCTCCAGTTCCTTGGCGGGCGGCTTGCCGACCACGCCCTGCGGATTCTGCTCGACCTCGGAGACCAGGCGATCAAGCGACTCGGCGGTCGACTGCAGGGTGGTGATGGCCCGGGTCAGCTGCGGCAGGCCGGTGTCGGCGAACTCGCTGGTTGGTCCGTCGAGCTTGGCGATCATTGCCCGGGCGTCGCGGGTGGCCGCCTTGAGCTCGGCCGCGGCCTCGCTCAGCTCGGCCAGGGTGCGTCTGCCGTCGCCATCGACCAGACCCTTGGTCGAGCGGCTCAGTTCGGTGATCTCGGCCGCCGCTGTATCGATGCTCTGCAGAGCCTTCTGCGCATCGGCGATGATCTGCTTGCGCTCGCGCGCCTCGGCGGTGATCGCCTGGACGTCGCTGAGGGCGGCGCTGAAAGTCTCCACGTTCTTGTCGGACAGGACCTGGTTGACCCGATCGAGCGCCTCGATGGTCCGGGTCAGAACCGTCCCGCCGCCCTGCAGCAGGTCTGAAAGGGCGCTGCGCTGGGTCTTGATGACCGGAATTTTCCCCGGTTCCACGGTCTCCTTGAGCAGCCGTTTGGTCGGCGTCCCAGCGGTGATCTGGACATAGTTGACCCCGGTGATGCCCTGGGGCTCGAGGGTGGCGTAGGAATCCTCGCGGATCGGCACGTCGGAGGTGACCCGGGCCGTGGCGATCACCCGGTTGGGATCGCGCTTGTCGAGGGCGATCTTGGTCACCTCGCCGACCTTGATGCCATTGAAATGGACCTCACCTCCCTCCGACAGGCCGCGGACCGGGCCGACGAACAGGATGTCGTAGACGTCGAAGTCGCGATTGAACTGCAATCGGGCCAGCCAGACGACGAACACCACCAGCCCGACCACCAGGACCAGGGATGCGATGCCGACCACGGCGTAGTTGGCGTTTCTTTCCATCAGACGCTCCGCCCCCCAGCGGCTTTCAGCGAGCTGGCCGCCGCTCGACCTCTCGGCCCAAGGAAGTATTCCTGAATCCAGGGGTGATCGGAATGCTCCAGTTCCTTCACCGGCGCCACCGCCACCACCTTCTTGTCCGCCAGCACGGCGACAACGTCGGTGATCGTGTACAGGCTGTCGAGGTCGTGCGTTATCATGAACACCGTCAGGCCGAGACTACGCGATAGATCGAGAATCAGTTCGTCGAACGCCGCCGCACCGATCGGATCCAGCCCCGCGGTTGGCTCGTCGAGGAACAGCAGCTCCGGATCCATGGCCAGGGCCCGGGCCAGCGCCGCCCGCTTGATCATCCCGCCCGACAGCTCCGAAGGTTTCAGCGCTCCGGCCCGCGGCGGCAGGCCGGACAGGGCGATCTTGAGATCCGCCAGCTCGTTGATCTCGGCCCGTGACAGGGCGGTATGCTCATGCAACGGCGCGGCGACGTTCTCGCGCACGGTCAGCGACGAGAACAGGGCTCCCTGCTGGAACAGCACGCCCCAGCGCCGGTTGATGGCCGACCATTTGCGGCGGCTGGCGGTCTGCAGATCCTCGCCGAACAGCTTGATCGTGCCGCCGTCGGGCTGCTTGAGGCCGATGATGGTGTTGAGCAGCACGGACTTGCCCGACCCCGACCCGCCAACGACGCCCATCACCTGGCCGCGCTTGACGGTGAGGTTCAGGTCCTTGTGGACGACGTTGCTGCCAAAGCGCGACTCCAGGCCGATCACCTCGATCGGCGGCGCGTCGCCGTCCAGCCCGCCGTGATCGTCCTCGGCGTTCATATGTCGAGTTCCATGTAGACCAGGGCGAAAATGGCGTCGAGCACGATGACCGCGAAGATGGCCTGGACGACGGCCGAGGTGACGCGCACGCCCAGGGACGTCACGTCGCCCTCGACCTCCATCCCCTGACGGCAGCCGATGCCGGCGATGACCGCGGCCATCACCGGCGCCTTGCTCAGGCCGACCCAGAAGTGGTCCGCGCCGACGTTGTCGGCCACGCGCTGCATGAAGAAGGTCGGTGACAGGTCGATGACGTTCCAGGCCACCATGGCCCCGCCGGCCAGACCCGCGAGGTCGGCCACGAAGGTCAACAGCGGCATCATCAGCAGCAGGGCGACGAAGCGCGGCAGCACCAGGGCGTCGAACGGATCAACCCCCAGCACCTGCATGGCGTCGATCTCCTGGCGCATCTTCATCGCCCCGATCTCGGCGGCGAAGGCCGAGGCGGAGCGGCCCGACAGCAGCACCGCGGTGATGACGATGCCGAATTCGCGCAACACGGCGATGCCGGTGCCTTCGACCACCAGCACCTCGGCGCCGAACTCCCGCAGGGTGTTGATGCCCAAAAGGCCGACCACGGCGCCGATGAAAAAGGTAGTGACCGCGACGATCGGCAGGGCGTCCAGGCCCGCCCGCTCACTCAACGAGAAGATCGCGGCCCAGCGGATCTTGCGGGGGTTGGCGAACATCCGGCCCACCGAGGTGGTCAGATGGCCGATGAAACCGAAAGTCTCGGCCGCCTCGCGGGCGACGTTGATGACCCCCATGCCGACCCGCACCAGCAGGTCGGTCGTCCCACGCCGGGGCGTGACCGGGGTCGGTTCAGCCTCGACGGCGGCGGCGACGAGATCGAGCAGCCGGCGGGTCTCGGTCCGGGCCAGCACCGGCCCGGCGGATGCCTGGCCCTCCGCCGCCCGCAGAATCCCGTAGGCGCCGGCCGTGTCGCAGCGGCCGATGGCGTTGAGGTCGATGCAGACCGCCTTCGAGCCGTCGAGGATCCCCGCCAGACGATTGTCGGCCTCGCCCATGGTCTCGGCGGTCCAGTCGCCGGTCAGGGTCACGGTCGCCCCGTGGTCGCCCTGCTGGAGCTTGAAATCGGCGGGCTTGCTCATGCAGGGATCGCGGAGTTCCTGGGGACGCAGCAGAGAACCTGCCACGCGTCGGGGCCGGCGCAAAGCGCCCGTGCGCGTTGCAGACGATTGTCTTGCCCCCTGTGTTGCGCGAGGCTCGCCCCAAATGGGGGGTGCGCATGGCCTGGGGTATGGAAGAGCGGACGGTTTCGCCCGTGATCGGCTGGGCGCGGATCGCCACGGGCCTGGCACAGGGCCTGCTGCTGTGGGGCCTGGTCGAGGCGACCAAGCACAAGGTCTGGCCGGCGACGGACGACGTCACGATGGGCGCCCTGAGCACTGTGGCCGCGATGGTTCCGATCGTGCTGCTGGGCGGCCTGGCCGAGATTCGCCGGCTGACCCTGATCATCTGGGCCTCGGTCGCCGCCGTCGTGCTGGCCGGGCTGGCGGTCCACGACGTCGCCAGCCGGGCGACGGAGAACCCGGGCGTTGGCGGCCTGGTCGACGACGGCTTCTGGTTCGCCGCGGGCCTGTTCATCGCTCACCATCTGGTCGCCGCCGCGGACGCGGACCGCAAGCTGATCGCCCGCTTCGCCACCTATTTCGACCTCGCCTGGAAGCATGGGGTGCAGTTGGTCATGTCGGCGGCCTTCGTCGGGGTGTTCTGGCTGGTGCTGGCCCTGGGCGCCGGCCTGTTCAAGCTGATCGGCATCGATTTCGTCGCCGAGTTGATCGCCAAACCCTGGTTCGCCCTGCCGGCCAGCGGCGCGATGTTCGCCGCGGCGGTGCAGCTGACCGACGTGCGCCACGGACTGATCCGCGGCATCCGCACGGTGGCTCTGACCCTGCTGTCCTGGCTGCTGCCGGTGCTGGCCTTCCTGACCGGCGCCTTCCTGGTCGCCCTGCCGTTCACCGGCCTGGAGCCCCTGTGGGAAAGCTGGAGCGCGACGGGCATCCTGCTCAGCGCCTCGGCGGTGATGATCATCCTGATCAACGCCGCCTACCAGGACGGCGAGCCGGATACGCCCACGCCGCTGATCCTGCGCTGGGCGGCCCGGCTGGGCGGTCTGCTGCTGATTCCGCTGATCGGCCTGGCCGGCTATGCCCTGTCCCTGAGGATCGGCCAGTACGGCCTGACGCCGGACCGGATCCTCGGCGTCGCCTGCGTCATCGCCGGGGCCTGCTACGCGGTCGGCTACGCCGTGGCGGCGGTGCTGCCGGGCGCCTGGATGAAGCTGCTGGAACTGACCAATGTGGTCACCGCCTTCGTAACGGTCGGCCTGATCCTGGCCCTGTTCAGCCCGCTGGCCGACCCGGCGAAGCTGTCGGTGAACGACCAGATGGCGCGCATCGCCGACGGCCGGCTGAAGCCGGACAAGGTCGACTACCGCTTCCTGCGCTTTGACAGCGAGCGGTATGGCGTGGCGGCGCTGGAGACTCTGAAGAAGAAGGGCGGCGAAACCGGCAAGCGGGCGGCGGTCGCCCTGACGGCCACAAATCGCTATGCCGAAAGCGAACTGACCGCCGCCGCCAACGCGGAGGACATTGCAGTCTGGCCCAAGGGACGTATCCTGCCGCCGGAGTTTCTGGCCCGAGCCTGGGATGAGTTTCCGCAAGGCCGGTCATGGTGCCGCCAAACGCGTTCGGATTGCGACGCCGTGTTTGTTGACCTTGATGGAGACGGCCACGAGGAAATTGTCTTGCGACGGCGCGACGGTGCGACTGTTTATGAACGGCGCGCCGACAACGGCTGGGCAGTGGTCGGGACGGCCAATGGCTTCCGCTGTGATGGGGCGGTTCAAGCCCTTCGTGAGGGCCGCTTCAAACTTGTCGCGCCAAGATGGCGGGATTTCGAGATCAATGGCCTCCGCGTCCATATCGACGCGACTTGGGAAGGCTGCGACGGAACGCCGGGAACGAACTCTGTCACAATCGTCAATGTGCCACCCAAGCGCTGACGACGGTGGCGCCTCATTGAGGCGGAGCACGGCGGGCAACCGACAAGACGCGCAAGGCCGCGCTCAAGAAAGGCGAGACGTGATGGCCCTGACCCGATCGTTCAAGGAGACCGTCCAGGCGCGCGTGGCCCGTGACCCGGCATTCAAACAGGCCCTGCTGAGCGAAGGCGTGAATGCGCTGCTGGAAGGCGACCTGGACATCGGCAAGGCGGTGCTGCGCGACTACATCAATGCGACGATCGGCTTTGACTCCTTGGCTGCCGCGACCGGAACGCCGGCCAAAAGCCTGATGCGGATGTTCGGTCCGCGCGGCAATCCGAACGCCAGCAACCTGTTCGCCGTCATCGGCTGTCTGCAGCGCGAGTCGGGCGTGACCCTTGAGGTTCGGGCGGCCTGACGCCGGCCCTGCTTCGCCACGGCTTCGAAGGGCACGCCTTCGCCAAAGATGCGGTTCCGGGTGGCTCGCCACCCGAAGCCCGCGGGGCGAAGGGTGGTGGATGCGACAGGGATTGAACCTGTGACCCCCTCGGTGTGAACGAGGTGCTCTCCCGCTGAGCTACGCATCCCCTTGCAGGAAGGGCCGGGTCTATAGCCGCTGTCGCAGGTCGTCGCAAGCGGCCGACGGGCCGGTTTCATCGAACACCGTTCCGCGTTAGTCTGGGGCAGGGAGCGATGAGCCATGAAAAGGCTTTGGTCGTGGACGAGGGGCTTGGGGCTGGCGCTGGCGTTGATGCTCGCGGGGCCCGGACCGACGGCTGTCGGGCAGCCCAGTCTCGATGCCTTCTGCCGCGCCCATGTTGACCGGATCGAGGCACAGGTTCTCGCGGCACAGGCTGCCGTCTGCCCCACCACCCTGATCAACGACCTGACCAACACCATGTGGGCGCAGCTCTACAGCTGCATGCAGAACGGACAGCAGCACGCGCGGGAGGTCGAGGCGGCCAACGAGGCCGAGATCGCCAAATGCCAGGGCCCGCCCCGTGCGCCGGACCATTGCGACGACTACGCCCAGCGGTCGATCGCCCAGATCCACCGGGGACTTGAACTGGGCTGCAACTTCTCGGGTCAGGACTGGTCGACGCGCGACGCGCCGACCCTGGTCGCCCAGTGCCGGGCCGGCGCGCGCACCGGCGACATCGTCAATCTGCGCGACCAGCAGCTATCCAATTGTGAGCGGAAGCCGAACGAGGACAAATGTGAAGCCTTCGCGGACTCGGCGATCCTGCAAAGCGTCAAGGATCGCGAGATGCAGTGCGGCCTCGCGGGGCGGGATCGGTGGGCCACCGAAGGTCGCAGCGAGCTTGTCGCCTGGTGCCGCCAGGCCTCGGAGGGCGCGGCCCGAAGCTATCTGGAGGCGCGCGAAGGGGACCTTGGCAACTGCCGGTACCGGGGTCCCGATGTCTGCGAGACCTTTGCGTCAACGGTTGAGGCGCAGGGCGCCCGGGATGTCGAGATGCGATGCGGACTCGCCGGCCGGCCGGAGTGGGCCATGGCCAGCCGAGGCGAGCTTCTCAGCTGGTGCCGGGCCAAGCCCAAGGCCGAGGTAGATGGCTATGTCCTGATGCGTGAGCGAGCACTGGACAGCTGTCGGAATCAGGGCCCTGACAAATGTGTCGCCTTCGCCGCGGAGGCCCAGGTCCAGACCGATACCGCATTGCAGATGCGGTGCCCGTTTGCCGGCCGCCCCCACTGGAACATCACCGATGCGCAGGGTCTGCGCAGTTGGTGCAAGGCGGCGCAGGCAGGTGTGGCGGATCGCTATCTGGCCCAGCGAGATCAGGACATCCGCACCTGCCAGATGACCGGTCGCTAGGCGGTCATCCCGCCAGACAGGCGATCACCGCTGGAAGCGTCGCGTAGCTGCTGATGACCATCGTCCCCCCCAACTCCGCCGCCGGGGTCAGGGTGTAGCCGAAGTCGACCACCACGCAGGGCATACCCGCCGCCTGCGCCGCGCCGGTGTCCGGGGAAGCATCGCCGACGAGAATCGCCCGGGACCGATCGCCTCCGGCCCGTTCGATGGCCAGCAGCAGCGTCGCCGGATCCGGCTTCTGCGTCGGCAGGACATCCCCGCCGACCACGGCCGCGAACAGGCCGCTCATGTCCAGCGCATCCAGCAGCGCCTCGGTCAGGTGCTGGGGCTTGTTGGTGCAGACCGCCAGCGCCGCGCCGCGGGCCGTCAGGTCGGCCAGGGCGTCGAGGCAGCCGGGAAAGGGCCGGCTCTCAAGGGCGATGCGGCTTTGATAGATCTCGATGAACCGGCTGAAGAGGCGCGGCATGTCCTGGTCCGACAACGGCGCGCCGGCGCGCTCGAAGCCCTTGGTGACCAGGAACTTCGCGCCTCGCCCGACGAGAATGCGCACATCGCTGTAGGGCACGGGCGGCAGGCCTTCCTCCGCCAGCACGGTGTTCAGCGCCCCGATAAGGTCGGGCGCGGTCTCCACCAGGGTGCCGTCGAGGTCGAAGGCGATGGTCCAGCCGGCGAGGGGTTTGCTCGGGTCATGCATCGTCAGGGGCTTTCGGGTAAAGCTCGCTGAAATGCAACGTCACGAGTCGATCCGATGAGTCAGCGCGCAGCGGTGATCATGGCCGCGGGCCAGGGCACGCGGATGAAGTCTCCCACGCCCAAGGTGCTGCACCGGGTCGGCGG
Source organism: Caulobacter sp. (assembly GCA_030678995.1). Classification (GTDB taxonomy): domain Bacteria; phylum Pseudomonadota; class Alphaproteobacteria; order Caulobacterales; family Caulobacteraceae; genus Caulobacter. The sequence goes on from JAUXTQ010000007.1 coordinate 104,513, forward strand.
GCGAACCATGCTCGACCGCGCCATCGACGCGGCGCAGGCCTGCGGCTGCGAGCGGGTCGTGGTGGTCTGCGGGACCCACAGCCCCGGCGTCGCCGACCACGTGCGCAAACGGCTGGGGGAGGGCGCGGTGGCCATCCAGGACCCGCCGCTGGGCACCGCCCACGCCGTGCTGGCGGCGAAGGACGCGCTGGCGGGTTTCACCGGCGAGGTGCTGGTGACCAACGCCGACTGCCCCCTGCTGACCGCCGCTGACATCGCGCCCCTGTTCGACCGGCGGGCCGCCGGCGACGACCTGGTCATGCTGGCCTTCGAGGCGGCGGATCCGGCGCTGTACGGCCGGATGATCCAGGACAAGGACGGCCGCCTGCTGCGCATCGTCGAAGCGCGCGACGCGACGGCCGAGGAGAAGGCCGTCCGCGCCTGCTATTCCGGCATTCTCTGCGCCGCCGCCGGGCCGTTGTTCGACTGGCTGGCGGCGGTCGGCAACGACAACGTCAAGGCCGAGTACTACATCACCAGCATCGTCGGCATCGCCAACGCGGCCGGCAGGCGGGTAGGGGTGGCCTTCACCTCCGAGGCTGCCGTCATGGGCGCCGACGACCAGGCCGGCGTGGCCCGCGCCGAGGCTCTCTGGCAGGCCCGCGCCCGCTCGGCCCTGATGGCCGACGGCGTGACCATGGTCGCCCCGGAGACGGTGTTCCTGTCTTTCGATACGAAGATCGCCGGCGGCGTGATCCTGGAGCCGAACCTGGTGTTCGGGCCGGGCGTGACGGTCGAGGGCGGCGCGGTGATCCGCGCCTTCAGCCATCTGGAGGGCTCCATCGTGCGCGGCGGCGCCATCATTGGCCCCTACGCCCGCCTGCGGCCCGGCGCGGACATCGGCGAGGACGCCCACATCGGCAACTTCGTCGAGGTCAAGAAGGTCAAGGTCGGCAAGGGCGCCAAGGCCAACCATCTGGCCTATCTGGGCGACGGCACGATCGGCGCGAAGGCCAACATCGGCGCCGGCACGATCTTCTGCAACTACGACGGCTTCGACAAACACGACACCCATGTGGGCGAGGGCGCCTTCGTCGGCTCCAACTCCTCGCTGGTGGCGCCGGTGACCATCGGGGCGGGGGCCTATACCGGCTCCGGCTCGGTGATCACCCGCGACGTGGCGCCCGACGCCCTGGCGCTTGAGCGCGGCGTCCAGGCCGAGAAACCCGGCTGGGCGGCGCGGTTCCGGGCGATGAAGCTGGCGCGGAAGAAGGGGTAGGCTTTTAGGGCGTTCCGCTTTCTGGTATATACGTGTGCATACGGAGACGATCCCATGACCACCGTCACCAGCAAGACCTTCAGGAGCGGCAACAGCCAGGCCGTCCGGCTGCCGCGCGAAATCGCCTACGCGGACGACACGGAAGTCACCATCGAGCGTTCGGGCGATGTGCTGACCATCCGTCCCAAACGGATATCAATTGCCGAGATGCTGCGGCGCCTCGACGAACTGCCGGGGCCAGGCGAGATCGAGGTTCGTGATCCCGACATCTTCCCGGATCGGGAAGGTCTCTGACGGCGTGACCTGGCTGGTCGATACGAGCGTTGCGATCGCGATGCGGGACGCCGATCCGGTGCACCGTCCGCGGATGGAGACGCTGGGGGGCGACGTAGCGATCTCCATCGTCACGCGCATTGAACTGGAAGGCGGGGTCTACCGCGATCCGGAGAAGGCGGCGGCCCGGCGCGCCAAGCTGGACGTCTTCCTGTCGGCGCTCACGGTTCTGCCCTTCGACGCCGCGTCGGCGGACGTCTACCGCGATATCGTCGCCGCCCTCGGCTTCTCCCGGCGCAAGACGCTGGATCGCATGATCGCGGCCCAGGCCATCGTCCACCGCGCGACGCTCGTCACGCTGAACTCCGCTGACTTCGCCGATATTCCGAGCCTCAAGCTGGTCGCCTGGTAGGTCGACTTCAGGCCTCGAATGGCCGCCCGCGCCACGCTATAGCGTCTGCGCCGCCGCCCGGAGACATCCCATGACCGCCGACGACCAGAAACGCATCTCCGGCGAGGCCGCCGCCGAACTGGTCGAGGCCGGCATGGTCGTCGGCCTGGGCACCGGCTCGACGGCCGCCTGGTTCGTCAAGGCGCTGGCCGCGCGGGGGCTGGACATCCGGGGGGTGCCGACGTCGGAGAACACCGCAAACCTGGCCCGCGAGCTGGGCATCGCGCTGGTGGGGCTGGACGATGTGAAGGCGATCGACCTGACCGTCGACGGGGCCGACGAGATCGGCCCGGGCCTGTCGCTGATCAAGGGCGGCGGGGCGGCCCTGCTGCGCGAGAAGCTGGTCTGGGAGGCCTCGCGCCGCTGCGTGGTCATCGCCGACGCGGCCAAGGTGGTGAAGGCGCTGGGCAGGTTCCCCCTGCCGATCGAGGTGGTTCGCTTCGGCCACCCGCACACCGGCCGGCGGCTGGCCGACATCGCCGCCGAGTTCGAGCTGCCGCCGCCGCGCCTGCGCGCGGCCGACCGGGGCATCGTCATCACCGACGGCGGCAACGTCATCTACGACCTGGCCTCCGGAAAGATCAGCGATCCCGCCGCCCTGGCCGGGCCCCTGAAGAGCGTCACCGGGGTGGTCGACCACGGCCTGTTCCTCGATCTCGCCGACGAGGCGCTGATCGGAACGGACGAGGGGGTGGTCAAGCTGACTCCCTAGTCAGGCGACAGCAACCGCCAGATCGATGCGATGTCCCAGCGCCGCAAACGCCGCTTCCAACTGATCCAGCCTGGAGGCGTGGTCCAATCGGAACAGACGATCGACCTGCTCGCGGTGCCAGCCCAGCCGGCGGCAAAGTTCCGCTCGTGACGCGCCCTGTTGCGCCAGCGTCTTGTAGAGTGACACCTTGATTGCGGTCAGAGCGCTGAGAAAGACGTACGTCTGGCCCGTGCGAACAAAGTCCGACCAGGGCGGGATGTCCCTGCCGTCGGAAATACGAGCCGCCAGCGCCTCTTCGACGGCCAGAGCCCCGGCCCGAAGCGCCCCGTCAAGGTCGTCACCAAAGGTCGCGATTTCAGGCAGGACGGAGCTCGTTACGAGAAGGGTCCCGTTGTCGTCCGGCGTAAGGTCGATCGGATAAGCAGCCATCACTTCAACCCCAAGTCCTTCTTGATTTTGCTGACCAGGCCGGTGCCGAGTTCCTTGCGTCCACCGTGCATGGGCAACTGGGACGTACGCTCGCCACGCCTGATTGTCAGATGGCCCGATCCGCCGCGATGCGTCTCGAACGTGCAGCCCTGCGCGGCGAGCCATCTCTTGAATTCACCGGCATTCATGCCACATAGGATGCGCCACACTTCTGTTGAAGTCAACACATCTGTAGACACCTAAGGACGCCTGATGACCAAATACGACTACGACCTCTTCGTCATCGGCGCCGGGTCCGGCGGGGTCCGCGCGGCGCGGTTGGCGGCCATGAGCGGCGCCCGGGTCGGGGTGGCCGAGGAATACCGCGTCGGCGGAACCTGCGTGATCCGCGGCTGCGTGCCTAAGAAGTTCATGGTCTACGCCAGCGAATTCTCACACCAGGTCAAGACCGCCCGCGGCTTCGGCTGGACGGTCGAGGAGCCCAAATTCGACTGGCCGACCTTCCTCCAGGACAAGGACATCGAGATCGCCCGCCTGTCGGGCATCTACGTCACCAACCTGCAGAAGGCCGGCGCCGACCTGGTCCACGGCAAGGCGGTGCTGAAGGACGCCCACACCGTCGAGATCCTCGGCGAGCACGCCCAGACCGTCACGGCGGAGAAGATCCTCATCGCCACCGGCGGCCGGCCGGTGTTCCCGGCGGACCTGCCGGGGGTCGAGCACGCCATCAGCTCGGACGAGGCCTTCCACCTGGAAAAACTGCCGAAGAGCATCCTGATCGTCGGCGGCGGCTATATCGCCGTGGAGTTCGCCGGCATCTTCGCGGGCCTGGGCGCCAAGGTGACGCTGCTCTATCGCGGGGCCAACATCCTGCGCGGCTTCGACGACGACGTCCGCGCCCACCTGGCGCACGAGATGGAGCGGCGCGGCATCACCGTGGTGCTGGGCTGTCAGCACGAGAGCCTGGAAATGACCGAGGCCGGCATCGTCAGCACCCTCAACAACCACATGAAGTTCACCACCGACCAGGTGATGTTCGCCACCGGCCGCGAGCCCTATGTGAAGGGCCTGGGGCTGGAGACCGCCGGGGTCGAGCTCAACGACAGGGGCGCGATCAAGGTCGACAAATTCTCCAAAACCAACGTCGACAACATCTGGGCCGTGGGCGACGTCACCGACCGGATCAACCTGACCCCCGTGGCCATCCGCGAGGGCGCGGCCTTCGCCGAGACCGAGTTCCGCAACAATCCGACCACCTTCGACCACGATATGGTCGCCACCGCCGTCTTCTCCCAGCCGCCGATCGGCACGGTCGGCATGGGCGAGGCGGAGGCGCGAAAGGCCTATGGGTCCATCGACGTCTATCGCTCCGTGTTCCGGCCGATGAAGGTCACCTTCTACGGCGGCGAGGAACGGTCCCTGATGAAGCTGCTGGTCCGCCACGACACCCAGCAGGTGGTCGGGGTCCATGTGGTCGGCCCGGACTCCCCGGAAATGATCCAGATGGCCGCCATCGCCGTGAAGATGGGCGTCACCAAACAGCAGTGGGACTCCACCTGCGCCGTCCACCCGACGGCGGCCGAGGAGCTGGTGACCATGCGCGAGAAGTATATGCCGGCGGAGCTGGGGTAGGCAGGCCAGGGCGCCGCGTTCTACGGATGCGTCGAGATTCCACTATATGTGGGGAGCGGATGGACAGCCCAACGCCCCGATCGTCGGCGTCGCCTCCGTCATCGATGGGTGCATGCTGCCGCGAGGTAGCCGGAGCCCACGTCAAGACATCCGGGCAAGCTCGACAACGGTCTCGAATCTCATCTCGCCCCGGCCATCCACCCCCGGGAGTTTCGAGTACTGCGTTAACCGAAAATGGGAAGACGGCATGCTTGCATCGCCTCAAAAGTCGGTGACCGGAGAATTGTTTTGGATCCTCAGTCAATTCATCGGGGTGCTGGTGAAGTAAGGCCGGCTGCCTCCTCATCTTTCTCTCTGGAAACGTTTTCGCTGGAGGGTCTTGGCCCGGATCTGCCCTTATCGGACTCACTCGAAGCCCTCGTGAGGCATGCGGAGCGGATCCATCCTGGGGCCGTGGCGAGTATCATGGTCCTGGATGAGGCAAGGGAGCATCTACTTCTGGGCGCAGCTCCAAGCTTGCCGGATATCTACAATCAGACGGTCAACGGGTCCGCAATCGGTCCCGATTCCAACCCGTGCGGCACGGCGGCCTGTGGCAACTGCCTGGTCGTTGTCGAGGACATTCAGTCTGACCCGCTGTGGGCCAAGTTCAAATCCTTCGCGGTAGAGTTGGGTCTGCGGGCCTGTTGGTCGCAGCCCATCCGGGGCCTGGTCGGGCAAGTGCTGGGGGTAATAGCGATCTACCACCGCGAAGCCTGCTCGCCGACAGGGGCGCAGATTCAATCAATTCAGAACCTCTCGGTCCTGGCGTCAAACATCATCGACAGGCGCGCCGCACAAGCGGCGACGGCCGAGATCGAGCGCCGCCTGTCCGAGGCGTCTTCGCGCCTGAACGAGGTAGAGGAGCACGCTGAAGACGAGCGGCGTTCGGTTGCGAAAAGAGAAGCGTTCTATCGGACGATCATGGAAATGCTGCCGGCCCTGCTGGTCGTGAAGGAGGCCGGCACCGGCAAATTTGTCCTCATCAATCGAGCGGCTGAAGCAGCCACGGGCCTGTCGTCGGCTGAGGCCGTGGGGAAGACAGTTCATGAACTGTTTCCCGCCGAAGAGGCGAAACGATCCTGGGACGAGGATCAGGAGGTCATTCTCACCAAACAGGTGAAAGTCGAGCAGGGCGCGCTGGTCACAACGCGGGACCGGGGCGAACGGTACTGGACGACCAGGAAGACCGCGACCTTTGAACAGGGTGAGCCAGCCTATATCGTCACCGTCAGTGAGGACGTAACCGAGCAGCACGAGCTAAATGTTGCGCTTCAGGCCGCCCTCGCTGCCGCCGAGGCCTCCGGGCGTGCAAAGTCGGCATTCCTGGCGAACATGAGCCACGAACTCCGTACGCCCCTGAATGGAATTGTGGCGGCCTCGGACATTCTGACCCGAAAATGCGATCGGCGCGACCAGCTTGAACTGCTGGATATCATTCGCTCATCCGGCGAAACGTTGACGGCTTTGCTGGCGGACTTGTTGGATACGGCCAAGATCGAAGCCGGCGAACTAAAAATAAACAACGAAGCATTTGATTTGCGGGAAATGGTTGAATTCAATCACGAAAAATTCAAACTTCAGAACATCAATGCAGACGTAACCTATGAACTCATTGTCGAAGAGAGCCTTGGCGGATTTTATAGCGGAGATCCGCTGCGAATCCGGCAGGTTCTGGGTAACTTCCTCAGCAACGCCGCCAAGTTCACCTCGGCGGGCAAGATTGTCCTCTCGGTTGAACAAACCTCAAGCGGGCTGATCCGTTTCTCTGTGTCGGACACGGGAATTGGCTTTCCGCCGGAATCCAAGGACCGGCTGTTTGGCAGGTTCCAACAGGCAGATGAGACGATTACGCGCAAGTTCGGTGGAACCGGCCTTGGCCTGTCCATCTGCCGCAATCTGGTGGAAATCATGGACGGCACGCTGGACTGCGAGAGCCAACCGGGAGTGGGGTCGACCTTCTGGTTCGAGCTTCCGCTGGAATCCGTCAGCGCCCCGAGAGACACGACCTCGATTGCCGCGGCCGTCGAATCTTCGGATCGCCCCCTGCGGGTGCTCATTGCCGATGATCACCCCACGAACCGCAAGGTGGCCGAGTTGATGTTGTCCGGAGTGGCCGAGGTCGTGAGTGTGGTCGATGGACAAGAGGCCGTAGACGCCGCGTGTGCTTCGCTCTTCGATATCATCCTCATGGACATGCAGATGCCGGTCATGGACGGCCTCACAGCCGTGCAGAGGATCCGTGCGTCGACATCACCCTGCCGGGACGTTCCGATCGTCATGATGACAGCGAATGCGATGCGGGAACATGTCGAGGCCAGCAGGACCGCGGGCGCTGACGTTCACCTGGCCAAGCCGATCACCGCCGAGACCCTGTTTGCCGCGATGAATGAGGCCATGGAAAGAGCCGTTCCTGATCAGCAGAGCGCCCGTCACGCCTAGCCTTCACGCATGCCCATGCCTTTCACCCGCCGTTCACGCCTTTTGGGCGCATTATTTTGCCTTCGGACCGGCCTTCCTGTATGAGCGCGGTCCCATTTCGAGTTTGAGACCATGACCCAGCGCTGGACCCCGTCGTCCTGGAGAGCCAAGCCCGCCAAGCACCTGCCGACGGATTATCCGGATACGGCCAAGGTGGAGCGCGTCGAAAACGAGCTGCGCCGGATGCCGCCGCTGGTGTTCGCCGGCGAGGCGCGGCGTCTGAAGTCGCTGCTGGGCGACGTGGCGGCCGGCAAGGCCTTCCTGCTGCAGGGCGGCGACTGCGCCGAGAGCTTCAAGGAATTCCACGCTGACAACATCCGCGACACCTTCCGCCTGATCCTGCAGATGGCGGTGGTGCTGACCTTCGCCGGCGGCAAGCCGGTGGTGAAGGTCGGCCGCATCGCCGGCCAGTTCGCCAAGCCACGGTCCGAGCCGATCGAGACCATCGACGGGGTGACCCTGCCGTCCTATCGCGGCGACAACATCAACGGCATGGACTTCACGGCCGAGGAGCGGGCGCCCGATCCGGAGCGGCTGCTGAAGGCCTACGCCCAGTCGTCCTCGACCCTGAACCTGCTGCGGGCCTTCGCCGGCGGCGGTTACGCCGACCTGCACAACATCCACCGCTGGACCCTGGGCTTTGTCGAGGGCAGCCCGCAGGGCGCGCGCTACCGCGAGCTCAGCGACAAGATCAGCGAGAGCCTGACCTTCATGGCCGCCATCGGGGTAACCCCGGAGAGCCATCCGGGCCTGCACCAGGTGGAGTTCTTCACCAGCCACGAGGCCCTGCTGCTGGGCTTCGAGGAGGCCATGACGCGGATCGATTCCACCTCGGGCGACTGGTACGACACCAGCGCCCACATGCTGTGGATCGGCGAGCGCACCCGCCAGCTGGACGGCGCCCACATCGAGTTCGCCAAGGGGGTGAAGAACCCCGTCGGCGTGAAGGTCGGCCCGACCATGGAGCCGGATGATCTGCTGCGGCTGATTGATGTGCTGAACCCGGCCAACGAGCCCGGCCGCCTGACCCTGATCGGCCGCTTCGGCGCCGACAGGATCGCCGAGCGCCTGCCGCGCCTGATGGCCGCCACCAAGCGGGCGGGCCGCGCGGTGGTCTGGGCCACCGACCCGATGCACGGCAACACGATGAAGGCGGGCAGCGGCTACAAGACCCGGCCGTTCGACAAGATCCTCGCCGAGGTGAAGGGCTTCGTCGACGTGGCCGAGGCCGAGGGCGTCCACCCCGGCGGCGTGCACCTGGAAATGACCGGCCAGAACGTCACCGAATGCACCGGCGGCGCCCGGGCGGTGCTCGAGGGCGACCTCGCCGACCGCTACCACACCCACTGCGACCCGCGCCTCAACGGCGAACAGGCGCTGGAACTGGCGTTCCTCGTAGCCGAGCGGCTGAAGGCGGCGCGGGAAGGCATGAGGGAAGCGAGCTGACCAAAGCTGCTCCTCCCCACGTCGTGGGGAGGTGTCCTCTGGAGCGCGCCGCAACCCCGGATTTAATCCGGGGGACAGGCGACGGAGGGGAGTTCGTGCACTGACACCCCTCCGACCTTTCTCACGCTTTCCGCGCGCTCGAAAGCCCACCTCCCCGCGGAGCGGGGAGGAGCGACGATAGCTAGCCGCGGATAAACACCGCCGCGCGCTCGCCTTCCGGGTCACCCGCCTTGCCGAAATCGACGTTGATGGTGCGGTGGGTCTCGCCTGGCGCGGCGACCACCTCCGCCTGGCCGCCGGCGGCGCGCAGGGCGTCGGCAAGGCCCTGGGACTGGCGCTGGGCGTCGGGCCGGCTGGCGACGTGGAAGATCAGGAACGGCGGGTAGGCCTGGCCGGCCTGGACCAGCAGGGTCGGCGACAGCTCGGCGGCCCTCGTTCCAAAGGCGTTGCGGTACATGCCGGCGAGCATGCCCGGGCCGTCGCCAAGGTAGCGCATCTGGCTCACCGCGTCGTATCCGGCGCCGTCGATGGGGATCACCCCGGCGATGTCCGACGGCCTGACCCCGCACTGGCCCAAATACCGCGGATCGACCGCCACCAGCGCGGCCAGATGGGCCCCGGCCGAATGGCCGGCGACGAAGATCCGCTTCGGATCGCCGCCGTATTTCGCCGCGTTCTCCGTCAGCCAGAAGATCGCCGAAGCGACATCCTGCGCGCAGCCGCCGGCGTCGACCTCCGGCGCCAGGCGGTAGTTGCAGGCGACCAGCAGCAAGCCGTGGCGTTCGGCGTAGGCGGGCAGGGCGTTGACCCCGCGCTTGTCGCCGATGCTCCAGCCGCCGCCATGCACGAACAGCAGCACCGGCGCGTCCTTCAGGCCCGGACGGTCATAGACGTCCACCGCCTGGCGGGGGTGGGACCCCAGCGCCAGGGTCGTGGGGCCGGCGGCGAGGGCCCGGCCCGGGAGCGCCAGGGCGGCGGCGAGGGGAAGCAGGGTGCGGCGGGTCAGCATGCTGCTTTCACGCAGCCAGCCTCAGGCCTCCGTCGCCGCGCGCTTCACGAACGGCTGGCGCTGCCACATCACCAGCGAGCGCCAGACCCATTCGAACGGCCCGTAGTGGAAGGCCGCCAGCCACGGCCGGCTCCACAGCAGGATGAAGGCCCAGACGCCCAGCACCACGTAGTAGAGCTCGTACCGCTCGAGCTGGCCGTAGAGGCCCAGGCCGAAGCCGCAGAAGACCAAGGTCGTGATGATCGAGGTCATCAGATAGTTGCTAAAGGCCATCCGCCCGGCCGCTTCCAGCCGGTTGACCAGCACTTTCAGCGCGCCTGCCCGGATGATCAGCATCAGCACGCTGGCATGGGCCAGGGCGATGAACGGCCGGGGCCCCGCGGTCAGGGCGAAGAAGGCGTGCTGTTGGACCGGCTCGAAGTCGGCCCGGACCGTGGACCAGCACAGCCAGACCATGATGGGCGCGCCGATCAGGTAGCCGACGGCGATCATCGCGGCGTAGGCCCGGCTGGACCAGCCGAGGGTGAAGAAACCCAACCGGAACAGGCCCGCGCCGATCAGCATCTGGCCGACCGCCTCGGGAATGGCGTCCAGCGGCAGGTAGCCGATCTGGACGATCATCGCGGCGCGGGCGCGGCTCTTCAGGGCGCTGAAGAAGTCGCCCTGCATCCAGGCGATCTCTTCCTTGCCCATGCTGTCGGGCGCGTTGAGGAAGAGCTGCAACTCCTGCCACTGGGCCGCCTGGGTCGGCGTCGCCACGCCGGTGGCGACGGCCGCCTGCAGCGCCTTGATGTGCTCGGCCTCGACGATGCCCTTGGTCAGGAGGGCGATCAGGATCAGCGCACCGACGGCGATCAGCGCCTTCGCCGGCAGCTTTCTGAAGAAGAAGGCCACGGCGCCGGCGATGGCGTAGCAGACCAGGATGTCGCCGAAGAACAGGAAGTAGGCGTGGATCATGCCGATGACGAACAGCCACCAGACTCTCCGGTAGTGGGTCGCGGCCGGCCCGGGCGTGCGCCCCTCCGCCCGGTCGGCGATCAGCAGCATGCTGGCCCCGAACAGCATGGTGAACAGGGCGCGCATCTTGCCGTCGGTGACGACGAAGTTGACCGCCCAGACCCAGAAGTTCGGCCCGTCGAGCGGCCCCAGATAGGTCGGATCGACATAGGCGAAGGTCGGCAGGCCCATGCCGACGATGTTCATCAGCAGGATGCCCAGCACCGCGAAGCCGCGCACGGCGTCGATGGACTGATAGCGTTCGGTAGCGGTGGTCACGGCGCGCCTCCCCAAGCGGTCTCTGGCCGCGAGGGTGAACACCGGCTGTTGGAAGTCAATCAGGCGGGCGAATTTTGGAAGCCGACGCCCTGCGCGAAGGCGAGATCAGACGCCGAGGATCCAGCCCTCTTCGCCCTCGACCACGGCGCGGTCGTCATCGCTGACGTCGCCCTTGGGGCCGAACGCGGCGCCCAGGTCGCCGGCTTCGTCGAGCTTGAGGAAGTGCTCGCAGAGGGCGCGGACCTGGGCGCGGTCGGGGACCTCGCCGGGCTCGGCCTTCACCTCGGCCAGGGCGGGATAGACTTCGGCGAAGACGGCTTCCAGCCCGGCGACGTCGTCGGGTTTCAGGGCGCGCCAGCCGGTCTGGAACGGCCAGACCCTGGCCTTGTCGCCCAGCGGGTCGGCCAGGGACTTCACGCGGGGAATGCCGACGATGGCCTGGCTGCCGACGGTGCCGTTGCCGAACACCTGCCAGACGGTTTTGGCCCCGGCCTTGCCCTTGCCCTGGGTCAGTTTCTCGGCGCGGCGCAGCTGCGGCAGGCCGCTGGTGTCCGCCGTCGGCTTGGTCGTCGACAGCCAGCGCTGGGCGTCGTTGGCCGGACAGCCCCAGAACGGCCAGGGCTGGTCGGTCATCAGCCGGTTCATCTTGGCCGCGACAGCGAAGCGGTTGTTCACGTTGGTCGGCTTGTCGACGACATTGGAGGCCAGGAAGGCCCACATGCCGCTCCAGTCGGGTGACTTGAGCGCCAGCGCCTTGGCCGTGCCTTGCGGATAGCCGAGCGGGAAGTCGAACCCGACCAGGGCCCGTTCATTGCGCCGGCGCAGGTCGGCGAGGACCTCGCCCAGGAGCTTCATCGCCTCTGCGCGGATCGCGGGATTGTGCGCCTCGAACGTCGGGCGGAAGCGGATGTCGCGCTTGATGACGCCGATCCAGATCGAGTCCTTGCCGGTCCGCGGCGCGGCGGCCGCGCTCCAGTCGACCATCACATAGGCGCTGAACAGGCGCGACACGGGCAAGTCCTCCAACAACAGGCCGGGCTTTTAGCCTTCGGCGGGCGTTGGAGGAAGCGCGGGCTTCACAACCGGTGTGTTCGTGATATCCAACCGGTCCGACCACGGAGCAAACCATGAAGTCGATCATCGCTGTCGCGCTCGCCGCCCTGGCCCTGTCGGCCTGCGGACCGTCGTCGGACTCCGGCGCCGACAAGGATCTCAATTCGGCCAAGGCGCGCGCCCGGATCATCCCGCCGGGACCGACCGGGCCGGTCTACGCCGGCGCTGGAACCATCAACGCGGTGGACGGGTCCTGGGTCACCCTCGATCACGAGGGCGCGGCGGGCTCGGGCCTGGCCGCGGGTCGCACGAAGTTCCGCACCTGGGGCGACATCATCGCCGCCTCGCCCGGCGAACCCGGCGCGCGGGTGGCGTTCAAGTTCCAGAAGCTCGGCGACGGCTGGGCGCTGGTTGAGATGACGGGGCGCTGAAGATGCTCCACATCGGGGGAGCTGTCCGCGAAGCGGACTGAGGGGGTCACCCGAAATCTGAGCGGACCCCCTCCGTCTCGGCTTCGCCGAGCCACCTCCCCCGATGGGGAGGATCAGCTCAGCTTCACCAGCATCTTCCCGGTGTTGCCGCCCTTGAACAGCTTGAGGAAGGCGCCGGGGGCGTTCTCGATGCCCTCGTCGATGGTCTCGGTCCACTTCAGCTTGCCGTCGTTGATCCAGCCGGACATGTCCTGCAGGAACGCCGGCAGATGCTCGAAGTGGTTGGAGACGATGAACCCCTCCAGCCGGATGCTCTTGCCGACCGCCTGGATCAGATTCTTGACGCCGTACATCTCGCCGGTGGCGTTGTACTGGCTGATCATGCCGCACAGGGCGAAACGGGCGAACGGACGTGCGGCGGCCAGGGCCGCGTCCATGTGCTCGCCGCCGACATTCTCGAAATAGACGTCGATGCCGGTCGGCGCCGCGCGCATCAGGGCGGCGGTCAGGTCCTTCTCGGCCTTGTAGTCGATGACCTCGTCGCAGCCGATCGACTTGAGGAAGGCGACCTTGTCCGCGCCGCCGGCCGAGCCGATGACCTTGTTACCCTTGATCTTGGCGATCTGGACCACGACCGAGCCGACCGCGCCGGCGGCGCCCGAGACGAAGACGATGTCGCCGTCCTTGAGGCCGGCGACCTTCAAGAGGCCCGCCCAGGCGGTCATGCCCGGCATGCCGGCGATGCCCAGGAAGGTCTGCGGCGGCAGGCCGAAGGTGTTCAGCTTCTGCACCGCCGAGGCCGGGGCGTTGAACGCCTCGCGCCAGCCGAACATGCTCTGCACCAGATCGCCGACGGCGAATGAGGGATCATTGGAGGCGACCACCTCGCCGACCGCGCCACCCTGCAAGGCCTCGCCGATCTGGAACGGCGGCACGTAGCTCTTCACGTCGTTCATCCGGCCGCGCATGTAGGGATCGACGGTCATCCAGCTGTTGCGCACCTGGACCTCGCCGGCGCCGGGCGCGGGCAGGGTGACGCTGGCCAGTTCGAAGTTGTCGGCCGTGGGAACGCCCACCGGGCGGCTCTTGAGGCGGATCTCGCGCGAGACGGTCATAGACATTTCTCCCAATTTCAAACGACCGTTTAGCCCGTTTGCCAGCCTCGCGGAAGCCATCGAAGCGCGCTAGAAGCGGGCATGGATCACATTCTCAAGGCCGGGGTCGTCGGGTCGGGCGTCTTCGGCGGCTACCACGCCCGCAAATACGCCGAGATGGACGGCGTGAAGCTGATGGGCATCTTCGACACCCATCCCGAGCGCTGCTTCGCCATGGCCGAGCAGTATGGCGTCGAGGCCTGGGGCGATCTGCCGGACCTGCTGGCCCAGTGCGACATCGTCACCGTGGCGACTCCGGCCACCACCCATGCCGGCATGGCGCTGGCCATCCTCAAGGCCGGCAAGCCGGTCTATGTGGAAAAGCCCCTGGCCACGTCGCTGGAGGACGCCGACCGGATCATTGCCGAGGCCGCGCGCAAGGGTCTGGTGGTCGCCTGCGGCCACCAGGAGCGGGTGGTGTTCCAGGCCATGGGCCTGTTCGACGTGCCGGAAAAGCCGCTGCGGCTCGAGGCCGTGCGCCGGGGCACGCCGTCGCCGCGCAGCCAGGACGTTTCGGTGGTGCTCGACCTGATGATCCATGACCTCGACCTGGCCCTGTCGCTGACCGACGCCGAGCCGCTGGCGGTCGAAGGGGAGGGCAGCGGCGTCTCCCCCGGCTCGCTGGACCTGATCCGCGCCGAGGCCACCTTCGAGGACGGCTTCACCGCGGTGTTCGAGGCCTCGCGCATCGCCGACGCCCGCGAGCGGACCATGCGCATCGTCTATCCGTCCGGCGTGCTGGAGATCGACTTCGTCGCCCGCACCTTCCGCAACACCACCCCGTTTGCGTTGAACGAGAACTTCAACGAGACCCCCGCCGGCCGCGACCCGCTTGGCGCCAGCGTCGGCGGTTTCATCGACGCGGTGCGCGGAAAGTCGCCACGGCCGGTGGTTACGGCCGAGGAGGCGGCGAGGGCGCTGGACCTTGCGCTGGCGGTGGAACAGGCTGCGGGGTTCTAGTAGGGAGCGATACCAAGGTCGGCGCACGACCCCTAGCAGACCTCAACTCCCCCTTCTTCCCGCTCATCCTCGCGGAAGCGAGGACCCAGGTTTACGGCCGGTGCACGCACGGCAGCCGCTGTTCGCCCATCACCGCGATGAGCCCTTGCATCGAAGAGCCTGGGTTCTCGCTTCCGCGAGGATGAGCGGGGTTTAGGGGGGAGGCTCAGCAAATCTCCGGATACAGGTCCCGCCATCCGGGATTGGCTTTCTCGATCAGTTCGATCTTCCAGGCCCGGCGCCAGACCTTCATCTGTCGCTCGCGGCGGAAGGCGTCGTCGCGGGTCTCGAAGGCCTCGTACCAAACGAGCATCTTTACGGCGTAACGGCTGGTGAACCCAGGCGTCAGTCCTTCGCGATGTTCGCCGACCCGCCGCACGATGCTGTCGGTGGATCCGATATAGAGTGTCCCGTTCCGCTGGCTCGCGACGATGTAGACGTAGAAGGCCATGGGGGGGCTCGCACGCGCCTGCCGAGGGAACAATTATAGAGCGTGACGCCATGTCTATCAACCCCAAGGAGTTCCCGACTCGGGGAGCCAGACATCCCTTGAGGTGCGTGCACCGGCCGTAAACCTGGGTCCTCGCTTCCGCGAGGATGAGCGGGAAAAGAAAAGGGGGCGTTGGTCTCTTCTTGATCCGGCGGGTATAGTTGCCGGAGCTTCCGGAGCCCGCCATGACCACCGCCTACGACTACGACTTCACCGCCATCGACGGCTCGGCGCTGCCGATGACCACCTTCAGGGACAAGGTGGTGCTGGTGGTCAATGTGGCCAGCAAGTGCGGCCTGACTCCGCAGTACGACGGGCTCGAGCAGCTCTATCGCGACTACCGCGACCAGGGGCTCGTGGTGCTGGGCGTGCCCTGCAACCAGTTCGCCGGCCAGGAGCCGGGCTCCGAGGCCGACATCGAGGATTTCTGCCGCACCAATTTCGGCGTCGACTTCCCGATGACCAGCAAGGTCGATGTGAAGGGCGAGGGCGCCCATCCGTTCTACAAATGGGCGGTGGCCGAAGTGGGCGAGCCGGCCGAGCCGGTGTGGAACTTCCACAAGCTGCTGGTCGGCAAAGACGGGTCGCTGATCAACGTCTTCGGCCCGCGCACCACGCCCGATGACGCCGAGCTGAAGGCAGCCATCGAGGGGGCGCTGTAGGCGCGACCGGCACGGTGAGGCTTTCCCGACGATCCCTGCTGGCCGCGCCGGCCCTGCTCGCCGTTCCCGGCCTGGCCTGGGCGCGGGACGGCGCGCCCGAGCGCGGACGCGAGGTCATCCAGGCGCTGATGTCCCGCTTCCCGATCCCCGCGGTCTCGGCGGCGGTCTGGCGCCAGGGCGGGCTGGTCTGGAGCGAGGCCTTCGGCCAGGCTGATCGCGAAGCCGGGCTGGCGGCCATGCCGCACGACCGCTTCCGTCTGGCCAGTGTTTCCAAGGTGATCACCGCCGCGGCGGCCCTGCGCCTGGCCGAGCGCGGCGTGGTTGACCTCGACGCCCCCATCAGCCGCTACCGCCCCGGCCTGCCCATGCACCATCGCCAGACCACCCTGCGCCAGCTGCTCAGCCACCAGGGCGGGGTGCGGCACTATATCTATCGCGACATCGACACCGCCGCGCCGGGCGGCCCGATCGACCGCCGGACCTACGCCTCCACCGCCGAAAAGCTGGCGGTGTTCATCAACGACCCGCTGGTCGCCCCGCCGGGCGAGGCCGTCAACTACTCGACCTTCGGCTACAGCCTGGTCGGCGCGGTGCTGGAATCGGCGGCGCGCAAGCCTTTCCAGCGGATCCTCGCCGAGGAGGTGGCCGATCCCCTGGCCCTGGGCAGCCTGGCGCCGGAGATCCCCGGCGCGCATCTCGCCGAGCGGGTCCGCGACTACCAGCCGTCGATGTCGGCGAACGCCCAGCCTGGGGCCAGGCCGTGCGACCCGATCAACCCGACCTACAAATGGCCGGGCGGCGGCCTGCTGGGCGCGGCGCCGGACCTGGCGCGCTTCTGCGGCGCCTTTACCCGGCCGGGCTACATCTCGGCGGCGGGTCTGGAGGACATGTTCACCATCCGACCGCCGTCCGGGACGGTGAAGACCAACACCGCCCTCGGCTGGCGGGTGGACAGGGACGCCGCCGGCCGCCGCCGGGCGCACCACGACGGCAGCATCCTCGGCGCCCGGTCGGTGATCGTCCTGCTGCCGGACGAGGCCCTGGCCGTGTCGATCCTGACCAACCTCGGCCAGGTCGACTTCGATCCGGTCGAGCCGGCCCAGCGGATCGCCGAGGCCTTCCTGGCGTAGGACGTAACGACATTCATCCTCTCACAGCGTCATGGCCCGACTTGTTCGGGCCACCCATGCACGCTGACGCCGGGGTTTGGCCCGCTGAACGGTCGGCTTTTCACTGTCACAGACAGTGTTCATGGGTGGCCCGAACAAGTCGGGCCATGACGGACTTATTTGAACGACGCAGCACTCGGCGGCAACCATCGCGGGCCCGAATGTCGATTGATCCTGGAGCGGATTTTTCCCGTCTTGCGCAGCTTGAAGGGCGCTCCACGCAAGAATCTCGGACGACAGGCCGCTCGCGGGACTGAAATGTGCCCATCCGGCCCTTCCGCGCGGCGCTGCACTGCGGTAACCCGCTTGCCGCATATCGAGGAGTGAGCGCCATGGCCCGCAGGCCGGACGGAAGCTGGGACAAGTCGAAACTGCCCAGCCGGCATGTGACCGAGGGTCCGGCCCGCGCGCCGCACCGGTCCTACTATTACGCCATGGGCCTGGGCAGCCGCGAGATCGCCCAGCCGTTCGTCGGCGTGGCCAGCTGCTGGAACGAGGCGGCGCCCTGCAACACCACCCTGATGCGCCAGGCCAACAAGGTGGCCGAGGGGGTCAAGGCGGCCGGGGGCACGCCGCGCGAGTTCTGCACCATCACCGTCACCGACGGCATCGCCATGGGCCACGAGGGCATGCGCTCCTCGCTGGTCAGCCGCGACGCCATCGCCGACACGGTCGAGCTGACCATGCGCGGCCATGGCTATGACGCCCTGGTCGGGGTCGCCGGCTGCGACAAGTCCCTGCCGGGGATGATGATGGCCATGCTGCGGCTCAACGTGCCCAGCGTGTTCCTCTATGGCGGCTCGATCCTGCCGGGCCGGCTCGACGGCCAGGACCTGACCGTCCAGGACGTGTTCGAGGCCGTCGGCCAGTTCTCCGCCGGGACGATCACCGCCGAGCGCCTCTGTCAGGTGGAGCAGCATGCCTGCCCGGGCGACGGCGCCTGCGGCGGTCAGTTCACCGCCAACACCATGGCCTGCGTGTCGGAAGCGATCGGCCTGGCGCTGCCGCTCTCCAGCGCCCTGCCGGCGGCCTATCTCGACCGGGACGCCTACGCCATCGCCTCGGGCGAGGCGGTCATGCGGCTGATCGAGCACAACATCCGCCCGCGCGACATCTGCACCCGCAAGGCGTTCGAGAACGCCGCCGTGGTGGTGGCCGCCACCGGCGGCTCGACCAACGGCGGCCTGCACCTGCCGGCCATGGCCCATGAGTGCGGCGTCGAGTTCACGCTGAAGGACTTCGCCGAGATCGCCGCGCGCACGCCCTACATCGCCGACCTGAAGCCCGGCGGCCGGTTCGTGGCCAAGGACATGGGCGAGGCCGGCGGTGTGCCGATGCTGCTCAAGACCCTGCTGGACGGCGGCTACCTGCACGGCGACGTCATGACCGTCACCGGCAAGACCCTGGCCGAGAACCTCGCCGACGTGGTCTGGCGCGACGATCAGGAGGTCATCCGCCCGGTTTCGAACCCACTGTCGCCGACCGGCGGCGTGGTCGGGCTGTGGGGCAACCTGGCCCCCGAGGGCTGCATCGTGAAGGTCGCCGGCCTGGCTCACCAGGTCCACCGCGGCCCCGCCCGGGTGTTCGACGGCGAGGAGGCCTGTTTCGCCGCCGTCGAGGCGCGGGACTACAGGGAAGGCGATGTGCTGGTCATCCGCTACGAGGGCGCCCGCGGCGGCCCCGGCATGCGCGAGATGCTGTCGACCACCGCCGCCCTCTACGGCCAGGGCGTCAGCAACATCGCCCTGATCACCGACGGCCGCTTCAGCGGCGCCACGCGCGGCCTGTGCATCGGTCATGTGGGCCCCGAAGCGGCCCTGGGCGGGCCGATCGCCCTGGTCCAGGACGGCGACATCATCAACATCGACGCGACCAAGGGGACCATCGACATCGAGGTCAGCGATGAGGAACTGGCCCGCCGCAAGGCCGCCTGGACGCCGCGACAGACCGCCTACGGCAACGGCGCCCTGTGGAAATTCGCCCAGATGGTCGGGCCCGCGCACCTTGGCGCCGTGACCCATCCGGGCTTCGCCGGGGAGCGGCACGTCTACGCCGACCTATAGACCATGAAGACCATCGGCCTGATCGGCGGGGTGAGCTGGGAGAGCACCGCCTACTACTACCAGCAGCTCAACCGCATGGTCCGCGACCGGCTGGGCGGGCGGCATTCGGCGAAGGTGGTCGTGGTCTCGGTGGACTTTGCGCCGGTGGAAGCCGCCGCCGCCGAGGGCCGCTGGGACGCCGTGGCCGGCCACCTCGTCCACGCGGCGCGGCAGGTCGAGGCGGGCGGGGCCGACTGCCTGCTGATCGGGGCCAACACCATGCACAACGTGGCCGCCAGGGTTCAGGCGGCTGTGTCGATCCCGCTGATCCACATCGGCGATGCGACCGCCGACGCCCTGAAGGCCGGCGGCGCGGCCCGGCCGCTGCTGCTGGGCACCCGCTACACCATGGAGATGCCGTTCCTGCGCGACCACCTTGCGGGCCTGGACGCCCCGACCGTGGTCCCGCCCAAGGGCGAACGCGACGAGCTGCACCGGATCATCTTCGACGAGCTGGTGGTGGGCCGTTTCCTGCCGGAGTCGAAGGCGACCATGCTGGCCATGATCGCGGCGGCCCGGCGCGATCAGGGCGCGGACGCGGTGATCTTCGGCTGCACCGAGCTGGGCCTGCTGGCGATGCCGGAGGAGTCGGCCCTGCCGGTGTTCGACACCGCCGAGATCCACGCCAGGGCGGCCATCGACTTCGCCCTGGGCTGAGCCTCAGCGGTTGCGCAGGCCGTCGGCCAGCCGGGTGAAGGCGCCGTCGAACATCGCCCGCACTTCCTCGTCGATCTCGAGTCCGGCCAGGGCCTGACGCATACAGGCCATCCATTGGTCCCGCTCGGCAGGGCCGATGGCATAAGGTGCGTGGGCCGACATGATGCACTTGCGGTCAGGCCGGGCATTGTAGACCGGCGGCCCGCCGGACCAGCCGCTCAGCCAGTCGAACAGTTTGTCGCGGATGTCGGTGAGGTCCGCGGCGTGCAAGGCGCGGATGCCGGCGGCCGCCGGATCGCGGTCCATCACGTCGTAGAAGGCGTCCACCAGCCGGCGTAGCACCGGTGCGCCGCCCAGCAGCTCATAGGGCGAAGCGGCGGGGCGCTCGATGGTGTCGGTCCTGGCCATGCTGACGTCCTGCCGCACAAGCGCAGGCCGCATCATTGACCTGGATCATTCGGGCGAGGCGTCAGCCCAGCGGGGCGACCCCGAACAGCATCGGGTGAGCCCACAGCAGGGCGGCCCAGACGACCACCGCCAGCAGCAGCCGCCACCAGCCGATCTCGCCCAGCGACAGCTTCTGCTTGCCGGCCAGGATCGCCGCGAACGGCACATTGGAGGTCCGGGCGACGAAGGCGTCGTACTTCGCCCCCAGGGCCTTGCGGCGCTTGGCGTCGATGCTGGGCCCACCCAGCAGGGCCAGGACCAGCAGGGCTCCGAACAGGATCACGCTGGGCAGGTCGCCATTGGCCAGCAGGTGGCCGACGGCCCAGACCGCCACGCCCCACAGGAACGGATGGCGGGTGACGCGCAGCATGCCCTTTACCGCGTCGGGCCGGTCCAGGGCGCCTTCCTGCTTCACGCTGGTCGGGTTGGGCGTCAGCAGACCGGGCACGAGCAGCAGCAGGGCCAGCAGCATGATGACGAGGCCGCCATGGCGGGCGCCGGCGCCCAGGTCCCACAGCACCGGGCCGGCCCCCTTGGCCTGGCCGTAGGCCATGCTCAGCCAGACGATCCCGCCCAGCGAGGCCAGCGAGAACAGGCCCATGTAGGGCCCCTCCTTGATCACACCGACCAGCACCCCCCGCAGGGCGGTGCCCGAGACCAGCAGATGCAGCAGAACGAAGAAGGCGGCGGCGGCGATCAGACCGGACATGGCGAACCTCCAGGGTGTCGATCAGGGCAGGGTGCGCCCTGTAATTTACACTGTCAATTATATGAGCCGGGGTGGATCCTCGTCGGGAGGCTCGTCGCCTTCATCGTCCTCATCGTCCCACGGCGGCGGCTCTTCGGCGACTGGCGCCACCGGGGCGACCGGTTTCGGCGGCGGCGCGGCCACGATCGGCGCGGCCACGACCGGCGCGGGCTTCGGCGCGGGCGGACGGCGCAGGATGGCGTCGGCCCGGGCCAGCCAGCGGTTGGACTCCTCAATGGCCGCGCCCGGCGACCAGTCGTCCCGCCGCGCCTCGTCGCCGCGCAGCCACAGGTCCAGGGTGAAATCGGGACTGCGCGGATCGTCGAAGAGCAGCCGCAGGGTCACCTGGTCGGCGGAGGAGACCACCTGATCCAGGGCCCGCCGCGGTTCGCCCCGGTACACCCGGGCGGCGACCTGGCCGTCGATGATCAGTTCGGCGCCGATCAGTTCGTCGATGCGGTAGATCAGGCACCAGTTTCCCCGGTCCCAGGCAACGGCGGCCAGGCCCATGTCGAAGGAGAAGCCCGCGCCACGGCCGCGCCCCCGGGCCAGCACCACGGCCTCCGGCTCGCCCTTCAGCACCCGGCGCAGGGCCCGCTGCATCCGCCGGAGCTCGTCGAGGTACCACAGCGCCAGGCTGCCGATGAAGGTCACGGCCGTCCCAGCCAGTCCCAGCATCAGCAGCAGGCGCGCCATGTCCGTCATGCCCGCAGGCTAGACAGAGTCCGCCGGGAAGTCAGCTAAGGCCGGCGGAAGCTGTAGGTCTCCGACGACAGGCGGTTGTCGCGCATGAAGGCGGCGATCGATTCGTAGCTCGCGGTGACGATGGGCCCGGACTGGTCGTCGGTGGCGAGGCGCGCGTCGATCATCGGGCCGAACAGTCGTTGCAGCGGTCCGGCCTTGATCACCGAGGGCCTGAACCAGGCTTTCAGATTGAGCGCGATCTGCGCCGGCTCGCCGGTTTCCCAGGCCGCGGCGGCGATGACGTCGAGCATGAAGGTGTTGCAGTTCTGGTGGCGACGGTCGAACGGGCTGTCGATCAGGCTGTAGGACGGCACATGCAGGGCGGCGTAGGTCGGCGAGTCGACCAGGCCCAGCAGGCGGCGCTGCATCTCCGGCGTCGGCACGATCACCGCCACATCGTCCTCGACGCTGCCCAGCATGAAGTCGGTGGGCCAGTCCTGGACCAGCGAGGACACCGTCCGGGGCCGGGCTTTGCCGTCGCCGTGATAGAGGTTGTAGACCGCGTAGCCCTTAAGCCCGCGGCCGTCGGCGGCGGCCACCTCGCGGTAGATCCACAGGGCCCCGTGGGTATAGGCCAGCCCCGCCGGCATGGCCTTGCGCGGCCGGCCGGAGCGCCAGACCAAAGCCACCCGCGCCCCGCGGGCGGCCAGGTCCTTCTCCAGCGCCTTGCCGAAGGCCGCGGCCTCCGGCGCCGTGAACCGGCCGCTGACCGCCGCGGCGGAGCTGTCCTGCGCGTAGGCCGGCTCGGAAATCGTCAGCGGCGCCAGAGCCAGCAGGCCGGCGAGGGCGATCGCCCTCATTTCGGCTGGGCGTCGTAGGGGACCTGCGGCGCCGGCTGGGGCTTGAGGATCACCTCGTCGGTCACCGACAGCGGCGAGGTGGCGAATTCGCCGCTCTCGGCCGCCGCATCGAAGACCTCTTCGCCCACAGCCGAGGCGCTTTCGCCCAGGACCTGGGCCGAGCCGCCCGCGAGCACGGACCCTGCGCCGGCGACGGCGAGGGGGACGGTGACCACGCCGGCCACCGTCTTGATGCCGGCTTCAGCGATGGCGGCGACGGCTTCCGCCGATTCCTCGGAGGCGCCGGAATAGACGCTGTCGGCGGCGGCGGCCGGCGTGGCGGTCGCCGCGAGGGCGGCGCAGAAGGCGGCATAGGTCAGAAAGCGCATCTCGATCTCCTGATGTGAGCAATCACTCACTATCAGGACGACGCGGAGCAACCAACGGGCGTGAGTGGTCACTCACATCATTGTGAACCGATGATCACATGCTCCTGGCCCCACCAGAGGGGTGATCTCGACAGGTCGATGAACCGCTTTTCGTCCTCAAACAACAAGCGCCCGGCCTCACGCGCCTCCGGGTTGTCGGCGTTGGCGGCCAGGTCCTCGAAGCTGTCCCACCACAGTTCGGCCACGCCGTCATAGCCCTCCGGCCCGCCCCGCGAGGCGCGGGTATCGGCGCTGACCTCCAGCGGAAAACTGTGCATCTGCACGTATCGGCGGATGCGCAGCACGTCCTTCACGCTGGCCACCAGCGGGGCGTGGGTCTTGATCCAGTAGTCCTGAAAGCGCTCCCGGGTGAACTCCGGACGGCGGGTCAGGCAGAAGGTCAGCTTGATCACAGGGCCAGCTCCACCACCACCGGCACATGGTCGGACGGCTTCTCCCGCCCCCGCACGTCGCGGTGGATCTCGAAGCCGGTCAGGCGGTCGGCGGCCTGGGGAGAGAGCAGGGCGTGGTCGATGCGGATGCCGTGGTTCCGGGGCCAGGCGCCGGCCTGGTAGTCCCAGAAGGTGTATTCGCCGGCCCCGCCGTCCATCTGCATGAAGGCGTCGGTCAGGCCAAGGTTCTGCAGCGCCCGGTAGGCGGCCTTGCTCTCTGGCTGGAACAGGGCGTCGCCCAGCCAGCCCTCCGGCTTGTCGGCGTCCTCTTGCCGGGGAATGACGTTGTAGTCGCCGGCGATGACCAGCGGTTCCTCGTACTTCAGCAGGTCGATGGCGTGCGTGCGCAGCCGCTCCATCCAGGCCAGCTTGTAGGCGAATTTCTCGGTCCCGACCGGATTGCCGTTGGGCAGGTAGATGCCGGCCATCCGCACCGGCCTGGGTCCGGAAATCACCGCCTCGATGTAGCGGGCCTGCTCATCGCCGTCGTCGCCCGGCAGGCCGCGGCGGATGTCCTCCATCGGCGTCTTCGAGAGCATGGCCACGCCGTTGTAGGTCTTCTGGCCATGGACGGCGACATTGTAGCCCAGCCGCTCGAAGGCCTCGGCGGGGAACTTCTCGTCGACGCACTTGATCTCCTGCAGCACCGCCACATCGGGCATCGCTTCCTCGAACCAGCCCAATACAGTTTCCAGGCGAGCGTTGACGGAGTTCACATTCCAGGTGGCGAGGCGCATTGACGGCTCCGGCTGCGGCAGCGAAGGCTATGTCCCATGGCAAGGGGGCTCAAGGCCAACGAGACATTAGACCGCCGCACGAGGCTCGTGCTGCTGGTTCTGGCCACCTGCGCCTGCGCCGGATTCGCCCTGATCGGGGTAGTCGGCGCCCTGTTTTCGCCGCTGGTCTTCGATGAGCGAGGAAACCTGCTCAACCCGCTGGCCTGGCTCGGCTTCTTGCTGATGGTCGGCTTCTGGATCGTCTGTATCGTCGGGCCGTTCGTGGCCTGGATCCTGTGGCGCCGTGAGCGGGAATCCCTCGCCTGGGCGGCCATGAGCGCGCCCCTGATCTGGGGCCTGGCGACCATCACGGTGCTTCAGTTCGTGCCCGGCTAAATCGAGAAACTCACGCCGCAGCCGCAGCTGGACCGGGCGTTGGGGTTGCGGATGCGGAATTCCGCGCTGGCCAGTTCATCGACGAAGTCGATCACCGAGCCCTTGAGCAGGCCCAACGAAATGGGGTCCACCAGGGCCGCTGCGCCGTCACGCTCGACCCGCAGATCCTCGTCCTCGCCGCTTTCCACCAGGTCGAAGCGGTACTGGAAGCCCGAGCAGCCGCCGCCATCGACCGCCACCCGAAGCATCAACGGGCGACCCTCGCTCTCACCGATGCTGCGAATCCGGCGGGCGGCCTGTTCGGAAAGGGTTACGGCGGCGTCGGTCATGGCTGTGGAAAACTCGTGTGTATCCTATATGTGCAACCCCGCGCCCCGGGGAAAGGGGCGATCGACACCAGGCCGCGCGATGCCGCACCGATTTCAGCCCCCGCCGCGCGCGCCCTACGCCGAGAACGCCCTGCTGTCCAAAGGCCGGCGACATCCCGAGGCCGAGAGCCGCACCCGCACGCCGTTCGCCCGCGACCGCGACCGGATCATCCACTGCACGGCCTTCCGGCGGCTGAAGGAAAAGACCCAGGTGTTCGTGGCCCACGAAGGCGACCACTACCGCACCCGCCTGACCCATTCGCTGGAGGTGGCCCAGATCGCCCGGTCGATCTCGACCGCCCTGGGGCTGGACAACGATCTGGCCGAGACCGTGGCCCTGGCCCATGACCTGGGCCATCCGCCCTTCGGCCACGCCGGCGAGGACCAGCTGGACGACAGCATGAAGCCGTGGGGCGGTTTCGACCACAATGTCCAGACCTTCCGGGTCGCGGCGAAGCTGGAGCACCGCTATCCCGACTTCGAGGGGCTGAACCTGACCTGGGAGACGCTGGAAGGGATCATCAAGCACAACGGGCCGGTGACCGGGAAGCTGGAGCGGCCCTCCTGGAGCATGGTGCGGGAGTTCAATGCCGGCTGGGACCTGCGGCTGGACAGCTGGGCTTCGACCGAAGCCCAGGTCGCGGCCATCGCCGACGACATCGCCTACAACAACCACGATGTGGACGACGGTCTGCAGGCCGGGCTGTTCAGGCTGGAAGAGCTGCTCGACGTGCCGCTGATCGGACCGATCCTGCACGGCGTGCGGGCCGAGCGGCCGGAGCTGGATGAGCGGCTGACCCGGCTGGAGGCCGTCCGGCGGATGATCGGCGCGATGATCGACGACGTGATGGGCGAGACCCTGCGCCGCGCCACGGCCACCGGCGTCGCCTCGCCGGACGACGTCCGCGGCCTGGGCCACGCCCTGGTGGCCTTCTCGCCGGATATGCACGAGGATCTGTCCCGCCTGCGCGCCTTCCTGATGGAGCGGATGTACCGCCACTGGAAGGTCAACCGCACCCGCAGCCAGGCCAAGCGGATCCTGGCCGACATGTTCGCCCTGTTCCACAACGAGCCGGAGGTGCTGCCCACCGAGTGGTTCGCCCTGTCGCAGAACTGCGACGAGGCCGCCCGGGCGCGGGTGGTCTGCGACTACATCGCCGGCATGACCGACCGCTTCGCCATCGAGGAGCACCGGCGGCTGTTCCAGATGGACACCTGGAGCTGAGAAATCAGGAAATCAGGGGACAGCTTACTCATTTCCTCCCGGGGTGCTGGGCGAGGCGCGGAAATGAGTAAGCTGTCCCCTGATTTCCCCTGATTTCCTGATTTCGTCGGTTAACGATTTGGCAACCTGAAATTAACCGCTCAGTAGCGACCTTGAGCCGCTGGCGGCCCTCCGCCGCGCTTCGGTAGACTGGACGCCGCCGGCCCGCGATTCGCCGCGACGTCCGCTCTGCCGCTCCCTGGAGCCTGTCTTAAATGTCCGATCCCGATCGCGGCGCCTATACGCCCCCGACCGACTCCCCGCTGACCTTCGACGCCCGCCGGCCCGTGCGCGGCAGCGGCGGCGGATCCTCGACGCTGATGATCAGCGCCGTGATCCTGGTGCTGCTGGTCGCGGGGGCCGGGTTCTGGCTGTACCGGGACGGCGGTCGGGGCGCCAACGACGAGCCCCGGCCGGTCGGCGCGACGGTCGCCTCGACCAAGGCGCCGCCGCCCGCCGAAGCCCAGCCGGCCGACGAGAGCGCCGGGCTGCAGATCTACAAGCAGGACGACCTGGCCGCCGGCGAGCCGACCTTCGCGCCCGGTCCCGAGCCCGTTCAGCCGCGCCCGGCGGCCCAGCCGGTCGTCCCGGTGGAGAAGGCGCCCCTGCGGCCGGCCCTGCCGGTCTCCGCCGAGCCGCGGACCCAGGTCGCCGCAGCCCCGAAGGCCGCGACCCTGCCGGCGACGCCGCCCAAGGGCGGCGCGGCCATGGTCCAGATCGGCGCCTTCTCTTCGGCCGTCCTGGCGGACAAGGGCTGGAGCGACGCCGCCTCGGTGGCGCCGGGGCTGGCCGCGGGCAAGGGCAAGCGGGTCGAGGAAATCGACAAGGACGGCCAGACCCTGTTCCGCACCTCGGTGACCGGCTTCTCCACGCGCGCCGAAGCCCAGACCTTCTGCGACCGCCTCAAGGGCGCCGGCAAAAGTTGCTTTGTGAAGTGACGCGACACGCCGTCATCCTCGGTTGCCTCGGCACGGCCCTGACGGCCGAGGAGACGGCGTTTTTCCGCGATGTGCGACCCTGGGGCTTCGTCCTGTTCAAGCGCAACGTCGAGAGCCCCGACCAGGTCCGCGCCCTGACCGCCGCCCTGCGCGCCACGGTGGACGATCCGGCGGCCCCGATCCTGATCGACCAGGAGGGCGGCCGGGTGCAGCGGCTGGGCCCGCCCCACTGGCGCCGGTACCCGCCGGGCCGGGCCTACGGGACCCTGACGACCAACGACCCGCTGGTCCGCCGCGAGATCGCCCGGCTGGGCGCCCGGCTGATGGCCCACGACCTCCATGCCCTGGGGATCAATGTCGACTGCGTGCCGGTGCTCGATGTGCCGGTCCCCGGCGCCCACGACATTATCGGCGACCGGGCCTATGGCGAGACCGTCGCCGAGGTGGCCACCCTGGGCCGCGCCGCCGCCGAGGGGCTGATCGCCGGCGGGGTGCTGCCGGTCATCAAGCACATGCCCGGCCATGGCCGCTCGATGATGGACAGCCACGAGAATCTGCCGGTCGTCGAGGCCTCGCTGGCCGAGCTTGAGGCGGTCGACTTCGAGCCGTTCCGCATCCTGTCGGACATGCCGATGGCGATGACCGCCCACGTGGTCTACACCGCCGTGGACCCCCGCAGACCGGCCACCACGTCGCGCAAGGCGATCAGCCAGGTGATCCGGGGCTCGATCGGTTTCGACGGCCTGCTGATGAGCGACGACCTGTCCATGAAGGCCCTTGGCGGCGACTTCGAATCCCGCGCCCGCGCGGCGCTGGCGGCCGGCTGCGACATGATCCTGCACTGCAATGGCCGGATGGACGAGATGAAGCCCGTCGTGGCGGGGGCGAAGGCCCTTGCCGGCAAGGCGAAGCGCCGGGCGGACGCGGCCCTGGCCCGCCTGGCCCGCGTGCCCGAGCCGCTGGACCATGCCGCCGCCGTGGCCCGGTTCGAGGCCGCGTTCGAGGGTCGGATCGCCGCATGAACGCCCACACCTTCCAGCCGGACCTCAACTTCGACGCCGCCGCCAACGCCGCGGAGGACGGCGAGGCGCTGATCATCGACATCGACGGCTATGAAGGCCCTCTGCACGTGCTGCTGGCCCTGGCCCGCGGCCAGAAGGTCGATCTGCTGCAGCTGTCGGTGACCAAGCTGGCCGACCAGTACCTGGCCTTCGTCAAACAGGCCCGCAAGCTGCGCTTTTCCCTGGCCGCCGACTATCTGGTGATGGCCGCCTGGCTGGCCTACCTCAAGTCGCGCCTGCTGCTGCCCAAGGCCGACCGGCCCGGGGCCGACGAGGCGCCGCCCGAGGAGATCGCCGCCCAGCTGGCCTTCCGCCTGGCCAAGCTGGACGCCATGCGCCGCGCCGTCGACGCCCTGAACGCCCGACCCCAGCTGCGCCGCGACGTGTTCACCCGCGGCGATCCGGAAGCGGTGACCATCCTGTCGTCCGGCCGCATTGAGGGCGACCTTTACCAGCTGATGAGCGCCTACATCGGCCAGCGGAAACGCGAGCACGACCGCAGCTACCGGCCGGCCCTGCCGACCGCCTATGCCCTGGACGACGCCCGCAACCGCCTGCGCGGCATGCTGCCGGAACTGGCCGCCTGGACCGCCCTGGCCGGCGTCGCGCCGCTGGCGATCGGGGACGAAGGCCCCAGCCGCGCCTCCTACCTGGCCTCGACCCTGTCGGCGAGCCTGGAATTGGTGCGCGAGGGCGAGCTCGAGGCGCGGCAGCTGGAGGCCTTCGCCGATCTCTACCTGCGCAAGCGCAAGGCAAGGCCGGAGGCCGCCGCGTGAGCGACTCCATCTTCGAATCCGTGTTCCTCGAGCGTTGCATCGAGGCGCTGCTGTTCGCCGCGGCCGAGCCGCTGAGCCTGGAGGACCTTGCGCGGCGCCTGCCGGAAGGCGCCGACGTGGCCGCCGGGCTGGAGGCCCTGCGCACCCGCTGTGAGGGCAGGGGGGTCGAGCTGGTCTGCGTGGCCGGCCGCTGGCGCTTCCAGACCGCCATCGACCTCGCCTTCCTGATGACCGAGGAGCGCGACACCCCCCGGCGCCTCAGCAAGGCGGCCCAGGAGACCCTGGCCATCATCGCCTATCACCAGCCGGTGACCCGGGCGGAGATCGAGGCGGTGCGGGGGGTTCAGGCCAGCAGCGGGACGCTCGACATCCTGCTGGAGCTGGGCCTGGTGCGGATGCGCGGTCGCCGGCGCACGCCTGGCCGGCCGGTGACCTACGGGACCACCGACCTGTTCCTCGAGCACTACGGCCTGGCCAGCCTCGCCGACCTGCCGGGCATGGCCGACATGAAGGCCGCCGGCCTGCTGGGCCTGGACCTGCCGCCGGGCTTCGCCGTGCCCGATCCGTCCCGCCCCGGCGAGGACGAGGACGCCCTCGATTTCGAACCCGGCGAGGGCGATACGCCCGAGTTCGTGCAGGACTATGTGGGCGAGGAGGAATAGGGCGTCCTTCGCCCCCCGGATCAAGTCCGGGGCGCTTCGCGGTTGGTCTGGATGACGTGGAGCAAATGCCCGTCATGGTGAGCAGCGCCGAAGGCGCGTGTCGAACCACGCAGGGCCTGTCCGCCCTTTAATTTGGCGACAGGCCCCTCAACCGCCTATATTGGCTCGGACAATCGAACGATGCGGGCGCTTCATTGGCCGCCCGCCTGAAGGAGCTTCACCGAAATGGGTGGTTTTACGAGTCCCTGGCACATCCTCCTCGCGGTGATCGTGATCGCCGTGGTCTTTGGGGGACGGGGCAAGCTGTCCGGCCTGATGGGTGACGCCGCCAAGGGCATCCGCGCGTTCCAGGACGGCCTGAAGGGCGGGAGCGAAAAGGTTGACGAGGACCCCGCCAAGCCGCTGCCCCGCACCGAAACCGAGAAGGACAAGATCGTCAACTGACGGTCCTGATGCTTCGCCCTTGATCGCGCCCCGCGCGCGGGCTTAAGGCCGCCTGATGCTGCCCGGAATCGGTTCGTCCGAACTTATCGTCATCGCCCTGGTCGCCTTGATCGTGGTGGGCCCCAAAGACCTGCCTGTGATGCTGCGCAAGCTCGGCCAGTGGGTGGCCAAGATGCGCGGCATGGCCAACGAGTTTCGCGCCAGCTTCGATGAGATGGCCCGCCAGTCGGAACTCGACGAGCTGCGCAAGGAGGTCGAGGCCCTGCGTTCGGGCAGCTACCTCAACCCCATGAGCGTCGCGACCGACGCGGTGCGCGACGCTCACGCCGAGATCGAGGCCAGCCTGCAGGCCGGCGGAGTGCAGTTCCCGCCGTCCAGCTATGTTGCCTCCGACGACGAAGACTTGCAGACCATCGCCGCGCCGGAGAAGCGCAAGCGCAAGCGGGCGCCCAAGGCCGCCGCGATCGTCGAGGAAGCCGCTCCCGCGCGCCGTCGTTCGCCGCGCAAGAAGGCGGAGACGCCTTCGTGAGCGAGGATCTCCCCCCCGACGACTCCGACATCGAGGCCTCCCGCGCGCCGCTGCTGGATCATCTGGTCGAGCTGCGTCGGCGGCTGATCGTCTCCGTCGGCGCCCTGATCATCGGGTTCATCGTCTGCTTCATCTTTTCCAATCAGATCTACACCTTCCTGCTGCAGCCGTTCGTCAAGGCAAGCGTCCTGATCCAGGCGCAGAAGCTGGGGCCGCAACACGGCGCCTTCGACCTGTCCCACGCCTTCGACCTGATCAAGGTCATGATCGGGCTGAAGGAGGCTCCGGTTGTCGAGTCCGAGAAGCTGGAGCTGATCTTCACCGCCCCGCTGGAGTTCTTCTTCACCAAGATGAAGCTGGCCGGCTTCGGCGCCCTGGTGTTGACCTTCCCGATCCTCGCCTGGCAGCTCTACGCCTTCGTGGCGCCGGGGCTCTACAAGAAGGAGCGGATGGCCTTCCTGCCGTTCCTGGCCGCCTCGCCGGTGCTGTTCCTGCTGGGCGGGGCGATGGTCTACTATTTCATGTTGCCCTTCGTGATGTGGTTCTCACTGAGTCAGGAAGTGACCACCGCCGCCGTCGAGGTGTCGCTGAAGCCGAAGGTCTCCGACTACCTCAGCCTGGTGACCACCCTGTTGCTGGGCTTCGGCCTGTGCTTCCAGCTGCCGGTGGTGCTGTCGCTGGGCGGCCTGGCCGGGCTGGTGACCAGCAAGCTGCTGCGCGAGGGCCGGCGCTACGCCATCGTCGCCATCGTCGTGGTGGCGGCGATCTTCACCCCGCCCGACCCGATCAGCCAGCTGATGCTGGCGATCCCGATCTGCCTGCTCTACGAGGTGTCGATCTGGTGCGTCTGGCTGATCGAGCGCCGGCGGAAGAAGCAGGACGAGGCGCGGGACGTGGTGGTGGTGTGACGAACGTGCGTGGTTCGAGACGCTCGCCTGATGACTCGCTCCTCACCATGACGGACTTTTTTGCAACCCACCCGCTTTCGTCATCCTGAGGAGCGGCGAAGCCGCGTCTCGAAGGACGCAGGGCCGCTTTGCAACACCCCCGACGCCCGTTAGAGAAAGCCCCTCACTCCAGCCGGCGCGCGTCCCATGCACGACATCAAAGCCATTCGAGACAATCCGACCCCGTTCCTGCGCGGTTGGGAGTCTCGTGACGTTGATGACGCCGCCGGCAGTGTTCAACGCATCCTCGACCTGGACGAGACCCTGCGCGCGGCCCAGACGGCGGTGCAGACCGCCCAGTCGCGGCGCAACGAGGCCAGCAAGCTGATCGGCCAGGCCAAGGCGGCGAAGGACGAGGCGAAGGCCGCCGAGCTGATGGCGCAGGTCGAGGCGCTGAAAGCCGAGATGGCCGCCGCCGCCGAGACGGAAGCCCGCGCCGGCAAGGACCTGCGCGATCTGCTGGCCGGCCTGCCGAACATTCCGGACGCGATTGTCCCGGCCGGCGCCGACGAGACCCACAACGCCGAGCAGGACCGCTGGGGCGAGCCCCGCCGGATGAACAACGCCCGCGACCACGTCGACATCGGCGCGGGCCTGGGCGGCATGGACTTCGAGGCCGCCGCCCGCATGAGCGGCTCGCGCTTCGTGGTGCTGAAGAAGGGCGTCGCCCGGCTGGAGCGGGCCATCGGCCAGTTCATGCTGGATCTGCAGACGGGGACCAACGGCTACACCGAGGTCAGCCCGCCACTGCTGGTCAAGGACGACGCGATGTTCGGCACCGGCCAGCTGCCCAAGTTTGAGGAAGACCTGTTCCGCACCACCGCTGACCACTGGCTCATCCCCACCGCCGAAGTCTCCCTGACCAACCTCGTCCGCGAACAGATCACCGACGAGGAGGAGCTCCCCCTCCGCCTGACCGCCCTGACCCACTGCTTCCGCTCGGAAGCCGGGTCGGCCGGGCGCGATACGCGGGGGATGATCCGGCAGCACCAGTTCCAGAAGGTCGAGATGGTGGCCATCACCACGCCCGAGCAGTCGGCCGCCGAGCACGACCACATGGTCGCCTCGGCGCAGATGGTGCTGGAGAAGCTCGGCCTGGCCTACCGCACCATGCTGCTGTGCACCGGCGACATGGGCTTCACGGCGAAGAAGACCTTTGATCTCGAGGTCTGGCTGCCGTCGCAGAATACCTTCCGGGAGATCAGCTCGATCTCCAACTGCGGCGACTTCCAGGCCCGGCGCATGGACGCCCGCAGCCAGAAGCGCGGCGAGAAGGGCACGCGGTTTGTCCACACCCTGAACGGCTCGGGCCTGGCCGTGGGCCGCACCCTGGTGGCGGTGCTGGAGAACTACCAGGACGAGGGCGGCCGGGTGGCCATTCCCGACATGCTGCAGCCGTATATGGGTGGCTTGACCCATCTGGAACCCAGCGCGTGATGACGCGAGCGCCAATCCTCCCCGCTCGCGGGGAGGGGGACCACGCGGAGCGTGGTGGAGGGGGCGGCGCCAGGTCTGCCGGATCGACCGGAAATCAGGATGTGGCCGCTCGCCCTGGCGCTGCCCCCTCCACCGCCTCCGGCGGTCCCCCTCCCCAACTGCATTGGGGAGGATAGGCGGTGCGCATCCTCCTGACCAACGACGACGGCATCCATGCCGAGGGGCTGCAGACCCTCGAAACCATCGCCCGGGCGCTGACTGACGACATCTGGATCGTCGCGCCGGAGTACGAGCAGTCGGGGGCCAGCCGGGCGCTGACGTTGTCCGACCCGATCCGCGTGCGCCGGGAAGGCGACCGGAAGTGGGCCGTGGCCGGCACCCCGACCGACTGCGTCATGCTGGGCGTGCGCGAGCTGATCGAGGGCGCCGCGCCGGACCTGGTGCTGTCGGGCGTCAACCGCGGCCAGAACATCGCGGAGGACGTGACCTTGTCGGGCACCGTGGCGGGGGCCATCGAGGGCATGGCGCTGGGCATTCCGTCGATCGCGCTGAGCCAGTCGATGCTGGCCTTCCACGACGAGGTGGTGCCCTACTGGCAGACCGCCGAGCATTTCGGGCCGGGCATCGTCAGCCGGCTGCTGGAAGTGGGATGGCCGGTCGATGTGGTGATGAACGTCAACTTCCCCTCGCGCCCGCCGGAGGAGGTCACCGAGGTCGAGGTCACCCGCCAGGGGGCCCGCGACACCCATATCCGCACCTTCGACAAGCGCACCGACCTGCGCGGCCGCGACTACTACTGGATGGGTTTTTCCGGCCAGCTGTCCAAACCGGCCGACGGAACCGACCTCAAGGCGATCTACGAGGGCAGAATCTCGATCACCCCACTGCATATCGACCTCACGCACAGGGAATCGGTGAACAAGCTCAGGGGCCTCATAGGAGGCGCGCCGCCGAAGGCCTGATGACCGACGAGCCCGAAACCTCGCAAACGCGCATGGCGCGTCTGATCCTCGCCCTCCGGTCCCAGGGGGTGACGGATCCGCGTGTGCTCGAGGCCATCGAGCGAACGCCGCGGGAGCTGTTCACCCCGGACCTGTTCAAGGAGCGGGCGTTCGAGGACTCGGCCCTGCCGATCGCCTGCGGCCAGACCATCAGCCAGCCATTCATCGTCGGGTTGATGACCCAGGCCCTGACCCTGGGGCCGCGCGACCGGGTGCTGGAGATCGGCACCGGCTCCGGCTACCAGACGGCGATCCTCTCGCGCCTGGCGCGGCTGGTCTACACGGTGGAGCGCTACCGCACCCTGATGCGGGAGGCCGAGGAGCGGTTCAAGACGCTGGGCCTGACCAATGTCATCACCCGCTTCGGTGACGGCGGGGAGGGCTGGGCCGAGCAGGCGCCGTTCGACCGCATTCTGGTCACCGCCGCCGCGCCGGAAGAACCCAGAACGCTGCTGGCCCAGCTCAAGCCGAATGGGGTGCTGGTCGCCCCGATCGGCAAGGGCCCGGTGCAGAGCCTGCGGCGCTACGCCGGGGACGGGCAGGGGGGCTTCAAGGTCGAGCTGCTCGGCGACGTGCGGTTCGTGCCGCTGCTCGACGGCGTCGCGCGCGAGCTTTGATCTGACGAATTCGTAATTGGCCTCAAGCGCGCGGTTAACGCAGGCTTAAGGCCGGTGGGACGACACAATCCGGGTACAGAAACGGACCGGCGATGACGCATTTCCTCCCCCGCACCGCCCTACTCGCGCTGATCGCCGCCTCGGCGGCCGCCTGCGCCTCGACGCCGGCCTATCCAACCGTGGACGGTGTTCCCGCCGGCAGCGGCCCGCAGCTGGCCCGTCCGACCTACGACACCCGGCCACAGGTTCCGGTCGAGCAGGCCGACGAGATGGGCGATCCGGTTTCCGCCGACAGCCCGACCGAGCCGGTCGAGGCCGGCGTCCTGCCTCCGGCCCGGCCGTCGTCCGCGGTCGAGACCACGGAACTCCCGCCACCGCCGCCCCGCGACGCCCCGCCGCCCGCTCCTGAGCCTGAGCCCCGTCCCACGCCGCCGCCCGCGCGCGCCGTTGAGGCCGCCCCGCCGCCGCCGCCCGCGCCGGTGACCAGGGTCGTCACTCTGGCCCCCGGCAAGGTCATCGACATCGACGGCCGGCCGAAGACCTACACGGTCAAGGACGGCCAGGGGCTGGACGCCGTGGCCCGCGCCATGGGGTCGAGCCGCGTCGAACTGGCCCGGATCAATGGTCTGAAGGAGCCCTACCGGCTCAAGCCCGGCCAGGTGCTCAAAGGCCCCGCCAGCCGGGCCAAGGCCTATGTGGTGGCGCCCGGCGACACCCTGTTCGCCATCGCCCAGCGGTTCAAGGTCTCCGCCGCCGCTCTGGCCGACGAGAACGACATGGCGGTCGGCGCGCCGATCCGGCCAGGCCAGAAGCTGCGCCTGCCGTCCGGCCACAAGGACGGCGGCCCGATCAAGAAGACCATCACCGTGACGCCCGACGCGGCCCCGCCGCCGCCCGCGGTGGTCACACCGCCCAGGCCGCGCGTGGAAACCCCGCCGTCGCCGAAGCCGGCGCCCGAACCGGTCATGCCCGCGCCGACGCCGGTCAAACCCGCGCCCACCCCGATCAAGCCGGCTCCGACTCCGGTGAAGCCGCCAGTCCCCCGGCCGGTCACGCCGCCCGTGGCCGTGTCGCCCAGGCCGATGCCGCCCGCGCCGACCGTGGTGCCGGACGCCCGTCCGCCCGCCCTGTCCGACGCCCAGATCACGGATCTGGGTCGGGGCCGCTTCCAGTGGCCGGTGGATGGCCAGATCCTGTCCGCCTACGGCCCCAAGGCCGGCGGCCAGCGCAATGACGGCATCAACATCGGCGCGCCGGCGGGGACCCCGGTCCGCGCGGCGGCGGCCGGCAAGGTGGTCTATTCCGGCGGCGACGTGCCCGGCTTCGGCGTCACCGTGCTGATCCAGCACGAGGACGGCTGGGTGACGGTCTATGGCCATCTGGCCCGGGCCGATGTGCGGATGCAGCAGCAGGTGACGGCGGGCCAGCAGATCGGCCAGGTCGGCTCCAGCGGCGGCGTCAGCCAGCCCCAGCTGCACTTCGAGATCCGCTATTCACCGTCGCCCAGGTTCAAGGCCAAGGCGATCGACCCGGGCCTGGTCCTGCCGAGGAACCGGTAGGTCGCGTCTCCCTCCCCTTTATGGGGAGGGTGGTCCCGAAGGGACCGGGTGGGGAAGTCGGATGCCGTGCTGGACGGATCAGGGTGGCGTCCAACTCCCCCACCCGTCCGGGCTTCGCCCGTCCACCCTCCCCATGAAGGGGAGGGATGAATTGTCAGTCCTTGCCCCAACGCCAGCGCCAGCCGCCCTTTGTCTTGGCGCCGGTGATGACGATCAGGGCGATGATCGCGAGCACGGCGACGATGCCGAACTGGCCCCGGTCGTGGATGACCTGCGGTCCGCCGAACATCACGGCCAGGAAGGCGGCCACAACCGCCCAGCCTTCCCAGCTGCAGGGCAGGCCGACGCCGAAGCCGAATCGTTTGGGATTGAACCAGGGCTTGCCCATGCGGGGTCTCCTCGCCGTCACGCCGGCAGGTTTACACCCAGCTCACCGGCCAGGTCGCGTGTAAACTGCCAGGCCACACGGCCAGAGCGCGATCCCCGCAGCTGCGCCCAGCGCAGGGCCCGGCCGTCGAGGTCCGCCGTCTTCAGCCCGAACCGGGCGGCATAGGCCCGCACCGCCGCCAGATAGCCGGCCTGATCCATCGGCGGAAAGCCGATCCACAGGCCGAAGCGGTCGGACACGCTGACCTCCTCTTCGGCGTCCTCGGCCGCCGCGATCAGGCCCCGGCTTTCCGCGTGGTCGCGGGGCATCAGGTGGCGGCGGTTGGAGGTGGCCACGAACAGCACGTTCTCCGGCGGGCCGGCCACGCCGCCCTCCAGGGCCGATTTGAGCGCTTTCGCCGCCGCCGCGCCGTCCTCGAACGACAGGTCGTCGCACAGCACCACGAACCGCTCGGGCCGCCCGCGCAGGGCGTCGAACAGCGGCGGCAGGGCGGCCACCTCGTCGCGGTCGACTTCAACCATGACCAGGCCAGGGTGAGCCTCGGCCACCGTCATGAAGGCCGCCTTGGCCAGCGAGCTCTTGCCCGTCCCCCGCACGCCCCACAGCAGGGCGTGGTTGGCCGGCAGGCCGCGGGCGAAGCGGGTCAGGTTCTCGACGACTCTTGCCTTCTGGCCGTCGACCCCGACCAGCAGGTCGAGGGGAAGGGGATAGTCCGGCGCCGGCAGGAAGGCGTCCGCCGCGGGCTCGTGGCGGAACAGCCGGGCGGCGGTAAAATCGGGCTCGGGCCGGGCCGGCGGGGCCAGCCGCTCCAGCGCTTCGGCAATGCGGGCCATCAGGGCCTGTGTCTTCTCGTCCATACCTCGCCCTTACCGGGCGCGCCGCTCATTGCAAAGCGAAGGGTCAGCCCTTAGTTTCCGCCGACCTTTGGCGCGCCCTGGCGGCGGCGCCTGTTCCAATGCCTCTCCGGAGACGAAATGACTGATCCCAATAGCCTGATCCAGCTGATCGGCTTGCCGCTGATGATCGGCGGCCTCTTCTACATCATGATCTGGCGTCCGCAGCAGAAGCGGATGAAGGACCACGCCGCCATGCTCGCCGCCGTCAAGCGCGGCGACAACGTGGTGCTCAACAGCGGCATGATCGGCAAGGTCGTCCGAGTCGAGGACAAGGAAGTCGGCCTTGAGATCGCCCAGGGCGTCACCGTCAAGGTGGTCAAATCGATGATCGCCGAGGTTCGCGGCAAGGGCGATCCGGTGATCGCCAACGACGCCAAGTCCTGATCAAAGCGGCAGGGCCTTAACCGTTATGATGACGCTCTCGCGCTGGAAGTTCATCACCGTTGCGGCGGCGATCATCTTCGGCTTGCTCTTCGCCCTTCCCAACGTGCTGCCCGCCAGCGTGCGGGCCTCGATGCCGGGGTTCCTGCCCAACAAGACCCTCAACCTGGGTCTCGACCTGCAGGGCGGCTCCTATCTGCTGCTCGAGGTCGATATCAATGCGCTGCGCAAGGAGAAGGTCACCAACCTGATCGAGGAGGTCCGCAAGACCTTCCGTGAGGAGCGGATCCGCGGCGAACTGAGCGCGATCACCAACGGTGTCAGGATCACGATCACTGATCCCGCGCAGACCGATCAGGCCTTCTCGCTGCTGTCGCGCCAGCTGCCCCAGCCCCTGCGCAACAGCATGGGCACCGATCTGGCGGTCACCCGGGTCAATGCCACGACGCTGCAGGCGGCCTATTCCGAACAGGGTTTGCGCGAGCAGGCGTCGTCGGCGGTCGAACAGTCGATCACCATCATCCGCAAGCGCCTCGACCCCGACGGTAACAAGGAAATCCCGGTCACCCGCCAGGGCGAGGACCGCATCGTCGTCCAGGCCCCTGGCGAGAGCGATCCGGAAAAGCTCAAGGCCCTGATCGGCCGCACGGCCAAGATGACCTTTCAGATGGTCGATGAGAACGTCGATCTGAACCAGGCCCAGGCCGGCCGCTTGCCGCCCGGCGCGGAAATCCTGCCCAGCGACGACGGCTTCCAGCCCGCCTATGTCGTGTCCAAGCGCGCCGAAGTGACCGGCGAGATGCTGACCAGCGCCCGCTCCGAGAACGACCAGCAGACCGGCGAGGACGTGGTCGCCTTCCGCTTCAACAGCCAGGGGGCCCGCCGCTTCGGCGCGGTCACCTCGCGCAGCATCGGCAAGCGGTTCGCCATCGTCCTTGACGGCCGGATCATCTCCGCGCCGGTGATCAACTCGGCCATTACCGGCGGCAGCGGCCAGATCACCGGCAGTTTCAACGCCGAGTCGGCGCACGAGCTGGCCGTCCAGTTGAACGCCGGCGCGCTGCCTGCCCCCCTGAACGTCGAGGAACAGCGCACGGTCGGCGCCGAACTGGGCGCCGACGCCGTCGAGGCCGGCAAGATCTCCACCGCGGTCGGCTTCATCGCCATCCTGGTGTTCATGCTGCTGTCCTACGGCCTGCTGTTCGGCGGCATCTCGGTGATCGCCCTGCTGGTCAACGGCCTGTTGATCATCGCGGCGATGAGCGCGGCCCAGGCCGCCCTGACCCTGCCCGGCATCGCCGGCCTGATCCTGACCCTGGCCGTGGCGGTCGACGCCAATGTGCTGATCTATGAACGGATGCGGGACGAGGTGCGGGCCGGTCGGCCCCTTGTCAGCGCCATGGACGCGGGCTTCTCCCGCGCCATGGAGACGATTATCGACGCCAACCTGACGACCCTGCTCGCGGCGGCCGTGATGTTCGCTTTCGGCGCGGGCCCCGTCCGGGGCTTCGCCTGGACCCTGTCGATCGGCGTGTTCACCTCGGTGTTCACGGCGGTCGTGGTGACCCAGCTCCTGCTCGCCCTGTGGTTCCGCATCAAGCGTCCCAAGACGCTGCCGATCGCTTGAGGATCGTCTGAATGTCCTTCTGGCCTCTGATCAAGATCCTGCCGGTCAAGACGAACTTCCGGTTCGTCGACTTCGCCATCTATGCCGGAATCGCGTCGATCATCGCGGCGGTGGCGTCCCTCGGCTTCACCCTGATTCCATTCAAGGGGCCCTGCGGCGGCCTGAACTGCGGCATCGACTTCCGCGGCGGCACGGTCCTGGAATTCACCACCGCGCCCAAGCCCGTCGATCTGGCGGCGGTCAACCGCGCCATGGAGGGCAAGGATCTGGGCGACGTCCAGGTGCAGACCTTCGATGGCGAAACCAACGCCATGGTGCGGTTCGAGAACCCGCCGGCCGCCAGCGCCGACGCCGTCAAATCCGAGGTCCGGCGGGCCATCGCCAGCGAGCTGGGCGCGGTGAGGTTCACCAATGACTCGACGGTCGGGGCCAAGGTGTCCGGCGAGCTGTTCCAGAAGGGCATCACCGCCCTGCTGGTCGCGATCGGCATGATGCTGATCTACATCTGGTTCCGCTTCGAGCTGCAGTTCGGTCTGGGCGCGGTCGTGGCCCTGTTCCACGACGTGATCCTGACCTTCGGCCTGATCGCCATCACCAAGATGGAGTTCAGCCTGACCACTGTCGCGGCAATCCTGACCATCATCGGCTACTCGATGAACGACACCGTGGTGGTCTTCGACCGCCTGCGGGAGAACCTGCGCAAGTACAAGAAGATGCCCCTGCGCGAGGTGATCGACCTGTCGATCAACGAGACCTTGTCGCGGACCATCATCACCGGCCTGACCGCGCTGCTGGCGCTCGCCGGACTGGCCATCTTCGGCGGTCCCGCCCTGTTCGGCTTCTCGGTGATCATGATGTTCGGCATCGTGCTGGGCACCTATTCGTCGATCTACGTCGCCGCGCCGGTGATCCTGCTCTGGGGGGTCAAGCGCGGCGAGGAAGAGGTCACGCCGATCAAGTTCGGCGCGGCTTCCCGCCCCTAGGACCTGCGTGCGCCAGCCGCCCTCCATCGACGCCTGGGGCGGTGGCGGCTTCCGCGTGTCCGGCGACTGGCGGCCGGGCTCGCTGCTGATCCTGGAGGATGTCGCCCGGGCCTGGAGCGGAGCCGCCCTGGGGTCTCTGGCGCCGGCCGATTTCGCGCAGGTTCTGGCGGCCCGCGGCGCGGTCGAGTTCGTGCTGCTGGGAACCGGCCTGACTCAGGGCCTGCCGCCCCGCGCGGTGCGCGACAGCCTGAAGGCCGTCGGCATCGGACTGGAGTTCATGTCCACCGAGGCGGCGGCGCGGACCTACAATGTTGTCGCGTCCGAAGGCCGCCGGGTGGCTGCCGCGCTCATCGCGGTGTGATCGCCGGGCTGTTTACCGAGTAAGGCGAAACGGCCTATAGCTGAGCACAACGGTAGGACTCTCCAGGGGCAATTCGATGATCGCCGGACTTCTCTCAAACTTCCGCAACACCATCATTCTCAGCGTCGTTCTCGCGCTGGTGATGATCTTCGTCTACTTCCAGCACCATGGCGCGCTGGACGTGACCTTCTGGCAGGCCCTGCTGCGCTGGGCCCACACCTTCAGCGGCATCCTGTGGATCGGACTGCTGTACTACTTCAATTTCGTGCAGATCCGGGTCATGCCGGACATCCCGGCGGAGCTGAAGCCCGCCGTCTCCAAACACATCGCGCCCGAGGCGTTGTTCTGGTTCCGCTGGGCCGCCCTGGCGACCTGGGTGCTCGGCGTGATTCTCGCCTGGAACCGCGGCTTCCTGGTCGAGGCCTTCACCCTTGGCGCCACCGAGAACTTCGCGGTCCCGAGCCACATCATGATCGGCATCGGCATGTGGCTGGCCACGATCATGTTCATCAACGTCTGGGGCGTGATCTGGCCGAACCAGAAGATCGCCCTGGGCATGAAAGAAGCTGACGCCGACGCCAAGGCAAAGGCCGCCAAGACGGCGATGCAATTCTCACGCATCAACACGCTGCTGAGCCTGCCGATGCTGACGGCCATGACCATGAACCAGACGCTGTTCGGCTAGTCCGCCGACATCAGGAAAATAGGGGGAGGGGTCTGCCCAACGGCAGGCCCCTCTTCGTTTGAAGGCCATGGATGAAGATCTCGACGCCCTCGTTCGCCGGGTCGATCCTGACCGCTGGCTGTCCAGCCGCTTCGTCGCGGACCCGGCGGCGCGGGCGGACCTGGTCACGCTCTACGCCCTCGACCATGAGCTCGCCCGCATTCCATCCGTGGTGACCAACCCGCTGATGGGCGAGATCCGCCTGGCCTGGTGGCGCGAGGGGCTGGAGGAGATTGCGGGGGGGCGGCCGCCCCGCCCCCATGCGGTGCTCCAGGCGGTGGCGAACAGCGCCTTGCCGCCGACCGC
The DNA here is from genome assembly GCA_030678995.1 of Caulobacter sp. Lineage (GTDB taxonomy): Bacteria > Pseudomonadota > Alphaproteobacteria > Caulobacterales > Caulobacteraceae > Caulobacter. Next base: position 146,214 of record JAUXTQ010000007.1, read on the forward strand.
CCTGGCCGCCCTGGCCGAGGCGCGGCTGGGCGACCTGGACGGCGCGAAGGCGGGAGAGGCGGCCCTCGCCCACGCCGACGCCACCGAGGGCCTGCTGATGGCCCTGGCGGCCCGGCGGCTGTCTTCGAACGCCACGGCCGATCACGTCAAACAGGCCGCTCGGGCGGTGGCTTTGGCGAAGACGGATGGCCCGGCCGCCCTGACGGCGCTCAGGGCCGCCCGGGCTGAACTGGCCGGCCTGCCGATCGCGGCCTTCCCGGCGGTGGCCCACGCGACTCTGGCGGGTCGCTATGCACACAACAAAAATCCGGGCGATTTCGAAAAGCGTGGCCGGATCCTGCTGGCGGTGCTGACCGGGCGGATCAGCCAGGGGACATGTACCGCCTTCGGTACGTGTCCCCCAATCGAGCAGCCGCGGGTTTAGGGGACACGCACCTTCGGTACATGTCCCCGAGTCGCTACGGCTTGGTGTGGGCGTTCAGCCAGCCGAGCACCTCATCGTGCCACTGCACCGAGTTCTGCGGCTTGAGCACCCAGTGGTTCTCCTCGGGGAAGTAGAGGAAGCGGCTCTCCACGCCCCGGCGCTGCAGGGCGGTGAAGGCGGCGATCCCTTCCTCCAGCGGCACGCGATAGTCGCGGCCGCCGTGGATGACCATCATCGGCACGGTCCAGTTTCCCACATGGTCGGCCGGATTGAAGGTCGTGTAGGTCGCGCCGGGGGTCCAGGGCGTGCCACCGTTCTCCCACTCGGTGAACCACAGCTCCTCGGTTGAATAGGCCATGAAGCGGGTGTCGAAGACGCCGTCGTGATTGACCAGGCACTTCCACGGCTCGTTCCACTTGCCGGCGATCCAGTTGACCATGAAGCCGCCATAGGAGCCGCCGAGCGCGCAGGCGCGGTCGCCGTCGAGGAAGCCGTAGGTCTGCAGGGCGTAGGCCCAGCCCTTCTGCAGGTCTTCCAGCGGGCGGTCGCCCCAGTGGCCGCTGATCGAGTCGGTGAAGGCCTGGCCGTAACCGGTCGAGCCGTGGAAATCGATCATCACCACCGCATAGCCCGCGCCGGCGTAGGTCTGGGCGTTCCAGCGATAGTGGAACAGGTTGCCGAAGCTGCCCTGCGGCCCGCCATGGATCAGGAAGGCCACCGGATAGCGCTTGGCCGGGTCGAACCCGACCGGCTTGACTAGGTAGCCGTGGACCGTCTCGCCGTTCCAGCCGGGGAAGCTGAACTGCTCGAAGGCGCCGAACTCGATGTCCGCCAGCTGCTGGGCGTTGGCGTTGGTCAGCTGGACCGGCTTGCCGCCCTTGCTGCTGATGAAGAACAGCTGCGCCGGGCCGGCGAGGGTGTCATGGGCATAGACGATACCCTTGGGCCCCACGTCGAAGCCGCCCACATGGCCCGGGCCGGTCAGGGCCTTTACCTTGCCGGTCTTCACGTCGATGGCGAAGATACGCACCTGACCGACGTCGCCGGCGGTGGTGTAGATGGTCTTGCCGTCGGGCGACCAGACGATGCTGTCGGCGGAACGGTCCCAGTCGGCCGCCAGCGGGCGCTCGGTGTTGGTCGTGTTGTCGTGGATAAGAATCTGCCAGCGATCGGCCTCAAAGCCCGACCGCCGCATGGCCCGATAGGCGACGTAGCGGCCGTCCGGCGAGAACGCCGCCCCGGTGTCCCACGCCTTGTTGCCTTCGGTGAAGTTGGTCAGCTGGCCGGTCCCGTCGGCCTTGCCGCCGTAGAGGTCAAAGTTGGTGCTCCACGCCTCACTCCTGCCGGCCAGCCGGGCAGAGAACCAGATTTCCGCGCCGTCCGGCGTGAAGCCGAATTCGGTCTCGTCGCCGAAGGGTTTGGAGGGGGTGTCGCCGTCGAAGCCCTTCATCACCGCCACCGGGCCGTCGGCCTTGATGCCCTTCTCGTCGAAGGTCAGGACGAACAGGTGGTTGCGCGTGCCGTCCGCCCATTCGTCCCAGTGGCGCACGAACAGGCGGTCATAGACCACGCCGGTGGTCTTCTGCGCCTTGCGGCCGGCCAGCCGGTCGGCGGTGCACTGCAGGGTGTCGCAGTCGGGGAAGACGGCCATACTGACCAGCAGCTTCTTGCCGTCCTTCGAGGTCTTGAAGCCCCCCACGTCGAAGGGGAGGTTGGTCACCTGGCTGGCGCCGGCGGCGCCCACGTCGGCGCGCCAGACCTGCATCGAACCGCTGCGGCTGGACAGGAAATAGAGGCTGTGACCGTCGGCGCCCCAGCGGGCGCTGGAGACGCCGCCGCCGTCGGAGGCGTCGAGCCGTCGCGGGGCGGCCGGGGTCTTGCCCGACAGGTCGATCAGCCACAACTCGGTCTTGGCCTTGTTGGCGTCCCAGTCGGCCACCCGGCGCGAATAGATGACCAACTTGCCGTCCGGAGAGACCCTGGGATCGCTCAGGCGGTCGAGGGTGACCATGTCCCTGGCGGTGAACGGCCGCGCGTCGGCGGCGGCGGAGATCGAAAGGGCCAGCGCGCCGGCGGCGAGCAGGCGAACGAACATCTTCATCGAGGCGTTTCCCGGCGGATCGTTGCGCGAATGGGCCCGCACCCTAAGGGCCGCGTGCGTCCAGCGCCAGTCTAGGGGGCAGCATTTTCCGGCGGTTCGGGCGACCACGGCGTTAGCTTGGGGATCCACCGGGGGACGGCGGCGAAATAGGCGGCGTACGGGTCGCCGAAGGTCACCCGCAGGGTCGGTTCCTCGTACATCAGGATGAAGCCCTGGAAGGCGAGCCAGACCGCCACCGCGTAGGCCACCAGGCCTGGGCTGTAGAACATCAGCGCCTGCCCCAGCACGATGGCCATGACCGCCGCGTACATCGGATTGCGGACGAATCGATACAGGCCTGTGACCACCAGGGTCCCCGGCGGCGCGATGGGAGCGGGGGTGCCCAGCCCGTCCAGGGCGAACCGCGCGAAACTGGCGATCAGCGCGGCGAGACCCGCCAGGATGAGCAGGCCGCCGACGGTCATCAGGACGGTGCTGGAGTAGCTGAGGTCCCAGCGCGTGATCCACCAGGGGATCACCCCGGCGAAGGTCCCGGGAACCAGGACGAAGAACAGGATCGAGCCCAGGATGGCGCCGGTGCGGTTCATGTCTGCTCCCCCTTGCTCCCGGCAGTCTACTCCGCCGCGACGAGAACCTCACCCGTCAGCCAACGGTCCAGATCGGCCAGGGCCCGTTCGCTCATGGCCAGCTTCTTCGCCCGGCCGCGCTCCTGCGGCGGCAGCTTGCGGCCGTCGGCGTCGTGGCGCGGCGCCTCCATCGGCGGCAGCAGGCCATAGTTGATGTTCATCGGCTGGAAGCTGGCCTTGGGCCCGTCAAGGAACCCGCCGGTGATGTGGGTGGCCAGCGCGCCCAGCGCCGTGGTGACGGGCGGAATCGTGATCGGCCGGCCCAGGCGTTCGGCCGCGGCCAGTCGTCCGGTCAGCAGGCCGATGGCGGCGCTTTCCACATAGCCCTCGACACCGGTCACCTGTCCGGCAAAGCGCAGGCGTGTATCGGCCCTCAGCCGCAGCTTGCCGTCCAGCAGGCGCGGGCTGTTGAGGAAGGTGTTGCGGTGCAGGCCGCCGAGGCGGGCGAACTGGGCGTTCTCCAGCCCCGGGATCATGCGGAAAATGTCGGTCTGGGCGCCGTGCTTCAGCTTGGTCTGGAAGCCGACCATGTTCCACAGGGTGCCCAGCGCGTTGTCCTGGCGCAGCTGGACGATGGCCCAGGGCTTGACCGCCCGGTTGTGGGCGTTGGTCAGGCCGACCGGCTTCATCGGGCCGTGGCGCAGGGTCTCGCGGCCGCGCTCGGTCATCACCTCGATCGGCAGGCAGCCGTCGAAATAGGGCACGGTCTCCCAGTCCTTGAACTCGGACTTGGGCCCGGCCAGCAAGGCGTCGATGAAGGCGTCGTACTGCTCGCGGTCCATCGGGCAGTTGATGTAGGCCGCGGCGTCGCCGCCCGGACCTTCCTTGTCATAACGCGACTGCCGCCAGGCCTTGCTCATGTCGATCGAGTCGAGGTGCACGATCGGGGCAATGGCGTCGAAGAAGCTCAGGGAGTCCTCGCCGGTCAGCTCAAGGATGGCCTGGGCGAGCGAAGGGGAGGTGAGAGGGCCGGTGGCCACGATCACGCTGTCCCAGTCCGCCGGCGGCAGGCCCGCGACCTCCTCCCGGACGATGGTGATCAGGGGGTGGGCGTCCAGCCGGGCCGTGACGTCGGCGGAAAAGCCGTCGCGGTCCACGGCCAGGGCCCCGCCGGCGGGCACCTGATGGGCGTCGCCGCTCGACAGGATGATCGAGCCACAGCGGCGCATCTCGGCGTGCAGCAGCCCCACGGCATTGTAGCGCCAGTCGTCCGAGCGGAAGGAGTTGGAACAGACCAGCTCGGCCAGGCTGTCGGTCTGGTGGGCGTCGGTGCCGCGCACCGGCCGCATCTCGTGCAGCACGGCCGGAACCCCGGCCTGGGCGATCTGCCAGGCGGCCTCCGAACCGGCCAAGCCGCCGCCGATCACATGTACAGGGCTCATCGTCATGCGGCGACAGATAGGCCGCCGCGCCGCTGCGGGAAAGCGGCAGATACTGGCGCATCGGCGTCAGATGTGTTGGTCTGCATCGTCGTGGTTCTTCGGGGAGGGTGGATCGTGGCTCAGATCGACATCGCAAAGACGGCCTTCGCCGGCTTCGGACTCATCGCGCGCAAGCCCATGGCCGTGGCCGGGTGGGCGCTGTTCCTGCTGGTGGTGGGCATCCTGCCGGTGGCCCTGATGATCGGGCCGTTCATGACGACCCTGTTCGAGTTCATCGACCTGGCCAAGGCGGACATCGAGCCGTCGAAGGAGCAGCTGGCCTCGTTCATGTCGGCCATGTACATGGCCCATCCCGTGCTCTGGCTGACAGGCCTGATCACCCGGGTGATGCTCACCGGCGCGGTATTCCGAGCCATTCTGGAACCTTCGGCCGGCCGCTGGGCCTACCTGCGCCTGGGCATGGGCGAGGTCATGTTGGCCGTGGTGGTCATCGTGCTGGGCATCCTGATCGGCCTGGCGGCGATGGTCTTCATGGGAGTCTCGGCCGGCATTACGGTGGCGATCTGGCAGGCTTCGGAAGCGGCCGCTATCGGCGTGGGGATCCTGCTTGGCGTGGCCCTGGTGTTCGGGGTGATCTGGGCATTGCTGCGGTTCTCGCTGGCCGCGCCGATGAGCTTCGCCGAGCGCAATTTCCGGCTGTTTGAATCCTGGTCTCTGACCAAGGGACACGCTTTCAACCTGTTGATCGTGGCCATTCTGGTGGCGGTGGTCCTGGCGCTGCTGGAAGCGGTGGTGGTGACGGTCTTTGTCGTGGTGGTCGGATCGGCGGCGGGGGTCGGCGTCAGCAGCGGCGCCCTGACCGAGGAGACCGTGCGCGCCTTCTTCGATCAACCGGCCGCGACCTGGATGCCGCTGGTCGCCCCCTGGCTCGCTCTGGTGGGCGTGGTCGCCAGCGTCCTGGGCGCCATGGCCCTGGCCATCGTCACCGCGCCCTGGGCCGAGGCCTATCGCCAGCTCAACAAAGGCCCCGAGCCGGGAATGTAGGCGTCGCGGCCCGACGCGGGCCGCGTCCCCGCAAATCCTGTCGCCACGGGCAGCGAAGCAGGCTCTAACAGGACCCAGGGAGCACACCGCGCGGGGTGCGCGAGAGGTCGTATGTCGCAGGCGCGTTTTTCGGTCCGGACGGCGGTGGCCGAGGGTTTCGACTTCTGGCGGCGGAACGCGCTCAAGGCGGTGGGGCCGCTGGCCATCGCGGCGGCGGCGGCGTTCGCCGCGACCCTGCTGCAGGGACGGCTCGCCCTCATCGCCCTGGCGGTCAACTTCATCGCCCTGGTCATGGCCCAGGGCGCGCTCTACCGGCTGGCCCTGGAGGGCGCGGGCGCCGAACCGGCGGACCGCAACGGTCCCCTCGGCCTGCAGTGGCGATGGCTTGAAACCCGCCTCGCCATGGTCATCATCCTGCTGCTGCTGGTTCTGGCGATTTCGGCGACGGTGATGGTCTTTTTCCTGGTGGTGGCGCTCCTGGGCATTGTCGGCGGCGAGGCGGCGATCACCGCGGCTTCGCCCGAGGCCCTCATGGCCGGCCTCAGCCCGATGGCTGTCCTGGCCTTCAACAGCGGGGTCCTCCTGGCCTTCCTGGGCCTGCTGGTGGTGATCATGCGCCTGGCCATGGCCGCGCCGGCGACGGCGGCGACGGGCCGGCTTCAATTCCTCCGCACCCTGCCGCTGACCCGCGGCTCGGTGATGCGCCTGATGCTCGCGGTCCTGCTGGTCAACCTGCCCATCTTCGCCGTGCAGGGGCTGGCCTGGGGCTACATCAGGATCACCGGCGAGCAGGGTTTCGCGCCCTGGGCCGACGGCGTCACCGCCGCGCTCACGCCGGCCTTCTTCATCCCGATCGCCATCGGCATGACCTCCTACATCTACCTGCGCCTGCGCGGAGACCACGGCTGATGCGCCTGTACCCATCCAGCATCGCCTTCGAGGGCTTCCGCATCATTCGCGACCGGCCGGGGCTGATCCTCTCTTGGACCGGCTTCTACCTGGCGTCGCTGCTGGGGATGATCCTGATCCTGCTGCTGCCCAACCTCGGGAACCTGGCGGCCGTGGAGGCGACCGGGATCCAGCGGGACTATGGGGAGATCGTGGCGCGGTTCGGCCCGTCGGCGCTGCTGGTCGTTCCGCTGGCGATGATCATGCTGATCATGCTGGTGACGGCGGTCTACCGCACCGTCCTGACGCCGGAAGACAGGAGCCCGGCGCACCTGAAAGTCGGCCCAGACGAGCTGCGCATGTTCCTGGTCAGCATGCTGGTGATCCTCATCTTCGCCCTGGCCAGCGGCCTCTACGGCGCGACGGTCATTTTGCTCGCCAACGCCTCCGGCAACCTGCACAGCGTCGTCACGGTGCTCGGGTCGATCGGCGGCGTGGTCCTGCTGGGTTGGCTCGCCGTGCGCCTGGCCCTGGCCGGGGTGATGACCTTCGCCGAGCACCATTTCCGCCTCGGCGCCGCCTGGCGGCTGACCAAGGGACAGTTCTGGCGGCTGCTGCTCACGCTCGGCCTGACCTTCCTCTTCGCCGCCCTGGTGGTGGTGTTCGCCGGGGTGTTCAGCCTCGTGCTGGCGACGCTCACCGGCGGGTTCGAGATGATGGGGGCCCTGGTCAATCCGGACATGACCAACCTCACCCCGGCCCTGGCCGCGGCCATCCTCGGCCAGCTGCTGTTGCAACTGGCCCTGCAGACCCTGCTGATCGTGTTGGTGTTCGTGATCTTTTACGCGCCGCCAGCGGCGGCCTACCGCCAGCTCAAGACGCCGCCGGTCGCGCCTTAGGCCGCGGCGCTTGGCCGGGCCGATACCCGCGCGTGCCAGGCGCGCAGGTTCGGCGCGTCCTCCGGAAGTTCCAACCCGGTAAAGCCGGCGAAATCCACCGTCGACTGGGCGCAGATGTCCGCCATGGAATAGACCTCGCCCGCCAGGTGCGGCCGGCCATCGGCCAGGTCACGGTCCAACCACTGGCAGACGCGCCCATATGTCTCGCGGTTTGACTCGCCGAAGTCCTTGAACTGGGTCAGCAGGGCGGCGGTCAGCGGATGGGCGTGACGCCAGAACATCCCGACGGGCGTCATCAGCTGGAACTCGACGCGGCGGATCCACATGTCGATCAGCGCCTGCTCCACCGCCGTGGCGCCAAACAGGGCCGGCGTCGGGTGGAGGGCTTCCAGGTAGCGGCAGATCGAGACGCTCTCGGAAATCGCCGTGCCGTCGTCGAGCACCAGGGTCGGCAGCTGGCCCAGCGAATTGCGGGCGCGGTGCTCGGGCGACTTGTGCTCGCGCTCGCGCATGTTCACGCGGGTCTCGGGAAGGTCGATGCCCTTCTCGGCCACGAAGATGCGCACCCGGCGCGGATTGGGCGCGGGGTTGCGCTCCCCATAGAGGATCATGTCAGGCCGCTAGCTGCAGGGCTTGGTGCCGCAGGTCGCCAGGCCGGAGCGCTGGGCGGTTTCGAGATCCTGACGATCGATCCGGGCGCGCTCTTCCCACTGGGCGCGGGTCATGCAGACCCGGCTGGGGACCCGCGATCCGATCACCGGCGCTGTCTTGCAGACGCGGGCGTTGGGATCTTTCTTGCTGGTCGGGGCGGTGGTGGCCGCCGGCGCCGAGGCGTCCGGCGCGGCGGGCGATTCTTCGGCGATGACCGCGGTGGCGATCGAGGCGGTGGCAGCAAACGTAATCAGAAGAGCCTTCACGGGGGACCCCATACGAAAATGGACCAAGGATTGGGACCTCGTCGCCAAACCACGAGGGTGCAAGAAAGCACGGCGGGGTGCGAATGTCACCGTTCGCACGCCTGTCGCGACCATTCTGCACAGTCCTGCGGCGCCAAGGCCCCGCTTGCCTCGCTCCGCGCGGGATGCTCCCTTGGGGCGGCTCTGCGGTATCGGGTTGGGACGGGAAGCACATGTTTTCGGTGACGGACGCTGCATTCAGCGGATTTCGGACGGCGCGGGAAAATCTGCGCGCCATGCTGGTCTGGATGGTGGTTTTCGGCCTGATCCAGGCGGCCATGACAGCGCTGGTGATGCCGACCCTGGGCCGGTGCTGGCCGAGGTCCAGGCCATGCAGGGGCAGGTCAATTCCGATGAACAGGAAGTCCTCGATCTGCTCAACCGCATGGTCCAGGCGATCCTGCCGTTGATCGTGCCGATCCTGCTGGTCAGCGCCGTGCAGAGCGCCGCGGTGAACCGGATGGTCCTGCGGCCGGAGGCCAGGGGATTCGGCTACCTGCGGATCGGCGCCGATGAGTTTCGCCAACTGGCGGTGATACTGTTGCTGGTGCTGGTCATGGCGGGGGTTAACCTCGCCGGCGGGCTGTTGCTCGGCCTTCTCGGCGTGGCCGCCGGAGCGGTGGGTCCGATACTCGTCCTGCCGGTGATGTTCGTCGGAATCGTCACGCTCATCTGCGCTGTTGTTGTGGTCTCGGTCCGCCTTTCCCTGGCCAAGGCGCAGACCTTCGCCACCGGCCGGATCAACCTGTTTGGATCGTGGGGGCTCACCAGGAGCCGGTTCTGGCCGATCCTGGGGGCCTATGTTCTGGCCGCCGTGATGTTCCTGATCGTGAACACGGCGGTGCAGGCCATCGCCATGCTGGCCATCGTGGCATTCGGCGGGGGCTTCGCGGCGGTCGGGTCGGTCCAGGCGCCCGACTTCAGCTCCCTGGAGGCGTTCCTCACCCGGGGCATGATCATCAATCTGGCGATCAGCCTGGCGGCCAGTCCGTTCGTCACGCTGATTCTGCTCTGCCCGGCGCCGGAGATTTTCCGCCAGTTGACCGCCGGACAGGCGCCCACTCCCTAGGCCCGCTTGCGCCGTTCGCCTGCGCGGTCTCGGTGACGCTTGAGCACCTCGGCCAGATAGCGGCCGGTCCAGCTTCCGGGAATGGCGGCCAGCTTCTCCGGCGTGCCGACGCCCACGATCTCGCCGCCGCCGTCGCCGCCCTCGGGCCCGAAGTCGATGATCCAGTCGGCGGTCTTCACCACGTCCAGATTGTGCTCGATGACCACCACGGTGTTGCCCTGGTCGACCAGTTCGTGGAGCACTTCCAGCAGCTTCTTGGTGTCCTCGAAATGCAGGCCCGTGGTCGGCTCGTCGAGGATGTAGAGGGTCCGCCCGGTGGCCCGCTTGCTGAGCTCCTTGCTGAGCTTCACCCGCTGCGCCTCGCCGCCTGACAGCGTCGTCGCTTGCTGGCCGACGTGGATGTAGCCGAGGCCCACGCGCTTGAGCGTCTCCATCTTGTCCCGGACTGGCGGCACGACCTTGAAGAAGTCGGCCGCCTCCTCGACGGTCATGTCGAGGATGTCGGCGATCGACTTGCCCTTGAACAGGATCTCCAGGGTCTCACGGTTGTAGCGCTTGCCCTTACAGACGTCGCAGGTGACGTAGACGTCGGGCAGGAAGTGCATCTCGATCTTGATCAGGCCATCGCCCTGGCAGGCTTCGCAGCGGCCGCCCTTGACGTTGAAGCTGAACCGGCCCGGGCCATAGCCGCGCGCCTTGCTCTCCGGCAGCTGGCTGAACCAGTCGCGGATCGGCTGGAAGGCGCCGGTGTAGGTGGCCGGGTTCGACCGCGGGGTGCGGCCGATCGGGCTCTGGTCGATGTCGATGACCTTGTCGAACTGCTCCAGCCCCTCGATCCGCTCATAGGGCGCCGGGGCGTCGCTGGCGTTGTTCAGCCGCCGGGCGGCGGCCTTGTATAGGGTCTCGATGGTGAAGGTCGACTTGCCGCCGCCGCTGACGCCGGTGATGCAGGTGAAGGTCCCGACCGGGATCTCGGCGGTGACGCTCTTGAGGTTGTTGCCGGTAGCGCCGACCACGCGGAGCACGTGTTTGGTCGAAATCGGCCGGCGCTGCTCCGGCACGGCGATCTCGCGCATGCCCGACAGATACTGGCCGGTGATGCTGTTGCCGTTGGTGATGATGTCGGCGGGCTTGCCCTGGGCCACCACATGGCCGCCGTGAATGCCGGCGGCGGGGCCCATGTCGATGACGTAGTCGGCGGTGAGGATGGCCTCTTCGTCATGCTCGACCACCAGCACCGAATTGCCCAGGTCCCGCAGCCCGCGCAGGGACTGCAGCAGCCGGGAATTGTCGCGCTGGTGCAGGCCGATCGACGGCTCGTCCAGCACATAGAGCACGCCGGTCAGGCCGCTGCCGATCTGGCTGGCCAGGCGAATGCGTTGACTCTCGCCGCCGCTCAGGGTGCCCGAGCCGCGCGAGAGGTTGAGGTAGTCTAGGCCGACGTCGACCAGGAACTTCAGCCGGTCCTTGATCTCCTTCAGGATGCGCCGGCCGATCTCCATCTGCTTGGGCGTCAGCTGTTCCTCGATCTCCTCGAACCACTCCCGGGCCTGCCGGATCGCCAGGCCGGAGACCTCGGCGATGTTGCAACCGCCGATCTTCACCGCCAGGGCCTCGGGCTTGAGGCGGGCGCCGAAGCAGGCGTCGCAGGGGGTGTCGGACTGGTAGCGGCCCAGCTCCTCGCGGACCCAGCTGGAGTCGGTCTCGCGCCAGCGCCGCTCGAGGTTGGGCAACACCCCTTCGAAGGGCTTGTTGACCTCGTACTTGCGGGCGTTGTCGTCGTAGACGAAGTGGATCTTCTCCGTCCCCGTGCCGCGCAGGACCACCGTCTGCGCCTGCTCCGGCAGGCTGTGCCAGGGGGCGTCCATCGAGAAGCCGTAGTGCCGGGCAAGAGCCTGAAGGGTCTGGGTGTAGAGCGGCGAGGGCCCCTTGGCCCAGGGCGAGACCGCGCCCTTGTGCAGGGTCTTGTCCTTGTCCGGGATGATCTTGTCGGCGTCGAACGCCAGCTTGGCGCCCAGGCCATCACAGACCGGGCAGGCGCCGAACGGATTGTTGAACGAGAACAGCCTGGGCTCGATCTCGGTGATGGTGAAGCCGCTGACCGGGCAGGCGAACTTCTCGGAGAACAGGATCTGGCGGGGTTCTTCGCCTTCGGCCGGAGCATCCGCCCATTCCGCGACCGCGATGCCGTCGGCCAGGCGCAGGGCCTGTTCGATCGAGTCGGCGTAGCGCTGTTCCAGGCCGTTCTTGGTCACCAGCCGGTCGACCACCACGTCGATGTCGTGCTTGAACTTCTTGTCGAGCTCGGGCGCGTCCTCAATGGGAAAGAGCACCCCGTCGATCTTCAGCCGCTGGAAGCCCAGCTTGCGCCACTCGGCGATTTCCTTGCGGTACTCGCCCTTGCGGCCGCGCACGACCGGGGCCAGCAGATACAGCCGCTCGCCCTCGGGCAAGGCGGTCAGCTTGTCGACCATCTGGCTGACGGTCTGGCTCTCGATCGGCAGGCCGGTGGCCGGCGAATAGGGCACCCCGACCCGCGCCCAGAGCAGGCGCATGTAGTCGTGGATCACGGTCACCGTGCCGACGGTGGAGCGCGGGTTTCGGCTGGGGGTCTTCGGCTCGGTGGAGTTGGCCGGCGACAGGCCCTCGATCAGGTCCACGTCCGGCTTGCTCATCAGCTCGAGGAACTGGCGCGCGTAGGCCGACAGGCTTTCGACGTAGCGGCGCTGGCCCTCGGCATAGATGGTGTCGAACGCCAGCGACGACTTGCCGGACCCCGACAGACCGGTGATCACCACCAGCTCACCGCGCGGGATGTCGACGCTGACGTCCTTGAGATTGTGCTCGCGCGCGCCGCGCACGCGGATGAAGTTCTGTTGGTCGGCCATGGTCACCGGAAGAAACGCGCGAGGCCGGCCCTCGGGGCGCGGCGCAACGGATATATGTAGTGCTGAGAGTCGCGTTTAACACAAGAACATTGTGAGAACGCGCCAATGCGCGCCGCCCTGCTGCCAGGGTTTGTCAGCAGGGCGCCGTCACCGCTTGATCCCGCGCTCCCGCTCCATCGCCTGGCGCAGGTGGTAGTTGAGCTTGGTCTGCCAGCCCTTGCCGCCGGATTTCAGCCAGTCCAGCACGTCAGCGTCCAGGCGGATGGTCAGCTGCTGCTTGACCACCCGGTAATGCATGCCCTGCACGGCGTTGCGCCAGAAGGATTCGTCGAGCCGCGGAATGTCGGAAAAGTCGATGTCCTCGTCGCGCATGTTGCGCAGCCGTTCGAGGTCGGCCTTTTCCTCATCCGTGAACGGGCGGGGATTGAGTGGGTCGTACTCAATCGTCACCCAGGCGGGTTCGCCAGTATCGGCGTCGCTCTCGGGGTTCGGCGGGGCGGGCCGAGATGATGCGGGTGACTTCCGAGCCGTCATGCTGAATGGTCCAAGTGTAGGCGACGACAAGGATTCCGTCGGCGGCCTCGCCAATGAACTGCCAACGGAATTCGCCGCCTTCGACCCGGTCCTGTTCGTCGATGGCGAACGGATCGGTGAAGGTGCGGCTGGCGAACAGGAAGCCGATACCGTGCTTGCGCCGGTTGGCGGCGTCCTGGGCCGGGTCCCATTTGAACCGACGCACTTATAACCCCAAAAGTGTAGTTACGCCAGTGCTGTAAATGCAAGCTATAAGAGCAATTGATAGAATACCCCATATGGATGTCAACCGCTGGCCTCTGGCCCTTCGCGGTGGTTTGCGCGAGCTTGCCGAAACGCCGGATCCAGGACGCCGCCATGCCCCGCTATGCCCCCACGACCCAGCTTGAGACCCACGAGGTCACCAACCAGCCGCCGCCGTTCGCCGGGCACAATCTGTTCGACAGCGACCTGGCTCTGATGGAGGCGGCTCTGCGCGAAGGGGGTGACTGGGTCACCGCGCCGATGTCGGCGCTGGGGGCGGAGGCGGGCAGCGAAGCGGTGCTGGAGCTGGGCGAGCTGGCCAATCGCCATCCGCCCGAGCTGGTCCCATTTGACCGCTACGGCCGCCGGATCGACGAGGCCCGGTTCCATCCCAGCTATCACCAGCTGATGGGGGTCGCGATGGACCACCACATCCATGACATTGCCTGGACCGCCGACCGGGCCGGGGGCCACGTCGCCCATGCCGGCCTGCTGGCGCTGATGACCCAGGCCGAGGCGGGCGTGCTGTGCCCGATCAGCATGACCTATGCCGCCGTGCCGGCCCTACGCCACCAGCCCGACGTCACCGGGCCCTGGCTCGATAAGCTCATCGGCGGGACCTATGACGGCCCGCTGGCGCCGATCGCCGGCAAGCGCGGCGTGACCGTCGGCATGGCCATGACCGAGAAGCAGGGCGGCAGCGACGTTCGCGCCAACACCACCCGCGCCTTCCCGCTGGAGGCCGGCGGGCGGCTCTACCGGCTGGTCGGGCACAAGTGGTTCTGCTCGGCGCCGATGAGCGACGGCTTCCTGACCTTGGCTTACACGGACGGCGGCCTCAGCTGCTTCCTGGTTCCCCGCATCGCGCCGGACGGCTCGCGCAACGGCATCCAGGTGATGCGGCTGAAGGACAAGCTGGGCAACAGGTCCAACGCCTCCAGCGAGATCGAGTACCACGACGCCACGGCCTGGCTGCTCGGCGAGGAGGGCAAGGGCGTGTCGGTGATCATCGACATGGTCCACCACACCCGGCTGGACACCATGGCCGGGACGCTGGGCATCATGCGCCGGCCGCTGGCCGAGGCGATCAACCATGTCTCAGGACGCCGGGTGTTCCAGAAGACCCTCGCGGACCAGCCGGCCATGCGCGCGGTCATCGTCGATCTCGGCCTGGAGTACGAAGCCGCCGCGGCCATGACCATGCGGGTCGCCCGGGCGTTCGACGGCCAGGGCGAGGGCGACAGGGCCTTTGCCAGACTGGCCGTGGCCCTGGGCAAGTACTGGCTGACCAAGCGCTGCCCGAACTTCGTCTACGAGTGCATGGAGTGCCACGGTGGCGTCGGCTACGTCGAAGAGACGCCCCTGCCGCGCTATTTCCGCGAAAGCCCGCTGAACGCCATCTGGGAGGGGTCGGGCAACGTCATCGCCCTGGACGTCCTGCGCACCCTGCGCAAGGAACCGGCGGCGCTCGAGAGCTACATGGCCGAGATTGCCCTGGCCTACGGCGCCGACGACCGCCTGGACGAGGCGGCCGGCCGGCTCAACGATCGCCTGTCTGGCTCGCTGGCCGAGGGCGACGCGCGCCGGCTGGTCGAGGACATGGCGCTGCTGTTGCAGGGATCGCTGCTGGTTCGCCATGCCCCTTCGGCGGTCGCTGACGCCTTTGTGGCCAGCCGCCTGGCCGGCGACTGGGGCCGCTGCTTCGGAACGCTTGCCGCGGGCGTGGATATCGACGCCATCGCCCGCCGCTACATTGAGCCGCTGGCCGGCTAAGCCCGGTCGATGCGCGCCGCGAAACAGCCGCGGCGGGCGTTGTGGGCGTGCAACCAGGCGACGGACGGGTTGTCGAAGAACCGCTCGATCAGCGGCGCAAGCTCGCGCCCTTCCAGCACCTCGGCGTCGATCATCATGCCGCGCGCGTCATAGGCCCGCACCGACAACAGGCGGCCGGCGAGCGAGGCGGGGACCTCGTCCTCGAACCGGGCCGGCGTCGCCGCCGTCTCCCGCACGAAGATGGCGTGGGTCGAGCGGTAGGGCGTGTCGACCGCCAGGTGTTCGTGATTGAGCAGCAGCAGGGTCTCGCCCGGCTCCGCGTCTTCCAGGGTGATGCGGCAGGGAAAGCCCGGCTTGCTGTCGGCGACGTAGCGGATGGCGCCGGCGGCGGTGAGGGCGGCCTCGTCCAGCCCGAACAGCGGGCTGAAGGGCTCGACGGGCAGGCCGGTGATGACGAAGGACATGGCGGGGCTCCTGATCTGATGTCCGCACGATCGCAGCCGGGCGCGCCCCGCGGCCACCCGATCCTTGCGCCGTCATGCGTCGTCCTGATCAACGCCGTCCCGGGACTGTCACGGCGAACCGGTAACGACATTCGCGTCGGGCACGCTTCCTGCTGTGGAGCTGCCCGAGCGTTTCGTTCGGGGACAGGCGTTGAAAACTCTCGCCATCATTGCCCGCAAAGGCGGGACCGGGAAAACCACTCTGGCCGTGCATCTGGCCGCCGCGGCCCATGCCTGCGGCTATGTCACGCTGCTGGCCGACACCGACCGGCAGCACTCGGCCGTCGAGTGGCGGCGCATGCGCCAGATCAGCGAACCGGCGGTCGAGGCGGTCAAGCCCGGCGCCCTGTTCGCCAGGCAGCAGGACGCCGCCCGCGCCGGGGTCGGCCTGCTGGTGGTCGATACCGGGCCGTCGGTGGAGGAGGAGGTCGAACAGGCGGTGCGTTGCGCCGATCTCTGCCTGGTCGTCGCCCGTCCGAACTTCTTCGACATCCGCGCCGTGGCCGATTCCGCAGCCCTGGCCGCCCGCTTCCACAAGCCGGTGGCCTTTGTCCTCAATCAGGCCCCGCACCGCCAGCAGTCGATCGAGGCGCCGGTGTTGATGGAGGCCGTCGCGGCCCTGCGCGCCCTGGGCTTCCCTGTGGCGCCGATCGGCCTGCGGACGCGCGTCGCCTACCAGCGCAGCGTGGCCCGCGGCTCGACCGCGCAGGATCTGGAGCCCTCCAGCTCCGCCGCCAGCGAGATCACCGCCCTCTGGTCCTGGGTCGAGGCGCGCCTGCATGCGGACCGTCCGGCCGTGCGCATGCCGACCTTCATGGCCGCCAGCGACAGCCCGGTCCCCCTGACCTTCTAGCCGGCCGCCTGCAGCGCCTGGAAGATGACGTTGCGCTGGGTCTCGCTCGATCCCGAATAGATGCTCGCCGCCCGGGTGGCGAAGTGTTTGGCGGTGGCCCTGGCCCCGTCGGCCAGCAGGCCCGCTTCCTCGCGGAACGGCTCAAGCGCTCCGCCCCGCGTGGTTCCGGCGATCTCCATGGCCAGTTCGGCCACCCGCTGGTGCAGCTCGCTGCCGATCAGCTTGAGCACCGAGGGACTGGTGTTGTCGCCCTCGCGCAGGCGGCCGCCGGGCAACAGGGCCAGTTCCGTCTGTTCGAAGGCGGTCAGCTCGACCTCCGCCGCGACCAGGCGGGCCCGCAGGCCCGGCTCCAGATCGCCGGCGGCCAGGGCGGCGGCGCGGGCGCGCTGGTAGACCCGCCGGACGAGGGCGGACGGGGTGTTGTTGGACCGGGCCAGCTGCATCAGGCGCTTGGCCACGCCCCAGCCCTGACCCTCTTCGCCGATGCGGTTGGCGACCGGCACGCGGACCTGGTCGAAGAACACCGCGTTCAGCTCATGCTCGCCGTCGATGGTGATGATCGGCGAGACGGTCAGGCCCGGCGAGGGCATGTCGATCAGCAGGAAGGTCAGTCCCCGCTGCGGCTTGTCGCCCATCGCGGTCCGGACCAGAGCGAACATCCGGTTGGCCAGATGGGCCCCGGTGGTCCAGATCTTCGAGCCGTCGACCAGGTAGTGCTCGCCTTGCCGCTCGGCCCGCGTGGCGACTCTGGCGAGGTCCGACCCGGCGCCCGGTTCCGAGAATCCCTGGGCCCAGAGGTCCTCGCCGGAGAGAATGCCGGGCAGGAAGCGCGCCTGCTGCACCGCCGTGCCCATCTCGATCAGTAGCGGACCCAGGCTGCGGATGCCGCCGGCGAACAGCACCGGGGCGTCATTGAGGGCGCATTCCCGGTCGAACAGGAAACGCTGGCGGGCCGTCCAGCCCGTGCCGCCGTGGGCCACCGGCCAGCCCGGCGCGATCCAGCCGCGCTGATACAGCCGGCGGTGCCAGATCCGGCAGGCCTCGATGTCCGAATGCACGCCCAGCGTCCGCCGACCCGCCTCGCGCAGGTCCGGCGTCAGGGCCTCGGCGAGGAAACGGCGCACATCGTCGAGGAACGCCGCATCGGGATCATCGTCGTTGGCAGCGCGGCAGGGAACCGACATGGTCCCACGACACCGCGATCCGGCGAACCTGTCCGTGATTCAGATCAATCAGCTGAACAGGGACAGACACCGAGGTGTCTGTCCCTTCTGTCGGCGGCGTTCAGCGCTTGCGGTTCGCGATCTTGAGTCGCTGATTGCTCAGGAGACCCAGCATCGCGGCCCGGAGTTGGTCGTAGAGGCTCTTGGGAAGCCGGCCATAGGCCCATTGCTGGCCTGGCCGGACCGGCACGATCCCGGCGTCCTCCCAGGAAACGGTGTTCACCTCGTCGGCGACGATATAGCCGCGCTCGTCATCCAGTCCGAGATGCCGCCCCACCTTGTGCGGGATCTCGATGGCGACATCGCCATCGCGTGGCGGAGAATGGGTGATCGGCGCGACCAGAACGTCCGTTTCGCCCGCGTCCTTGCGAATGACGGCGGTGACGATCACGCAGGGACGTTCCTTCGCGCCGTCTTCACGTCCTCTTTGGCGCTCGTGCGACCACAGGAAGTCATACGGGATGACAAGGCCGACTTTCGGCTCGGGCCTTTCCACCCGCGACCTACTTCATCAAGGTCTCGAGGTTCGCGTCGGCCTCGCCGTAATCCGCCGTCGTCAGGGCCTCGGCCCAATCATCCGGCAGCGCTTCCGTCGCGTGCGACCGGCGCGTGTCGCGGGCCATCAGGCGCTCATACTCTCCGATGTCGATCAGAACGCGGGCGGTGCGGCGGTGCTTCGTAATGAATACGGGACCTTTACCCGACTGTTCGATGTAGAGTCCGGCCCGGGTCTGGAATTCGGTGGCGCTCACGGAAATGCCGCTCATTGGAACCTTCCTTCGGATAGTTCCCATATTAGCTATTTTGGCTAATATCGCAACTGCTTGCGGGGCAAGGCGAAGGACACGAGGCGACACTTTCGGGTCAACGCAAAACGAGCGTGTGTCCCCATTTCTCTTCGGCTGGTCCCACGACACCGCGATCCGGCGGGCCTGTCCGTGATTCAGATCAATCAGCTGAACAGGGACAGACACCGAGGTGTCTGTCCCGAGGCGTCTACGCCCGCTTGTTCAGCGTAATCGCCCGGGCGTCGCCCGCCTGGCTGGCGGCCCCGGGGCCATATCCCGCGCCGGTGGTGCGTTGCGAGGCGACTTCCTCGGCGATGGCGCGGACCAGGCCCTCGGTGACCGTTCGGGCGGCCTCCAGGGCGCGGCCCTGGCGGGCGAGGACGGCGTCGAAGCCTTCGGTGGCTCGCATCAGCCGCATCCGCTGCTCCAGCGGCGCGGCCTCGATCAGGGCCGGCGCCTGGCGCACCCGCGCCGACTCGTGCCGGTAGATGTTGGCGAGCTTCGACAGCTCCTCCATCTGGGCGGCGGCGTCCTGCGGGCGACGCTGCTCGAAGGCCTGGCACTGGTCGGCCATCAGGGCCGCCAGCCGGTCAGTCAGGGCGATCAGTTGTTCGACGCGGTCGGTCGCGTCACGGGCGTCGAGCGCCATGAGAGAGTGTCCTTTTAACTGAGGCCCTGAAGCTTGAGCATTTCGCGCTGAACGGTGTCGGAGATGCCCAGCCCGCCCTGTTTGGCCGCCTGTTTGGCGATGGCGTCGGTCAGGAACGACTTGAACATCGCCTCGCCGTCGCCGCCGCCGAACGGGGCCTCGGTGGAGAGGCCGGCGAACATCGGCTGGAGCATCATCGACAGGAACGAGGCTTCGAAGGCCTTCGCGGCCTCCTCGCTCCTGCGCTTGCGGGCCATGTCGGCGGTCGAGGCGGTCGTCGACTGGGCGACGCCCATCATGATGTCGGCGGGGAGGGCGATCGGAGCGGCCATCACATCACCTCGATGTCGGCTTGCAGGGCGCCGGCGGCCTTGATCGCCTGCAGGATGGAGATCATGTCCCGCGGCGTGACGCCCAGGGCGTTCAGGCCCGCGACCAGGCTGGACAGG
Organism: Caulobacter sp.; assembly: GCA_030678995.1. Taxonomy (GTDB): domain Bacteria; phylum Pseudomonadota; class Alphaproteobacteria; order Caulobacterales; family Caulobacteraceae; genus Caulobacter. The sequence goes on from JAUXTQ010000007.1 coordinate 165,506, forward strand.
GACGCTCCGTTCTTCAGCGTCAGCAGCTGGCGGCCGCGTTCCTCGTCCACTTCGACGGCGGACTGGGTGACCACGGTGGTCTCGCCGGTGCGGCTGAAGGGCTGGGGCTGGCTGACCTGGGGCGTCTCCTGGACCGAGATGGTCAGGTTGCCCTGGGCGATGGCCACGGTGGAGATGCGCACGGCCTCGCCCATGACGATGACGCCGCTGACCTCATCGACGATCACCTTGGCCGGAGCGTCCGGCTCGACCTCGAGGGTCTCCACGGCGGTCATGAAACCGACCATGCTCTGGCCCTGCGGCGGGCGCAGGGTGACGATGGTCGGGTTCTCGGCCACGGCCGTGCCGGGGAAGCGGCCGTTGATCACCGTGGCGATGCGCTGGGCGGTGGTGAAGTCCGGGTTGCGCAGGGTCATGCGCATCTGGCCCATCTGGGCCATCTGGAAGCCGGTCTCGCGCTCGATGGTCGCCCCGCCGGCGATACGGCCCGCCGTCGGCACGCCCTTGCTGACGGAGCTGCCGGACGCGCCGGACGCGGACACCGAGCCGGTCTGCACCGTGCCCTGGGCGACGGCGTAGACCTGGCCGTCGGCGCCCATCAGGGCGGTGACCAGCAGCGTGCCGCCCTGCAGGCTCTTGGCGTCGCCCGCGGCGGAGACGGTGACGTCGATGGCCGAGCCGGCGGCGGCGAACGGCGGCAGCTTGGCCGTGACCATGACCACGGCGACGTTCTTGGTGTTGAGGTTGGTGTCGCGGACGTTGACGCCGAGCCGCTCGAACATCGCCTCGAGGCTCTGGCGGGTCATCGGCGCGTTGCGCAGGTTGTCGCCCGTGCCGTTCAGGCCGACCACCAGCCCATAGCCGGTCAGCTGGTTCTCGCGCACGCCCTCGAACGCGACGACGTCCTTGATCCGCGACGTGGCGAGGGCCGGCCCGGCCACCGCCAGGGCCAGAACCAGGACCAGTTTCCCCACTATCGATGGACGCATGTCGTTCCCGCCGCCAACGCTCTACTGCCCGGCCGCCCATGCGAGAAGCGCGCCACGATAATTCGCTAGACTATTCAGCCGCTTCCGGCCGGGCGCGGGTGATCTCCGTCTGCTGGCGGCAGAAATTGCCCGGCATTAACCATGCCGCAAGCATGCGGGCCGACATTCAGAGGCCAACAAGGGTTCGGAGCGGCGTGTCGCCTCCATGAAAGTCACGGGAACCAGCAACGTCGGATCGGTCGGCGGCGCCCGGGGGGCCGCGCGGCCGGCGGGGCAGG
>JAUXTQ010000029.1 GCA_030678995.1 Caulobacter sp.
GACGGTCACCGGCAGGTCGAGGGTGGAGATGGCCTGGCACCAGTAGGCGCCGCCCAGGATGTCGCCCATGGCGTCGGCGTGCGGCTTGCCCTGTTCGGCGGTCAGCAGGCGCTTGAGTTCCTCGACATTGCCCGCCAGCACCCCGGCGATGGCCAGCAGGGCCTCGCGGCGTTTGGCGATCGGCGTGGCTCGCCAGGCCGGGAAGGCGGCGCGGGCGGCGGCGACCGCCTGGTCCAGTTGCTCGCGCGAACAGCCCGGCGCCTGGCCGATGACCTGTTCGTTGGCGGGGTTGAGCACGTCGAAGCTGCCGGCCCCAGCGACGCCCTTGCCGCCGATGGTCATGGTGTAGGTGGTCTCGCTGGACATCGCTCTCTCCCTGGCTCGTTGGCCGCAGATTGCGCCCATGACGCCCGGTCAGCCAAGCGGCTCCGGAGTCACCGCGCTTGTCTTCCCGTGGGGCGCCCGCCCATCATTGGGGCGACAGGGAGAGACACCATGGGAAACAGTCAGGCCGGCAAGACGCTGTTCGTCGCGGGCGGGTCCAGCGGCATCAACCTGGGCATCGCCCGCAAGTTCGCCGCCGAGGGGGCCAACGTCGCCCTGATCAGCCGCAGCCCCGAGAAGATCGCGCTCGCGGCGGCCGAGATCGCCGGGATCAACGGCGGCCGGGCCATCGGCATCGCCGCTGACGTGCGCGATTACGCCGCCGTCGAGGCCGCTCTGAAGGCCACGCACGACAAATGGGGCGACATCGACACGGTCATCTCCGGCGCGGCGGGCAACTTCGTCGCCCCGGCGCTGGGCATGTCGGCCAACGGCTTCAAGACGGTGGTCGACATCGACCTGATCGGCACCTTCAACGTGCTGCGGGCCTCGTTCGAGTTCCTGCGCCGGCCGGGGGCCTCGCTGATCTCGATCACGGCGGGCCAGGCCACGCGCGCCTCGATGTTCCAGGCCCACGTCTGCGCCGCCAAGGCGGGCATCAACATGCTGACCCAGTGCCTGGCGCTGGAGTGGGGTCCGGCGGGCGTTCGGGTCAACGCCATCTCGCCCGGCCCGATCGCCGACACCGAGGGCATGGCGCGACTGGCCACCACGCCGGAGGCCGAGGCCCGGGTGAAGGCCCGCGTGCCGCTGCGCCGCTACGGCACCAAGGACGAGATCGGCGACGCCGCCCTGTTTCTGAGCTCCGACGCCGCCCGCTACATCAACGGCGCCATCTTGCCGGTCGACGGCGGCTCCGGCTGCGGCGACGGCGGGGGCGACGCGCTGGGCAACTTCGCCGCCGCGGCCTTCAGCTAGATCACAGAAAAATCAGACCAATAGGGAGATCAGGCATGTCCATCGACTTCGAGATTCCGCCGGAGGCCAAGGCCATCCGCGAGAAGGTCCGCCAGTGGGTCAACGACGAGTGCCGGCCCGCCGAGAAAGCGCTTCTCGCCGGCGGCGATTACAAGACCATTCTCGGCGAGCTGCGGACCAAGGCTCGCGCCCAGGGCCTGTGGTGTCCGTTCATTCCGGTGGAGTACGGCGGCATGGGTCTGGGGCCCCTGGCCAACGCCCTGGTGCAGATGGAGCTGGGCGAGAGCTATCTGGGCGCCCTGTCGATGAACACCCAGGGTCCCGACGACGCCACCATGCTGACCCTGCTGACGCACGGCACCGACTACCAGAAGGAAAAGTTCCTCAAGCCGTTGCTGAACGGCGAGAAGCGCATCTGCTACTCGATGACCGAAAAGGCCGCCGGCGCCGACGCCACGGGCATGCAGACCCGCGCGGTCAAGGACGGCAACGAGAACTACATCCTCAACGGCGAGAAGTGGTTCTCCTCCGCCGCGTCGGTCGCCGACATCGCCCTGGTGATGGCCAAGACCGATCCGGACGCGCCGCGGCACCAGCAGTTCTCGACCTTCATCGTCGAGCTGCCCAACCCCGGCTACCGCATTGTCCGTGACATCGAGACCATGGCCGCCGAAGGCCCGCTGTCGCACATCCTCGGCGGCGGCCACGCCGAGGTCGAGATCAAGGACCTGGTCGTGCCGGCCGAAAACCTGCTGGGCGGCGAGGGCGGTGGCTTCAACATGGGCCAGCACCGCCTGGCCTACGGCCGCCTGCGCCACGGGATGCACAACGTCTCGATGGCCCAGCGGGCGCTCGACCTGGCCGTGGCTCACGTCACCAGCCGCTCGACCTTCGGCAAGCCGCTGCACGAGCGCCAGGGCGTCCAGTTCATGCTCGCCGATTGCGCGCAGGACATCTACATCGCCCGCCTGATGCTGCTGCACATCGCCTACAAGGCGGAGAAGGGCCTGGACCTGCGCCAGGAAAACGGCATCGCCAAGGTCTACCTGGCCAACATGGTCCACCGGGTGGTCGACACGGCCATCCAGCTGCACGGCGCCCTGGGCTACTCGATGGATACCCCCCTGGCCCGCTGGTACACCCACATCCGGTCGCAGCGGCTGGTCGACGGTCCGGACGAGGTCCACCGCTGGACCACCGGCCGCAACGTCATCAAGGCGTTCCAGAAGGACGGCACCACGGCCGGCGCCTGCGGCGGGGATCTGCTCTAGGCTTGTGAGGGCAGGGCCTGGACCAGCCGGACGATCTCGTCCGCCGCTTGGTCCAGGCTCTGTCCGTCCAGCGTCTCCACCGCGATCACCGCCAGCGGTTCGCGGCCGTCCTTGCGGCGGCCGCGGCGGTAGGCCGGGTCGTAGTGAAGCTCCATCAGCGCCTCGGCCAGGGCCGCGTAGTCGCCGGCCGCCAGCAGGGCGCGCCAGCCTTCCAGCCGCGTCTGGCTGGGATGCACGGGCAGCCGGCCCAGCACCGCCTCGATCAGGTCGTGGTCGGCGGTGATGTCGCTGTAGGCGCTCACAAGGTAACGGGCGCGCGCCTCTCGCGGGGCGGCCACCTCGATGCGCGGCGCCGCCTGCATCCGCGCCCACAGAGCCGGCGGGACCATCAGGTCGCCGATCCGGCTGGATTCCGCCTCGACCACCACCAGCCGGGCCGGATCGAGGGCCTCCATCGCCCGCAGCAACGCGGATTCGAAGCCCTTCTGGTCCGGCTGCGGCTGTCCGGGCAGGCCGCCGAACAGCGAGCCGCGATGGCCGGCCATGCCCTCCAGGTCGAGGGTCTGCAGGCCGCGCGCACCCAGCCGGCCGAGGATCTCGGTCTTGCCGGTCCCGGTGTCGCCGTCGAGCAGAACCACCTTCAGCGGCCAGGTCTCGTCATAGAGCCGCGCCTGCACATGCCGCCGGTAGGTCCGGTAGCCACCCGCCAGCAGGCTGGTGCGCCAGCCGATTCGCGACAGGATGGTCGCCATCGACTCCGACCGCTGCCCGCCGCGCCAGCAATAGACCAGCGGGGCGAAGGTCTGCGGCCGGTCCGCCAGCGCCGTCTCCAGATGCCGGGCGATGTTGCGGGCCACATAGGCCGCCCCGATCCGGTTGGCCTTCAGGCGCGACTCCTGGACATAGATGGTCCCCACCTCGGCCCGCTCCTCATCGGTCAGCACGGGCAGGTTGATCGCCCCCGGCAGGTGGTCCTTGGCGAACTCGCCGGGGCTGCGCACGTCGATGATCGTCTCGTACCGCGCCAGCGATGCGGCGTCGGCGGTCTGCAGCGTCAGGATGCGCGACATGATCAGGCGGCCGTCATCTGCTGGTTTCCATCCCAAGGGCGTCGATCCCATGGCTGTAGGGGACTTTGCGCCCATCGTTCAATATGAAGCGGCAGACTTGAAGGAGACGCCACCCGTGCCCGATCCCGTCCGACTGACCTCGCTGGCCCATGGCGGCGGCTGCGGCTGCAAGCTGGCGCCGGGGGTGCTGCGCGAGATTCTCGCCGGCACGCCGGCCGCGGCGGTCTTCCCGGACTTGATGGTCGGGACCGAGACCTCCGACGACGCGGCGGTCTGGCGGCTCAATGACCAGCAGGCGCTTGTCGCCACCACGGACTTCTTCATGCCGGTGGTCGACGACCCGTTCGATTTCGGCCGCATCGCCGCGACCAACGCCCTGTCGGACGTCTACGCCATGGGGGCGACGCCGATCTTCGCCCTGGCTCTGGTCGGCATGCCGGTGGACCGCCTGCCGGTGGAGACCATCCAGCAGATTCTCGCCGGCGGGGCTTCGGTCTGCGCGGCGGCGGGCGTGCCGATCGCCGGCGGCCATTCGATCGACAGCGTCGAGCCGATCTACGGTCTGGTGGCGCTGGGCCTGGTGCATCCCGACAGGGTCCTGACCAACCGTGGCGCGAAAGCGGGCGACGTGCTGATCCTGACCAAGGCGCTGGGCGTCGGCATCCTCAGCGCGGCCTTCAAGCAGGAGCGGATGCCGGCCGGCGGCTACGCGGCGATGATCGCCTCGACCACCCAGCTCAATACCGTTGGCGCGGCGCTCAGTGGGACGCCGGGCGTGCATGCCGTCACCGACGTCACCGGCTTTGGCCTGCTGGGCCATCTGCTGGAGATGTGCCGGGGCGCGGGCCTCGCCGCCGAGATCGACGCCAACGCGCCGGCCCTGCTGACCGGAGTGGAGGACCTCGCCACCGGCGGCGTCCGCACCGGCGCCTCGACGCGCAACTGGGCCAGCTACGGCGAGGCGGTCAGCCTGCCGGCGGGCTTCCCGGACTGGCGGCGGGACATCCTCTGTGACCCCCAAACCAGCGGCGGGCTGCTGGTCGCCGTCGCGCCCGATCAGGCGCCGGCCGTCCTGGCGCAGGTGATCGACGCGGGGTTCGGCGCCTCCCGGATCGTCGGCCGGCTGGTCGAGGGGCCGGCCCGGGTGCGCGTCGCAGGCTGACGAAATCCCGGCCGCGCCGTCGTCTTTTGACCGGCGTCAAGGCGGACCCCTCCGAAATGCCGACAGTGATCGACACGCCGGAGCCGCCCGGATCGATCTTTGACCTTTCTGGAGGGGAGTCGTCATGAACGGGATTCGGATCAGCGTCCTGGGGATGCTGGCGCTCGGCCTTGTCGGTTGCGCATCCACCGGCGACGCGGCGTCCGGCCGCCGGTCCGACGCTATGAGCGGCGCGGTCAGCCAGCCCTTCAGGGACCTTGGCATGATCCGCAAGCCCATTCCGGACGCGCTGGCAAAGGCCACGGCGTCGCCCTACGCCACGGAAGTCCCGCCCGACTGTGCGGCGATCACCGGCGAGATCGCCACGCTCGACGCGGTTCTGGGCCCGGATTTGGACGGAGTGAAGGGCGACCAGGCCAGCGACGCCGAAGAGATAATCATCGGCGCCCTGCGCGGCGCCCTGGACCTGCCTTTCCGGGGCATCGTCCGTCGCATCAGCGGCGCCGAGAAGCGGGACCGCGCGCGCGTCGCCGCCGTCCTGGCGGGGATGGTTCGCCGCGGCTATCTCAAGGGCATCGGCCTGGGCGCCCGTTGCCCCGGAACGGCGCCTGCCGGCTGAACTCAGACCGGGGAGACGGCCACCATCGGCAGCAGGCGCTCCACCTCGGCCGCCTCGCAAAGGCCCGTGCCCGGCGACAGCAGGGCGGCCGAACCGGCGGCCATGCCCAGTCGGAAGGCGTCCTCGATGGGCCGGTCCGCGGCCAGGGCATGGACCATGCCGGCCAGGAAGCTGTCGCCGGCGCCCACGGTGCTGACGGGGCGGATCGGGAGCGCCGGCGCCCGCCACGCCCGATCCGCGGCGACCAGCAGCGCGCCGGCCTCACCCAGGGTCAGGGCGACCAGCTCGGCGCCGCCGCGGGCAATGATCTCGCGGGCGGCCGCCAGGCGTTCGCCATCGTCATCCAGCGGCATGCCGGTGAGATCCTTCAGCTCGCGAAGGTTGGGCTTGATCAGATAGACCCCCGCCTTGAGGCCTGCGGCCAGCGCCGGGCCGGAGGCGTCCAGGACCATGCGGTCGCCCGCCGTCCTGGCGTTGCTGGCCAGCCGGGCGTGGAAGTCGGCCGGTACGCCGGGCGGCAGGCTGCCGCTGGCGACGATGATCGCCGGTCCGTCGCCCGGCTCGATCGCCGAGTCCAGGCAGGCGGACCATTCGGTCCAGGACAGCTCCGGGCCTTCCAGGACGAAACGGTACTCTCGCCCCGTTGATCGCTCGAGAACCGTGAAGTCCTCGCGCGTCTCGCCGGCGATGGGGATGGCCAGGGTGGGAACGGCCTCGGCCTCGAGCAGGCGGGCCAGCATCTCGCCGGGCAGGCCGCCGGCCGGGAAGATCGCCTGGACCTCGCCGCCCAGCCGCCGGATCACCCGGGCGACGTTGATCCCGCCGCCGCCGGCGTCCCGCCTCGCGGGCCCGCAGCGCAGCTTGATCGATGGCTCCAGGCGCTCGACGGAGGTCGAGACGTCAATGGCCGGATTGATGGTGACGGTGATAATGTTCTGCATGGCTGACCGGCCGCACGGTCACCCGGCTTCCGAACCGGCGCCTTGAGCGATATCAAAGCGACTGCGGCGAGGGCCGTGCTACCCGAATTCCTCGACCCGACATGAGACGACCCGGCCCGGAGGCCAGCCCATGACGCGACCCTTTGCCCTGCCCAAACACCTTTCCCCCGACCTCGCCAGGGTGAAGGCCTACTGGGCGAGCCTGCTGCGCGGCTCGGCGGAGATTCCCTTCTGGGACGACCTGGACCTCACCGCCCTGCCCGATCTCTCGGGCCGGCTGTTTCTGGTCGGCGTGTTCAGCAATCCGGAGCGATTTCGCCTGGATGTCATCGGCGAGGACATCTTGTCGGCCCTTGCCGCGCCGGTGGCCGGTCTGTTCATCGACGAAACCGCCAGTTCGCCGCCGTTCGATTTTCTCGGGTCGCAGGGCAGCGCCACCGTCGAGGCCGCCGCCCCGACCTGCGGAGAGGGTGTCCTGCCGGACGGCCGGAGCTATCGCCGGCTCCTCCTGCCCATGTGGGGTGACGGGCGGCTCAGCATGCTGCTGGGCGTCGTCGACTGGAGCCGGGACTGATCCACGTCCGCGGCGTGACGGCGGCGGAGAGAGTCCATGACGTTACGCGATGAGTCCGCACCGGCCTGGCATGCCTTGCCGGGCGAGGAAGCCCTCCGCCGTCTGGAGTCCCGGCCCGAGGGCCTGAGCGACGCCGAGGTGACCGCGCGCCTTGAGGCGCAGGGCCGAAACGTCCTGCCCGAGCCGGCCGTATCGTCGCAATTGGTTGTCCTTCTGCGGCAGTTCAAGAGCCCGCTGATCTACATCCTGCTGGCCGCCAGCGTTGTCTCGCTGGCCCTTGGCGCCTGGAGCGACGCGCTGTTCATCCTCGCGGTGCTGGTGCTCGACGCCGGCATCGGCGCGGTGCTTGAGTGGCGGGCGGAAACCAGCGCGGCGGCCCTGAAGCAGGTGCTGCATGTGCGGCCGACAGTCCTTCGCGGCGGCGCGAGGCGGGAGATCGACGCGGCCGACCTGGCGCCGGGCGACGTCATCCTGCTGGAATCGGGCGGCGCCGTGCCGGCCGATCTTCGCCTGCTGTCCGTCCATGACCTGCGTATCGACGAGTCCCTGCTGACCGGCGAGTCGGCGGTGGTCGAAAAGGCCGAGCCGGCGCTGGACACCGGCACGCCCCTGGCGGACCGGCGCAACATGGCCTTCGCCGGAAGCATGGTGCTCGCGGGGCGCGGGACCGGCGTGGTTTGCGCGACGGCCGGCCACACCCAGCTGGGCGCCATCGCCCGGGCCCTGGGGCCGGATCAGACGCCGCCGCCCTTGCTGCTGCGGATGCGGACCCTGTCCCGCCGGATCGCCGTCGCCACGGTGGTGGTCGTGGCGATGCTGGCGGTCGGTCAGTACCTGCGCGGCGCCCCGCTGGCCGAGATTTTCAGCATGACCATCGCCATTGCCGTCTCGGCGATCCCCGAGGGGCTGTCGGTGGCGATCACCATCGCCCTGGCCGTCGCGTCCGCGCGGATGGCGCGGCGGCATGTCATTGTGCGCCGCCTGCCGGCCGTGGAGGGGCTCGGATCCTGCACTCTCATCGCCACGGACAAGACCGGCACCCTGACCGTCAACCGGCTGACCGTGAAGCGTATCGCGCTGCCCTCGGGCGTTGTCTTCGACATTGATGGCGAGGGCCTGGACCCCCACGGCGACGTCGTTCCCGAGCCGTCCGGCGATGACCGGGATGCGGTGCGCCGGCTGGCCACGGCCGCCGCCCTGGCCAATGAGGCGCGCCTGCACAGCGACAACGGCGCGGTCGAGGCCAGCGGCGACAGCGTCGACGTGGCCTTCCTGGTGCTGGCCGCCAAGCTCGGCCTGAACCGTGACGGCCTGCTGGAGGTCGAACCGCAGCAGACCGTCATCCCCTACGAATCCCTGCTGGGCTTCTCGGCCTCCGAGGGGTCCGGCCTGGTGCGGGTGAAGGGCTCTCCGGAGCGAATTCTGACCATGTGCGAAGGGGTCGACCCGGTCGCCGCCAACGCCCAGGTGCACCGGCTGGCGGAGGCGGGCTACCGGGTGATCGCCATCGCCGAGGGGACCGCCGGCGTGGCCAACGGACGGATGGCGCCGGCGGACCTTCGCGGTCTGCGGCTGCTCGGCTTCGCCGGGCTGATCGATCCGATCCGGCCCGAGGTTCCCGAGGCCATCGCCGCCTGCCGCGCCGCCGGGGTCGAGGTGCGCATGATCACCGGCGACCACCCCGAGACGGCGCTGGCGATCGCCCGCCAGATCTATGCCGGCCCCCCGCCTGAACGCGCCGTCACGGGCAGCGAGCTGGCGCGGCTTTCGGGGCCGGAGCTGGAGCGCTGCATTCTGGGGGCCGATGTCTTCGCGCGGGTCGAACCTGGTCAGAAGACGATGATCGTCCAGGCGCTGCAGGCCAACGGCCACTTCGTCGCGGTGACCGGGGACGGCGTCAACGACGCTCCGGCGCTGCGCGCCGCCCAGGTCGGGGTGTCCATGGGCGCCAGCGGCACGGACGTGGCGCGGGCGGCGGCCGAGCTGATCGTCACCGACGACAACTTCGCCTCCATCGTCGCCGGCATCGAGGAAGGCCGCACGGCCTACGCCAACATCCGCAAGATCGTCTGGTTGCTGATGAGCACGGCGGTCGCCGAGGTGCTGCTGTTCTCGCTGACCCTGCTGACCGGCCTGCCGATGCCGCTGACGGCGGTCCAGATCCTCTGGCTGAACCTGGTGCACGAGGGCATCCAGGACGTCGCCCTGGCCATGGAGCGCAAGGAGCCCGACACCATGCGCCGGCCGCCCAGGCCGCCGCGCCAGGCGATCTTCGACCGGCAGATGATCGAACAATGCATCCTGACAGGGGTCTATATCGGCGCCGTCTCCTACCTGCTGTTCGCCTGGCTGACCGGGCCGGGCGGTTACGACCTGCCCGAGGCCCGCAACCTCACCCTGCTGTTCCTGGTGCTGTTCGACAACGTCCATGTGCTGAACTGCCGGTCCGAAACGCGGTCGGTCGTGCGCATACCGCTGTCGGCCAATCCGGTTCTGATCACGACGCTGGTCGGGGCTCCGGCGCTCCACGTGCTGGCGATGAACACGCCGGGCCTGCGCGACGTCCTGGACCTGCAGCCGGTCAATGCCACGGAATGGCTGTTCCTCGGCCTGCTGGCGGCCAGCGTCCTGCTGGTGGGGGAGGGCTACAAGCTCGTCCGCGCCCGGCCACTGCTTCGGCGCGCCGTCCTGACCCGGCTGTCGCCCGCCGGTTGACGGCAGACCCGCGACAGGACCTTGATGTCGATCAAGGTCCTGTCGAGGTCGCCGCCCCAATCTCACCCAAAGGGAGATACGCATGGACCGGCACGCCCGTCGCGATCGCGATACGCCAGGGGCGGGCCATGTGCGCTGGTTCCACGAGCTTGGCCTTGAAGACGTCGCCGTGGTGGGCGGCAAGACTGCCTCCCTGGGCGAGCTTTCCCGCCTGCTGGCCGGGGCCGGGGTCGGCATCCCGGACGGCTTTGCCATCACCGCCGGCGCCTACCGCGACGCCCTGACCGAAGCGGGAGTCGGGCCTGAGCTTGAGTCGCTGCTCGCCGGCCTGGACGTGGCCGACGTCGAGGATCTGGCTCGACGCGCCGAGACGGCCCGGTCGATCGTCTACGCCGCCACGGCGGGCGAGGCCCTGCGGCAGGAGATCGTCGCGGCGTTCCGCATTCTGAAGACGCAGCAGGGTTCCGGCCTGACCGTGGCCGTGCGCAGCTCCGCCACAGCCGAGGACCTGCCGACGGCCAGCTTCGCGGGCCAGCACGACAGCTTCCTGCACATTCGCGACGAGGACGGCCTGGTCGAGGCCTGCCGGCGCTGCTTTGCCTCGATCTTCACCGACCGGGCCATCGTCTATCGGGTGAACAACGGGTTCGACCATCTCAAGGTCGCCCTCTCGGTCGCCGTGATGAAGATGGTGCGCTCCGACGAGGCCGCGAGCGGGGTCGCCTTCACCCTCGATACCGAGACAGGCTTCCGCGACGTGGTGTTCATCACCGGCGCCTACGGCCTGGGCGAGAACATCGTCCAGGGCAAGGTCGGACCCGACGAGTTCTATGTCCACAAGCCGACCTTCCGGCAGGGCTTTCGGGCCGTGCTGCGCCGGTCCCTCGGGACCAAGGAAACCCGGCTGGCCCATCGCCGCGGCGACGCCGGCGGCGCGCTGCACAGTTTCCAGGTCCCGGCGAAGGACCGGCGGCGGTTCTGCATCACCGACCCCGAGGTCCTCGACCTGGCCGAGGTCTGCATCCGCATCGAGGACCACTATTCGGCCAAGGCCGGAAAGCCGATGCCGATGGACATCGAATGGGCCAAGGACGCCGGCGATGGCCGGCTCTACGTCCTGCAGGCGCGGCCCGAGACGGTCGCCTCGCGCCGGTCGGCAACGACCTACGAGACCTACCGCCTGACCGGCAGCGGCGAGGCGCTCGTCTCGGGCAAGGCCGTCGGCGAGAAGGTCGCCTCGGGCCGGGTCCGGCTGGTCCGCACCGCCGCCGACCTGCAGGCCTTCGAGCCCGGCGACGTGCTGGTCGCCCCCTCGACCAGTCCTGACTGGCTGCCGGTGATGAAGATCGCCGGGGCCATCGTCACCGACCAGGGCGGACGGACCTGCCACGCCGCGATCGTCGCGCGGGAACTGGGCGTCCCGGCGGTGGTCGGGACGGGAGACGCCACGTCGCGCCTGGCGCCGGGCCTGGAGGTGACCGTTTCCTGCGCCGAGGGCGAGACCGGCCGTGTCTATGCCGGCGCCGTGCCGTTTGAGGTCGATCGCCTGTCGCTGGACGCGATCCCGCGCCCGCGCACCGAGGTGATGGTCAACCTGGCCCAGCCTGACCTGGCCTTCCGCACAGGACTGTTGCCGTCTGCTGGGGTGGGGCTGGCGCGGCTGGAGTTCATCATCGGCGAGCAGATCGGCATCCATCCGATGGCCGCCGCCCATCCTGACCAGGTGACCTCCGCCCGGGACCGCGCGGCCATCGCCCGGCGCTGCCGCGGCCAGGGATCGCCCAGGGACTATTTCGTGCGCCTGCTGGCCGAGGGGGTCGGGACGATCGCCGCGGCCTTCCATCCCCGGCCGGTGATCGTCCGGCTGTCCGACTTCAAGACCAACGAATACGCCCGGCTGATCGGCGGGGCGGCCTTCGAGCCGGTCGAGGAAAACCCGATGCTGGGGTTCCGCGGCGCGGCCCGCTACGCCCACCCACGCTACGCGGACGGGTTCGCGCTGGAGTGCGAGGCGCTGCGCTATGTCCGCGAGACCATGGGCCTGAGCAATGTGCGGGTCATGGTCCCGTTCTGCCGCCGGATCGATGAGGCCGAGCGGGTCCTCGCCGCCATGGCCGCCCACGGGCTGACGCGCGGCGAGAACGGGCTGGAGGTCTACGTGATGTGCGAGATCCCCAACAACGTGATCCAGATCGACGCCTTCGCCCGGCTGTTCGACGGCTTTTCCATTGGCTCCAACGACCTCACCCAGCTGGTGCTGGGCGTGGACCGCGATTCCGAGGTCGTCGCCTTTGACTTCGACGAGCGCGATCCGGGCGTACTCGAGATGCTCCGCCAGGCCGTCGAGGGCGGTCACCGCAACGGGCGGCACGTCGGCATCTGCGGCGAGGCGCCGGCCACCTGGCCCGAGATCGCGGTCTTCCTGACCCGCCTGGGGGTCGACTCGATCAGCGTCAATCCCTCCAGCCTGCCGCGCACCATGGCCACGGTCAGCGAAGCCGAGGCGGCGATGGACAAAAGCGGGCCGCGATCCTGAGGCCGCCTGGTCATTGTTGACGGCGATCAAAGCGCGACCCGCCGCCCGGCGTCAGGGTGCCCGTCGAAGAGAGGGCCCCCCATGAGCTTCCGTGACATCCTCGTGCAGATCGATGAGACGAAGGCGTCCAGGGACCGCGCCATCGCGGCGGCGGGGCTTGCCGCAAGGATGCAGGCGCATCTGACCGGCGTCTTTCTGAAGTCGGAATTCCTGCGCAGCTACATGGCGGGCGAAGTCCTGGCCTACCTGCCGCCGGACACCATCGACCAGCTCGTCCGGGAGCATGCCGCGGGGGTGGCCAAGGCCTCCGAGACGGCGCGGCCTATCCTCGAGGACGCCGCCCGGGCAGCCGGCGTGAAGTCGGACTGGCTGATCATCGAGGGCGAAGACGGCGAGGCGCTGTCGGCCACGGCCCGGCGGTTCGACCTGACCGTCATGCCGCCGTCCGTGACCGCCACCCTGGGATGGCGACACCTCTCGGTGACGGACGTCGCCTTCGCCAGCGGCGGTCCCGCGCTGGTCATGCCCGCCAAGGCGTTGCCCTTCCTCGGCGAAAAGATCCTTGTCGCCTGGAAGGGGACACACGAGTCGGCGCGGGCCCTGCACGATGCCTGGCCGCTGATCGAGAAGGCCCGGGAGGTGCATGTGCTGATCGTCGACCCGGAAGGCGAGGGTGGACCGGAAGGCCTGCTGCAGCGCCACTTCGAACGGCACGGCTGCAAGGCCAACCTGATTGTCGATCGCAGCCAGGACGCGGCGGCCGGCGACATTCTGCGGCGACAGGTGGCGGCCCTGGGCGTCGATCTGGTGGTGATGGGCCTCTACGGCCGGTCACGGCTGCAGGAGATGATCCTCGGCGGGGTCAGCCGCGACATGCTGGGCGATCCGCCCGCCGCCCTGTTCGTGTCGCACTAGCGGCCGGCCGGGTGAGGTGATCGCATGAGGCAGGACAGGTTCGCCCGGGCGGTTCGCCCGCTTGGCCGGATAGCGCTGGCGGCGGTTCTCGCGGCGTCGGTTTCGGCTGCTGTGGGGCCGGCCGGTTCGGCGGTTCCGCCAGATGTCGCGGCTCCCGTGGCCGTCCCGGAATGCCCGCCGATCGCCTTTACCCTCGAGGAGCGGGGGCTGATCCTCGAGACCCTGCTTGCCGCCGACGACCCGGCGGCGGGACTCGAAGCCCTGGAGGACGCCGCCCTGATGGCGGTGCTGCGGCGGCACGCCATCCGTCAGCTGGGCCTGCGGATCCGGCCCTCGGCCATCGACCGCATCTGGACCCTGGAACCGCCCCTTCGCGATGTGGACGTCGAGCTGAACAACGCCCGGCGCGATGGACGGTTCGCGGCCTGGCTGCAGGCCCTGGAGCCTCCTCACGCTGGTTACCGCGCCCTGGCGGCGGAGCGGCGTCGTTATCGGACGATCATCGACGGCGGCGGCTGGCTCCCGTTGTCGCCCGGTCCGACCTTCACCGAAGGCGCCGAGGACGCCCGCATCGAGGCCGTGCGCGCCCGCCTGACGGCGGAGGGCTACAGCCTCCTGCCGACCGAGACGCCCGCGCGGTTCGACGCCGACCTCGCCACGGCCTTGCGGACCTTCCAGCGGCGTCACGATCTGGACGAGGACGGGGTGCTCGGGACCGAGACGCGGCGGGCGCTCGACATCCCCGCCGAGGAGCGGCTGGCCCAGATCGACGTCAATCTCGAGCGCTGGCGCTGGCTGCCGCGCCAGCTGCCGCCGGACCGCCTGGAGCTCGACACCGGCGCGGCCGAGGCCGTCCGCTACACAACCGGGGCGCCAACCCTGACAATGCGCGTGATCGTCGGCTCGCCCCGGCACAAGACGCCGATGTTCGCCTCCGCCCTGGACGCGGTGGTCCTCAATCCGCCGTGGAACGTGCCCGCCTCGATCGCCCGCAATGAAATTCTCCCCCGGGCGGCGCGCGAGCCCGGTTACCTGAGCCGCAACGGCTACGTGCGGACCGCGAACGGGCTGCAGCAGCGGCCCGGCCCGGGCAACGCGCTCGGGTTCCTGAAATTCGACCTGCCCAGCCCGTTCGGCGTCTACCTGCATGACACGCCCGGCCGGTCCAGCTTCGCCCGCCGTGTGCGCACGCTCAGCCACGGCTGCATGCGGCTGGAGAAGCCGCGCGAACTGGCCGAGGACCTTCTGGCGCCGCAGGGCTGGACGCGCGCCGACATCGATCGCGTCATCGACGCGCGCGCGACGCGACGCATTGCCCTGCAAAAGACCCTGCCGCTGTTCGTGATCTACCGCACCGTCGGCCTCGACGAGGCGGGCCGGGCGATTTTCCGCCCCGACCCCTATCGCTGGGACGCCAGGCTGCAGACCGCCCTTTCGGAGGCCGACCGGCGGCCGCCGCCGCCGCGCCGCTGCATCGCGCCCGTCGCCGTTCCAGTCCCGCTCCCGACGCCCTGATCCCCTGGACTCGTCCGACCTTGCGCCGCGTCACACGCCGTTCGCAGGCAGGGCGGTTTGCGGCCGGCGGCGTTCAGGCCTGTGTCACCGGTAACTTCAGGAACACCTTCCCGCCGGCGGACGGCGGCGGCATGGCGCCGGCGCGAATGTTGACCTGCAGTGACGGCAGAATCAGCGCCGGCGGGGCCAGGGTGGCGTCGCGGTCCCTCCGGCGGGCCACGAAGTCCTGCTCGGTCACGCCATCGTGGATATGCACGTTCTTCGCTCGTTCCTCCGCCACGGTGGTTTCCCAGGCAAAATGCGTGCGGCCCTGGGGCAGGTAGTCGTGCCCGACGAAAATGCGCGTCCCGGGCGGCAGCGCGAGAATGCGGCGGATGGAGCGATACAGCGCGACGGCGTCGCCCCCGGGGAAGTCGGTCCTGGCGGTGCCGTAGTCGGGCATGAACAGGGTGTCGCCGACATAGGCGGCGTCGTCGATCAGGTAGGTGACGCAGGCGGCCGTGTGCCCGGGCGTATGCAGGACCCGGATCGGGGTCTCGCCGAGCATGATCTCTTCGCCGTCGGCGACCAGGCGACCGAACGCGGACCCGTCCGGAACCACGTCATCGGCCTCGAACAGGGCGGCGAAGTGGGCCTGGACCTCGCCAATGTGCTCGCCGATGACCACCACGGCGCCGGTGGCCCGGCGAATATAGTCGGCGGCCGACAGGTGGTCGGCGTGGGCGTGGGTTTCCAGCACGAACCGGATGTCGAGGCCCTGGTCGGAGGCGGCCTTCAGGATGGCGTCCGCGAACCCGGTCGAGACCTTCGCCGAGGCCGTCGCGTAGTCCAGAACCGGATCGATGACTGCGGCGGCCCGGGTGGCCTCGTCCCAGACCAGATAGGTCACGGTGGACGTCGGCTCGTGGAAGAACGCCTGATGATGAGCGGTCATGTGAATCTCCTTCCACCCCTACATATGCGATCTTGCTAATTTAGCAAGATAATATATATTGACGACATGAACGCACATGCCCGGCCCTTTGATGACCTCCCAGGCGACGCCCGCAACGCGGCCGGCCTGATGCGCGTCCTCGCCAACGAACACCGTCTGCAGGTGCTCTGCGCCCTGAGGCAAGGCGAGATGTCGGTGGGCCGGCTGGCCGGGCATGTCGAGCTCTCTCAATCGGCCCTGTCGCAGCATCTGGCGCGTCTTCGCATGGACGGGGTGGTCGCCACCCGCCGGGAGGGGCAGACAATCCACTACCGGATTGCCGATCCGGACGTGTTGACCGTTCTGGAAGCAGTCGCCGGTGTTATGACGCGGCGGCGGGACAGCGGGAATTGACGATGGACATCACCCTTGTCGGCGGAACCCTGGCGGTTCTCAGCGGCGCCCTGGTGGGCCTGCTGCTGGCCCTGTTCGGCGGCGGAGGGTCGGTCCTGGCCACCCCGCTGCTGCTCTATGTCGTCGGCGTGCGGGACCCGCACGTCGCCATCGGCACCTCGGCCGCGGCGGTGGCGGTCAACGCCCTCGTCAATCTGATCGGACATGGCCGGGGAGGGCGGGTGAAATGGCCCTGCGCGACGGTCTTCGCGGCCGCCGGACTCGCCGGGTCGTTCGTCGGGTCGAGCCTCGCCAAACAGGTCGATGGCCAGCGGCTGCTGCTGTTCTTCGCCATGGCCATGGCCGCGATCGCCCTCTCCATGCTGCGGAAGCCGAAGAACGAGGGTGATCCGGCGGTTCATATCACCTGGCAAATGACCCTTCGGCTCGCGCCGCTGGGTCTGCTGACCGGTCTGGCGGCCGGCTTCTTCGGCATCGGCGGCGGGTTCCTGATCGTGCCGGGCCTCATGGCGGCGACGGGCATGACCCTGGCCAACGCAGCGGCGTCCTCGCTTCTCTCCGTGACCCTGTTCGGCGCGGCGACATCGGCCAACTATGCCCTGTCCGGGCTGGTCGACTGGCCGGTGGCGGGGCTGTTCATTCTCGGCGGCGCGGGCGGCGGCTGGCTCGGCATGAGGGGCGCGGCCCTGCTGACCGACCGGGCGCTGCTCGCACGGCGCCTGTTCGCGGGACTGGTGCTGCTGGTCGCGGCCTATGTCGCCGGGCGGGCAATGGGCCTGTAGCCGGCGGCGAACGGTCCACGGATGCACGTCTGACCGGGCCACGGGACATCTGGTTGTGTTCAGGAGCCCTTCGGCGAGGTCTGTTTCCGGTCAAGCGCGAACGTCCCCGGTCCGCGCACGTAGAGCAGCAACAGCGCGCCAAGGATCGCGATGTTCTTGAACAACGGCCCGACGTGACCTGGAGCAACGTGGATCGCGATCGTAATCGGAACCAGGGTAACGAAGAGCAGCAACGCCGAAAGACGGGTCAGGAGCCCGAGGGCGAGCGTGATGCCGAAAACGACGAATATCCCGCCCGAAAGCCACAGGAGGATCGAGGGGTCGCCAATCCGGACGACCAGGCCATGCCAGGGCGACTCCTCCATCCGCGCCAGCATCTCCTGGTGTTGGCCAAAGTGACCAAGTCCTCCAATGATGAAGATCAGGCTGGTCAGAACCCGGAATATCGGATCAACCGTCCAACCAAGCCACACAGGACGCGGTAGGCTGTCATTCAGTCGTCGCAGCATGGTCGTTCTCCCGGGATGGTTCGGACCTGTCAGGTCCCCTTGTAGATCTCGCACAGGGTGTCGAGCATGCGGATCGCGGCCGGATCGTCGAGGCGATAGTAGATCGTCTGGGCCTCCCGCCGGGTGGCCACCAGGCCTTCCGCCCGCATCCTGGCCAGGTGCTGCGAGGTGGCCGACTGGGCCAGCCCCACATGGGCGGAAAGCTCGCCCACCGAACTCTCCCCCTCGATCAGCTTGCACAGCAGCAGCAGCCGCTGCTCGCTCGCCAGCAGCTTGAGCAGGCGGGCGGCGGCGGTGGCGCTGGCGCCCAGCGCGGCCAGTTCGCTGGCGGAGGGCCGGTCGATGAGGGTGTTTGTCATCTGCCTAATGTAGAAACCACGCATATATGATCAAGCGCAGACTTGGACAAATCGAGTTTCAGGCTTCCCGGGATCGACCAGGACCCCGGGGGAAAAGTGGCTCTGGAATTCTCACCCGTTTGAATTCGCCGAACTTTTTCCGAATGATCCCGGGGACGCACCGCGCTCCATCCCCGCCTCCCAGACCGCCCGTATCCTTCTCTTCGTCCCGCTGCACGGGGAGGGCGTCTCGGCCAGGCGATCTGATGCGGCGGCGGGGTGGAGTTCGAGCGGGGTCAGGTGAGCGGGGGTTACGCTCACGGTCCGGGGACGGCTTCGCCGCTGCCCGCCCGCCGGAGGCTTCTGCCGGCTAAGTGCTAAGAGCACTGCCCACCGGCGGCCACCGGATAACGGACTTCGCGGCGCGCGACGGCCTTGGCCTTCTCAGCCCCTCTACCCACACCCTCAGCACCGGCTGAGGCCGAAGCGCTCCGCGCCCTCCCCAACTCGCTGGACCACAGTGGAGATCGCGAGACCGCGCCCACCGTCCAGGGACTGCTTCCGGCGCAGCCGGTAGCTGTCCCCGCCACCGCGGCCGTCCGTAGGGACAGCTACGCTGCGCGAAGCAGTCCCCGGTCGGCGCCGAAGCCGTCCCCGGGGCTTCAACCAGGCCCGGCCCGTGAAGCGCCGGGAGACCTTATGCCGCGCGGGCCTTCGCAGGCTGATCGTCGCGGAGAACCACGTAGATCGCCGGGATCACCAGCACCGTCAGCAGCGTCGAGGACGCCAGGCCGAACAACAGCGAGATGGCCAGACCCTGGAAGATCGGGTCGAACAGGATCACCGCGGCGCCGATCATGGCCGCCAGGGCGGTCAGCACGATCGGCTTGAACCGGATGGCGCCCGCCTCAAGCAGCACCTCGCGCATCGGCCGTCCGTCCCCCTGGCTGTGCCGGATGAAATCGACCAGCAGGATCGAGTTTCGCACGATGATCCCCGCCAGCGCGATGAAGCCGATCATCGAGGTGGCCGTGAAGGGCGCCCGGAACAGGATGTGGCCGATGACGATGCCCACCAGGGTCAGCGGGATCGGGGTCAGGATCACCAGCGGCAGGCGGAAGCTTTTGAACTGCGCCACCACCAGCACATAGATGCCCAGGATCGCGACCCCGAAGGCGGCGCCCATGTCGCGGAAGGTCACCCAGGTGATCTCCCATTCCCCGTCCCACAGGACGGTGGGCCGGCTTTCGTCGGTCGGCTGGCCGTGCAGCCGGATGTCCGGTTTCGGAACGTCTGACCAGTCGCCATCCTTGATCGCCTTGTCGACCGCCAGCATGCCGTAGATCGGCGCCTCGTAGGCCCCGGCCAGCTCGCCGAGGATCATGTCCACGTCGCGGCCGTCACGACGGAAGATGTGGGTCGAGCCGGCCTCCTGGCTGGCGGTCACGACCTCGCCCAGGGCGACCAGGCGGCCGCTCTGCGAAATCGCCACCGGCATGGCCGCCAGGCCTTCGCCCCAGCTGCGGGAGGATTGCGGCAGGCGGACGGAGATTTCCAGCGGATCGCGGCCCTCGCCCCGGTGGGCGTAGCCAACGACCTGGCCGTTGAGGGCCGCGCCGATGGAGTCGAACACGTCCCGATCGCTGACCCGCAGGGCCTCCAGCCGGCCGCGGTCCGGAACCAGACGCAGGCCGGGCCGGGGCTGGCCATAGCTGTCGTCGACATCGACGATGTAGGGCACCGACCGGAAGATCGCCTTGACCCGCTCGGCCACGGCGCGGCGCGTTGCGGCGTCGGGGCCGTAGATCTCGGCCAGCAGGGTCGCCATGACCGGCGGTCCCGGCGGCGCCTCGACCACCTTGATCGACGATCCGGCTGGCAGGACCAGGCGGGCCAGGCGCTTGCGCAGATCGAGGGCGATGATGTGGCTGGAGCGCTTGCGCTCGTCCTTGGCCGCGAGCCCCACGGACAGGTCGCCCATCTCCGGGCTCCGGCGCTGGTAGTAGTGCCGGACCAGGCCGTTGAAGTTGAACGGCGAGGCGGTCCCGGCATAGGCGTCGATGGCGACCACCTCGGGCAGGGCGCGGGTGATCATCGCCGCGTCGTTGAGGACCCGCTGGGTCGCTTCCAACGACGTCCCTTCAGGGAGATCCACCACCACCTGCAGCTCCGACTTGTTGTCGAACGGCAGCAGTTTCACCGTCACCGTCTTGGTCGCGAACATGGATCCGGCGAGGAGGGTCGCCACGCCGACGGCGATCAGGAAGATCCAGGCGCTGCGGCGCGTGGCGATCACCCGGCCGGCGACCTTGCGATAGACGGCGCCCAGCCGGCCCTCGCCGTGGTGGCCGCCGCCGGCCGCCAGGGTCTTGCGGGCGAACCGGACCATCAGCCAGGGCGCGATCACCACGGCGACGAAGAACGAGAAGACCATGGCCGCCGAGGCGTTGACCGGGATCGGCGCCATGTACGGCCCCATCAGACCCGACACGAACAGCATGGGCAGCAGGGCCGAAACCACGGTCAGGGTGGCCACGACGGTCGGGTTGCCGACCTCGGCAACGGCCTCGACCGCCGCGTCGATCCGGCTGCGGTCGTCGCTCATGGCCCAGTGGCGGGCAATGTTCTCGATCATCACGATGGCGTCGTCCACCAGGATGCCGATCGAGAAGATCAGAGCGAACAGGCTGACCCGGTTGATCGTGTAGCCCATCAGGTTGGAGGCGAAGAGCGTCAGCAGGATGGTCGTCGGAATGACCACCGCCGTGACCGCCGCCTCGCGCCAGCCGATGGCGAAACCGATCAGAACCACGATGGACAGGGTCGCCAGGCCCAGATGGAACAGCAGCTCGTTGGCCTTTTCATTGGCGGTCTCGCCGTAGTCGCGGGTCACCGCGACGCTGAGGCTGTCGGGAAGCAGGCTGCCCTTGAGGGCTTCCACCCGGTCCAGCACCGCATGGGACACGACGACGGCGTTGGCGCCCTTGCGCTTGGCGATCGCGAGGCTGACGGCCGGCGCCTGGCTCCAGTCCCGGCCGATCCGGGCAAAGCGCCAGGAGCGGGCCTGGTCCTCGCGCGGCGCCTCGATGACCGTGGCCACATCGCGGACATAGACCATCTCGCCCCGCGAGGAGGGCAGGGCCAGCAGGCCGATCTCGACCGCGCTGGTCAGGGTGCGACCGGCCGTCACCTGGACGGACTTGCCGTCGTTGCGGACCTGACCGGCGGGGAAGGCGCGGTTGGCCTGGCGGATGGCTTCCATCAGGCCGCCCAGCGAGACGCCATGCAGGGCCAGCTTCGCCGGATCGGGCTCGACGCGGATTTCCTGCGGTCGGCCGCCGACGATGAAGGTCAGGCCGACATCGTCGACCTTGGCCACCTCGGTCCGCAGCTTGCCGGCCAGTTCGTACAGTGCCTGGTCGGTCCACTGGCCCGCCGCGCCCGGCTTGGGCGACAGGGTCAGGACCAGGCTGGGCACGTCGTTGATGCCGCGGGTCTGGATCAGAGGCTCGGGGATGCCCGGCGGGATCCGGTCCATGTTGGCGCGGATCTTCTCGTGGATGCGGACGGCCGCCGCATCGGGATCGACGCCGACCTTGAAGCGGGCGGTGACCATCACCTGGTCGTCGTCGGCGAAGGTGTAGACGTGCTCGACCTCGGCGACGCTCTTGACGATGGTCTCGAGCGGCTTGCCCACCAGTTCGATCGCGTCCGCGGCCCGCAGACCGGGCGCGGCGACCATGATGTCGACCATCGGCACGCTGATCTGCGGCTCTTCCTCGCGGGGGATGCTGGCCAGGGCCAGCAGGCCGACGGCGATCGCGGCGAGCAGGAACAGGGGGGTCAGCGGTGACCGGATGGTCGCCCGGGTCAGCCGCCCCGAGATGCCGAGATTCATCGGGCGGTCTCCACGGGAACCAGGACATCGCCCGGCCGGACGCCCGAAAGCACCTCGACCTCGCCCAGGCCCGGCGCCGCCGTGGTCTGGACTGGGGTCTCCGAGACCGCGCCGTCCGTTCCGACCAGCCGGACATAGTCGATGCCGTACCGGGTCGAGAGATAACGGCGCGGGATCACAATGGCCTGCCGCTGGCCGATTTTGACATTTACCCGGACGCGTTGCCCGACCAGGTTTTCCGGAAGCCCGGGGGCGGTGACGTCGGCCACGACCTGGCCGGCGGTGACCGAGGGATAGACCTGGGCGACACGCCCGGTGGCGGGCAGGCCGCTCAGGCCGTCTGCGATCAACTGCACTTCGTCGCCCACCTTGATGGACCCCGCCTGGGCCTCGGGCATCTCAAGCCGCACGACGGTCGGTCCGGCGGTGATCCGGGCGATGGACTGGCCCGCCGTGACGACGGAGCCGAGCGGCACGTCGGCGACCAGAACCCGACCGGAAGCCGGGGCCAGGACCACGCCCTGGGCGCCCAGTTCGGCGCTGGCGGCGCGTTGCGCCCTCGCGGCGGCCAGGGTGGCGTTGGCGGCCTTGGCGGCGGCCTCGACCTGGTCCAGTCGCGCCTGGGCGTAGATGCCCTTCGAGAACAGCGTGCGCGTCCGCGACAAGTCGGCCTGCGCGCGGCCGGCGTCGGCGGCGGCGGCGGCGACCTGCGCGTCGTAGCTGGCGGTCACCATGGCGAGCCGGTCATCCTTGACGGTGGCGATGACCTGGCCCTGACGGACAACGTCGCCCTCCTTGACCAGCAGGGAGACGAGGATGCCCGTGATCCGGGACCGGGCCTCGCCCATGTCGCGGGTCGTCAGGGTGGCCGAGACCGGCTTGACGTCGGCGACCGTGCTGTAGGCCAGCGTCAGACGACCGGCGGCGGGCGCGCGTACGGCCGCGGGCTCGGGCGCGCTGCTCTCGCCGCAGGCCGTCAACAGCAGGGCGACGCCGAGGGCGCCGGCAAGGGAAAGACGTCTGGCCATGATCCGCTCGTTCGTTCGTCCAGGGGTCGCCGGGTTAGCGGCGGTCGAGCACGGCGCCCGATTCACTATCGATCGTCACGGTCGGCAGGCCGGCCGCCTTCCAGGCGCCGATGCCGCCGGCCAGATGGGAGTCGATGCCGTGGCCGGCCTTTTGACAGTGGCCGATGGCCGTCGCCGACCGCTTCCCCGACCCGCACTGGAAGATGATCATCCGGTCGCCCGCCGGGGGCAGGGCGCCCGGGTCGAAGGTCGACAGCGGGAAGTTCAGGGCGCCGTGAATGCGCTCGGCCGCGAACTCCGCGGGCTCGCGCACATCGATCAGCAGGATCTCGTGGCCGTCGAGGGCGGCCTTCACCTGGTGGGGCGTCAGGTCCTTGGTCTTGGGAGTGCCGAACATCGGAGGGTCCTTTCGGGACAGTGGGATCAGGCGACCGCGCAGAAGAGATTGGACAGGGTCTCGACCAGGGCGCGCGCCTGGCCGCTCTGGAGGGCGTAGTAGATGGTCTGGCCATCGCGGCGGGCGGAGACGACGCCGTCGCGGCGCAGAAGGCCCAGGTGCTGCGACGCCAGGGTCTCGCGCACGCCCAGCCGCTGCGCCAGGGCCCCGACCGACTCTTCGCGGTCGAGGAGGGCGCAGACGATCATCAGCCGATGCGGGTTGGCCAGCGCCTTGAGAAGGGCGCAGGCCTGATCGGCGGAAGCCTTCAGGGCATGGTCATTAAAATTCATAGTTGCGTATATGCGTGCATTCACATATTCAGTCAAGCGAGCTCATTCTCTGCCTAGAGCAAGAGTCACTCGGGCGGTGTGATCCGGATCAAAGCGAGCCCCGGAGAACGCCGATACCGTGTGCCGGAAACTCGGGCCGCTGGAAGGAAACGAACCATGGCCAAGCCGCGTATTGTCGTCCTGGGCGCAGGACTGGGCGGCGCGATCGCCGCCTTCGAGATCAGGCACGCCGTCGGCGATCGCGCCGATGTCAGCGTCGTGTCGCAGGGCGACACCTTTCACTTCGTGCCGTCGAACCCCTGGGTCGCCGTTCACTGGCGCAAGCGCGAGGCCATCGAGGTCAAGCTGCCGGAGGTCTTCAGGAAAAAGGACGTGAGCTTCTCCGGAGCCGGCGCCAAACGCGTGTTGCCGGCTGAAAACCGGGTTGAGCTCAATGACGGCGCTTCGCTGGACTACGACTATCTCGTCATCGCGACGGGGCCGGAACTGGCGTTCGACGAGATCCAGGGGCTCGGGCCGCACGGCGGCTTCACCCAGTCGATCTGCCATGTCGATCATGCCGAGACGGCGGCGGCCGCGTTCGATCGCTTCGTCGAGAACCCCGGCCCCATCGTGGTTGGCGCGGTCCAGGGCGCGTCCTGCTTTGGTCCCGCCTACGAGTTCGCGATGATCCTCGACACCGAGCTCAAGCGTCGCAAGATCCGCGACAAGGTGCCAATGACCTTCGTGACCTCCGAACCCTACATCGGCCACCTTGGCCTTGATGGGGTGGGGGACACCAAGAGCCTGCTCGAAAGCGAGATGCGCGACCGCCACATCAAGTGGATCACCAACGCCCGGGTGACCTCGGTCGAGAGCGGGATGATGCACGTCGAGGAGGTCGCCGAGGACGGCGCGGTCAAGGCCACACACGACGTTCCGTTCACCTATTCGATGATGCTGCCGGCCTTCCGCGGCGTGGAGGCGGTGCGTGGCATCGAGGGGCTGACCAATCCCCGCGGTTTCATCCTGGTCGACAAGCACCAGCGCAATCCGGCCTTCCCGAACATCTTCGCCCTGGGCGTCTGCGTCGCGATCGCCCCGACCGGCAAGACGCCGGTTCCCGTGGGCGTCCCCAAGACGGGCTTCATGATCGAGAGCATGGTCACCGCGATCGCGCGCAACATCGGCGACCTGGTCGAGGGCAAGCCGGCCACCAGCGAAGCTACATGGAACGCCATCTGCCTGGCCGACTTCGGCGACGGCGGTGTGGCCTTCGTCGCCCAGCCACAGATCCCGCCCCGCAACGTCAACTGGTCGGCCAGCGGCAAGTGGGTGCACCTGGCCAAGGTCGGGTTCGAGAAATACTTCCTCGCCAAGGTCCGGCGCGGCGAGAGCGAACCGTTCTACGAAAAGCTCGCCCTCGACGTGATGGGCATCCGCAAGATCAAGCCCTGAGGATCGGGCGATGACGATGCGACAGTTCGTGTGCCCCTCCTGCGGCGCGACCAACCGGTCGCCGCCGGAGCGCGACGCCCTGAAGGCCAAATGCGGCCGCTGCGGCGAGCCGCTGTTCACGGGTCATCCGGTCGAGGTCGGTGGCAAGGCGTTCAAGGCCCACCGCCTCGCTACCCAGGGCGCGGCGGTCCTGGTCGATGTCTGGGCGCCGTGGTGCGGCCCCTGCCGGACCATGGGCCCGCAGTTCGCCGCCGCCGCGGCCCGGCTTGAGCCCGATGTCCGCCTGCTGAAGCTGAACGCTGACGAGGAAGGCGCCGTCACCGCCGAGCTCGGCGTGTCCGGCATTCCGGCCCTGATCTTGTTTCGCGACGGGCAGATCGTCGCCCGGCAGGCCGGCGCCATGACCGCCAACCAGATCGTCGCCTGGACGACCCAGGCGCTCGCCCAGGCCCCGGCCTGAGGTTTCCCAAAGGATTTCCCATGACCCTTGATCGCGCAGTCTTCATCTTCGCAGGCCTGGTCGTTCTGGCCGGCGTCACCCTGGGCCACTACGTCAGCCCCTGGTGGCTGCTGCTCAGCGCTTTCGCCGGGCTGAACATGATCCAGGCCGCCTTCACCGGATTCTGCCCTGCGGCGATGGTGTTCAAGAAGCTCGGCGTGCGGCCCGGCGCCGCGTTCCGCTGATCCGCCGAAAATCGCCTCAGACATTCATACCCCGGCGATGGGCCGCGGGTCGCAAGGAGACTCCCCATGAAACTCAATGAAGGCGCCGTGGACCGCATTCTGCGCATCGTCGTCGGACTCGCCATTCTCTCGCTGGTGTTCGTCGGGCCCCAGACGCCCTGGGCCTGGCTCGGCGTCATTCCGCTGCTGACCGGGATCGTCGGCTTCTGTCCCCTGTATGCCCTGCTGGGGATCAACACCTGCGGCGCGCCCCGGCCCAAGGGGTAGCCGCCGAAAGGTCAAGGCTCGCATCAAGGCCAGTCTTGATCCAGGTCAATGATCGCCGGCGCCGCCAAAGCCTCTACTGGCCCGGTTCAATCCGGAGCGCCACGATGCTTGAGACCCTCGCCGCCCTGCCGCCCGTTCACCAGGCCTACCTTGTGATGGCTATGGCCGGGTTCGTCATCTTCGCGCTGACGCTTGGCGGCGTTTCGACCATCGTCAATCTCAGGGACTGATCACAGAACGCCGGACGGCGCCCCCGTCCGGCGTTTTTCACGACTCAAAAATGACGCCCCCGTCAACTTTGCGAGGGGCCTAACGGGAGACAGGACATGCTGAACGTCACGCTGGTGGACGGACCGCCGCAGGAGGTCCGGGAGTTCGACGAGGACCTGACCCACAATCTGACCGCAGACGACATCGAGGTCATCCGCGAGATTTTTCACACGCCGCTTACCGGTTCCTACAACTGGGACTACCAGGACGCCAACGCGCGCATCCGCAAGCTCTACGAGCTGGGCAAGCGGTTCAACTGGGACGCCCAGATGGACGTCGACTGGGACACGGCGTATCCGCGCTCGGAAGTGCCTAACGACCCGGAGATGAACGCCTTCGCCGGCCATCCCAAGTACGAGGCCCTGACGCCGGAGCAGAAGCTGGACTTCGCCTGGCGGAGCCATGCCCAGACCCTGTCGCAGTTCCTGCACGGGGAGCAGGGGGCCATGCTGGTGGCCAGCCAGCTGGTCAGCTGTGCACCGACCTATGACGCCAAGCTCTACGCCTCGTCCCAGACCTTCGACGAGGCCCGTCACGTGGAGGTGTTCCACAAGTACCTGACCGAACGCTGCAAGCTGGTCTATCCGATCAATCCGAACCTGAAACTGCTGCTGGACAAGGTGCTCACCGACGAGCGGTGGGACCTGAAGTTCATCGGCATGCAGGTGCTGATCGAGGGCCTGGCCCTGGCTGCCTTCCAGTCGATGACCCAGAGCACCCGTGATCCGCTGCTGAAGCAGATCCTCGAACTGGTTCAGCGCGACGAGGGCCGTCACGTGGCGTTCGGGGTGAACTACCTCGAGGACTGGATCCGGGCCCTGCCGGAGCACGAGATCGAGGAGCGCGCCCAGTTCGCCTACGAGGCCTGCGTGATCATGCGCGAGCGCCTGTTCAGCGTCGACGTGCCCCAGGAGTACGGCTTCACCCTCGAGGAGGCGCGCGAGATCAACCACAATGCCCAGTCTGGCGGCGCGTTCCGCGACTTCCTGTTCGCCCGGATGATTCCCAACCTCAAGCGTATCGGCCTGCTGACCGAGACCGTGCGTCCCAAGTTCGAGGCGCTGGGCGTGCTGCGCTTCGAGGATGAGGTGCACGACGGCCTGATCGACTGGGCGACGCTCGAAAAGCCGCTGCCTGTCACCCCGCGCAAGATGGCCGCCGAATAGCCTGTTCGCGCCATCTCGAACCTCAAGCCCCCGGATCCTCCGGCCCGGGGGCTTCTTTTTTGGCCGGCGCCTGGAAGGTCCGAAAAACACAGGCGAATTCGGTGTCGAGGATTGATCCAGGTCAGCGAATTCAGGGTCCCCGCGGGCGCATTGATCATCTGCCCGGAGCGACTGACGCGCCGGTCCAATGACATGGGGATACGAAGATGAAAACGATGGTTGCCGCCGCCGCACTGGTCGCCGCAATGGCCGTCGGCGGGGTCGCGTCCGCCCAGGACTTCCAGCCCAAGGCCGCCGGCACGTTCCTGGTCGACTTCCGCGCCACCTCGGTCGCGCCTGACGAATCCGGCGCGATCTTCACGGCCGGCGGCGTCGATACGGGCCTGGACGTGAAGGTCGATAGCGACACGATCCCGAGCCTGGGCCTGACCTATTTCGTCACCGACAAGATCGCGGTGGAGCTGATCCTGGGAACCTCCAAGCACACGATCTCGGCCACCACGGCCCCGACCGCCACGCCGGTGCACGACACCTGGGTGCTGCCGCCGGTTCTGTCCGTGCAGTACCATCCGCTGCCCGCCGCCCGGTTCAGCCCCTATGTGGGCGCCGGCGTGAACTACATGCTGTTCTACAGCGGCGAGGACCGGAACGGCTTCACCGTCGATGTGGAAGACGGGTTCGGCTACTCGCTGCAGGCGGGCGCGGACATCGCCCTGACCGGCCCATGGTCGCTGAACGTCGATGTCAAGAAGGTGTTCTTCGACACCGACGCCAACATCAACGGCGGCACGCTGCGCTCGGACGTGACGCTCGATCCGCTGGTCGTGTCGGTGGGCCTTGGCCGCAAGTTCTAGGCGGGCGGGGTCTCGAAGCCGGCCAGGGCCGCAAGCTCTGCCGGCTTCACGATCCGCAGGCTGTGCATGGTCAAAAGCCGGATCACGCCGCGCGCCTTGAGCCGCGATGTGACCCGGCTGACCGTCTCGGTGGTCAGGCCCAGATAGTCGGCGATCTCGGCGCGGGTCATGGGCAGAGCGATCTCCACCCCCTCGCCGCCGGCCCGCCGGTCGCGGTTGGAAAGGTCCAGCAGGAACGAGGCGAGCCGTTCGATGGCCGTCTTGCGGCCGAGCAGCAGCAGTTGGTCCTGGGCGATTCGCAGATCGTTGGCGGTCCGCTCGAGCAGCGAGGTCTCGAGTTCGGGAAGCTCGACCAGCAGCCGCTGGTAGGCCTTGCGGGAAAACCGGCAGGCCGACCCCTTGGTGATCGCCTCCGCCGAGAAGGCGTAGCGGTCCCCGGTCGCGAGGCCGAGAAAGTCCCCTGGAAACAGAAATCCGATGATCTGGCGCCGCCCGTCCGGCAGCAGCTTGTGCACCCGGATCACGCCTGAGGTAATGTTGAACAGCTGGGTCGCCGGATCGCCCTCGCGCGCCAACGTCTCGCCCGGCGTGAACTCCCGCTGGTCGGAGATGGCGTTGAGCCGCCGTAGGCCCGTCTCAGCCAGCACGCCGCAGACGCTCAGGTGATGGGCCGAGCAAAGCTGGCAGGGACTTTCCCCCCCGCTGGACTCGCAGGCGACCGCGCCGGCGGCGAACCCCGGGGGTCTGGACCAGACCAGTGACAATTCAGATCCCTTGCCCGCCATGATCAGTCGCACCGTCCGGCAAGTCGCGATGCAGTGAGCAAGGCGACCGCCGCCGTCGCGGGTGAAGACTCGAAGGCGCGGACGATCATCGGCATGCTCCAAGGATGGTATGGAAGCGATCCCACGGCCATTGTCGCGTGGCCTTGATAAAGATCAACCCGGCGCCGCGCCCCTGATGGCAGCCAGAGGCGGAATTGACCTCCGACAATTGGATTCGGCCGCGAACGCGTTAGGCAGACGCCAACAGGGCCGCGGCCAGCGCCGTCGCGCCCGTATCTGTTCGCGCCGGCGCTGTTCCGGCCTCGGAGGCTGCATGGCCGGCATTGATGTGAGTCGCCCTTTCATCCCGCTCAATATCGGGGTCCTGACCGTGTCGGACACCCGCGACGAGGGCGCCGACACATCCGGCGGCCTCCTGATCGACCGGCTTTCCGGGGCGGGTCACATCCTGGCGGCCCGGGCGATTGTCAGGGACGATATCGGTCCCATCCGCGATCAGGTCGCGGCCTGGGTCGCCGATCCGGGGGTCGATGTGGTGCTGACCACCGGCGGCACGGGCTTTTCGCCCCGCGACGTGACGCCCGAGGCGGTCAAGCCGCTGTTCCGCCGCGAGATGGACGGGTTCTCCGTCGTATTCCATCAGGCCAGCCAGGGGACGGTCGGGGTTTCGACCCTGCAGTCGCGCGCCTTCGCCGGCCAGGCCGGGGACACCTTCGTCTTCTGTCTGCCCGGATCGACCGGCGCCTGCCGTGACGCCTGGGATCTTGTCCTGTCGATGGAGCTGGACGCCCGGTTCAGGCCCTGTTCGCTGGTCGGCCAGATTCCCCGCTTCCGGGATGTCTGCCCGTGATCACCTTTGACGAGGCGGCATTCTCGTGCGGCGGCGGCCGGGCGAGCCTTCGGCGGCGGCGGGTGACCTTGTCGAGGTCTTCGACCTCTCAGTGTCCCGATTCCGAAGTTCGCAAGCGCTTGTGGCGGGCTCCGACGAACTTCGGAATCGAAGAGGGCACTAGCAAGTCTATGTTTCTAGTGTGCTTTTTGGATTTGAAGTTCGCTCGCAGCCTGATCCAACAATGAGGCGAACTTCAAATCCAGCACACTAGCCGGCCTCAACGAACGGCGGAAAGAGGATGTCGTTCTCCAGCCGCATGTGTTCGCACAGGTCCTCGGAGATCACCCGGCAGGCCCGGTATAGGGTGCGCCAGGTCCCGCAGGCGTCCGCCGGAGCGGTGAAGTCGGTGGTCAGGACCGCCAGTCGGACGAGTTGCTCGTCCACGTCGCGATGCTCGTCCTCCATCCGTCCGATGGGATGACGGATCTTCGGATGGCCGCCGGCAAGCATCATCGGAAACAGCACCGCCTCCTCGCGTCCCTGATGCGACATCAGGTGGTCGGCCATGATCGCCAGGTGATCAGCCAGGCCGCGCGGGCAGCGGGGGTGGTCCTGGTGAACCGTCTCGATCCGCCGGGCCAGGGCGATGGCTTCGGGAAACTGTGCCCGGTGGACATCATGGTAGCGGCGGATGATGTGATCAATCAGCGCGGCCGGGCCGATCTCGGCCCAGGCGTCAGCCAGAATGCGCTCAGGCGCGAGGGCGGTGTCGAACGGCATCGGGCGTCTCCTTCGGACCGACCCTAGGCCGGACGCCGACCGCGCGCCTTGAGGCCCGCAAGGGCCGCGCTTGACCTTGGTCAACGCCAGGATTGCCGAACAGGCCCAAGTGCGACGGGCTGGCCGCTCTTTCGGACGCCGCACCGACTCGGACAGGCTGACCAACCCATTGCCGCGCGAGGACACCATGGCGTTCGACACCCCGTTGGCCGGAGAGATCTGGTCCAGCAAATACCGCTTCACTCCGCGTGACGGCCAGGGCGAGAGCGCGGTCGAGGA
The DNA here is from genome assembly GCA_030678995.1 of Caulobacter sp. Taxonomy (GTDB): domain Bacteria; phylum Pseudomonadota; class Alphaproteobacteria; order Caulobacterales; family Caulobacteraceae; genus Caulobacter. The sequence continues at coordinate 30,586 of JAUXTQ010000029.1, forward strand.
TACCTGGCGGCGAATCGCCCACGCGGTCGCGGCGGCGGAGGATCAGGAGATCCGCGGACCGGTCGAGGTCGAGTTCTATGACGCCCTTCGCGACCACCGCTTCCTGCCGGCCGGACGGATCATCGCCGGCGCTGGGACCGCCCGGACGGTGACCCTGTTCAACTGCTTCGTCATGGGGGCCATTGCCGACGATCTGGGCGCGATCTTCGAGCACGTCCGCGAGGCGGCGCTGACGCTGCAACAGGGCGGTGGCGTGGGGATGGACTTCTCCACCATCCGGCCGGCGGGCGCGCATGTCTCCGGCGTGGCCGCCGACGCGTCCGGTCCGCTCAGCTTCATGGACGTCTGGGACTCCATGTGCCGCACCATCATGTCCGCCGGCCAGCGCCGCGGGGCGATGATGGGCTGCCTGCGCATCGAACACCCGGACATCGAGGCCTTCATCGACGCCAAGCGCGACCCGGGGCGGTTTCGCAACTTCAACCTCTCGGTGCTGGTCAGCGACGCTTTCATGGCGGCCCTCGAGGCGGGCGGGGACTGGTCCCTGACGTTCGGCGGCAAGGTGCATCGCGTCCTGCCGGCGGCGAACCTCTGGGCGCGACTGATGAAGGCGACCTACGACTGCGCCGAGCCGGGGGTGATCTTCATCGACCGGGTCAACGCGGCCAACAACCTGGCCCACTGCGAGGAGATCCTGGCCAGCAATCCCTGCGGCGAGCAGATGCTGCCGGCCTACGGCGCCTGCCTGCTGGGGTCGATCAACCTGGCCAGGCTGGTGACGTCGCCGTTCGAGCCCGGGGCGGCGATTGACGAGGAGGCGCTGGGACAGCTCGCCCGCACCGCCGTGCGGTTTCTCGACAACGTCATCGACATTTCACGCTTTCCGCTCGAAGCCCAGGAGGCGGAGGCGAAACGCAAGCGGCGGCTGGGCCTGGGCGTCACCGGTCTGGCCAACGCCCTGGCCTTCTGCGGCCAGCGCTATGGCGACGACAGCGCCGCCGGGATGACCCGCCGCTGGCTGGAGGTGATCAAGCGCGAGGCCTATCGCACCTCCGCCCGGCTGGCGGCCGAGAAGGGGGCCTTCCCGCTCTGGCAGGACTCAATGCTGCAGCGCCCCAACCTCATGTCGCTGGACGAGGAGACCCGCGATCTGATCCGCGCACACGGCCTGCGCAACGGCTGCCTGACCTCGATCGCCCCGACCGGCACCACCTCGATCCTCGCCGGAAATGTCTCGTCGGGCGTCGAGCCGGTGTTCGCCCATGCCTACAGCCGCAAGGTGCGGCAGGCCGACGGCTCGACCCGCGAGGAGGCGGTCGAGGACTACGCCCTGGCGACCTGGAAGGCCTTGTACGGGGAGGCGCCGCCGCCGGAGGATCTGTTCGTCAGCGCCCAGACCCTGACGCCGGCCGAACACCTGCGGATGCAGGCGGCGGCCCAGGCGATGATCGACAGTTCGATCTCCAAGACGGTGAACTGCCCCGAGGACATTGCCTTCGAGGCCTTCGCGGACATCTACGTCGACGGCTACAGGCTCGGCTGCAAGGGCCTGACGACCTACCGGCCCAATGCGGTCACCGGCTCGGTTCTGAGCGTCGCGCCGGCGCCCGCGCTCGCGCCGGCAAGGGCGGCCGAGCCGCATCTGGCGACCCGCCCCGCGGCCCTGGAGGGCATGACCTACAAGATCAAATGGCCCGAGAGCGACCACGCCGTCTATGTCACGCTCAACGACACGATCGACGCCGATGGCCGGCGCCCGTTCGAGATTTTCGTCAACTCCCGCAACATGGATCACTACGCCTGGACGGTGGGGCTGACGCGGATGATCTCGGCCGTGTTCCGGCGCGGCGGCGACGTGTCCTTCGTCGCCGAGGAGCTGAAGGCGGTGTTCGATCCGCGTGGCGGGGCCTGGCTGGACGGACGGTATGTCCCCTCTCTGCTGGCGGCCATCGGCGGCGTGGTCGAGCGGCACATGACCGGCCAGGTTGCGGGCGACGCGAAGTGCGGGCCGGAAAGCCCGCAGGATCCGTTGCGGACCGTCCCGAGGGTTGGCCTCTGCTGTCCGCGTTGCGGCGGGGCGGGCCTGGTCCGGAAAGAAGGGTGTGACGCCTGTCTCGATTGTGGATACTCGAAGTGCGGCTAGCGTCCCGATTCTGAAGTTCGCGAGCGGGTGTAACGGGCTTCGACGAATGTCGGAATCGGACTGCTAGCAAGTATTTGTTTCTTACTGTGTTTTTGGGATTTTCAATTTGGTCGCGGCCTGAGCCAAAGATAGGGCGAACGCTCGGGTCGAGCACACTGGCCGCTTTGGGACGGTGGACCACGGCGGGCCTTCCATGGGAGCGAGACTATGTCGGTCAACGAGCAGATCATACGCGACTTCATTGGCGCCTGGTCGCGGCTGGATGCGGCCGAGCTGGCGGACTATTTCACCCCCGACGGCGTCTATCACAACATGCCGACCCGGCCAGTCGCCGGTCACGCCAATCTGAAGGCGTTTATTTCGGCCTTCCTGAAGGGCTGGGATTCGACTGACTGGGATGTTCTCAATCTGGTCTCCAGCGGCGACGTCGTGATCGCCGAACGCCTCGACCGGACGGTGGTCGGCGGCAAGCCAGTGAACCTGCCTTGCTGCGGCGTATTCGAAATGGAGAATGGCAAGATCAAGGAGTGGCGGGACTATTTCGACCTGGCCACGTTTACCTCGGCCTTGCAGGGTTGAGACCGCCCGCCGCTTGATCTCCGACAAGGCAACGTCCGCCGGCCCGTTCTAAGCCTGCCGCCCGATGCGACAGGTGAGACCGTCATGACTTCCGCCGCCGCGCGCCGCCAGTATTCCGGGCCGGCGCTGTTCAGCTTCGGCTTCCGGCCGTTCTTCCTGGGCGCGGCGGTCTGGGCCGTCCTGGCCGTACCCCTGTGGCTGTGGGCCCATCTGGGCGGGTCGACCGGCGCGCTGATCGATCGCGACTGGCATGTGCACGAGATGCTGTTCGGCTATGTCGGCGGCGTCATCGCCGGCTTCTTGCTGACGGCCGTGCCCAACTGGACGGGCCGGCTGCCCGTGACCGGCGCGCCGCTGGCCGCCCTGGCCGGCCTTTGGCTGGCGGGACGGGCGGCGATGCTGCTGGCGCCGGCGCAAGCGGCGGGAGTCCTGACGGACGGGACCTTCCTGGTCGTCTTCGCCGCCGTGATCTGGCGCGAGGTGCTGGCCGGTCGCAACTGGCGCAACCTGCCGGTGGCGGTGATCGTGACCCTGCTGGCGACGGCCAATCTCGGATTTCACGCGCGGCTGCTCTGGCCGGAGGTCGGCCCCATGGCCGAGCGGGGGGCGGTGGGGATGATCGCCATGCTGATCGCCTTCATCGGCGGCCGGGTGGTTCCCAGCTTCACCCGCAACTGGATGGTCCAGGTCGGCCGCACGCCGCTCCCGGCGAAGGCGGACTGGGTCGATCAGGCCGGCGTGGTCCTGGTCGCGACCGGCGTGGCGGCCTGGATCGCGGCGCCTGAGCATCGCCTGACCGGGATCGGCCTGTGCCTGGGCGGGCTGGCGACCCTGTTCCGTCTGTCGCGCTGGCGCACCGGCCGCGTGCTCTTCGAGCCGCTCGTCTGGGTCCTGCACGCCGGATATGCCTGGCTGGGACTGGGGCTGATCCTCGCCGGCGCCCATGTCCTTGATCCGGCGGCATTTCCTCGCACGGCGGGCCTGCACGCGCTGATGACCGGCGCGGCCGGTGTGATGACCCTGGCCATGATGACCCGCGCCACGCTCGGTCACACGGGGCGGGAGCGGTTCGCCGACAGGGCGACGGTGGCGCTGTTCCTGGCGGCTAATCTGGCGGCCGCCGTCCGCCTCGCGGCCGCCTTCATCCTCGACGCCCGCGAGCCGCTGCTGATCGCGTCGGCGTGCCTGTGGTCGGCGGCCTTTGGCCTGTTCGTCCTGCGCTACGGACCGATGCTGGTTCGCCCGCGACTGGGCGGCTGATCAGTTGAGGGCGGCGATCGTGCCGGCGGCGCTGGCGCGGCATTCCCGGTCAGCCATGCCTGCGCGGGCGGCCGACGGCTGCAGGTGGCTGTCGATAAGCCGGTCCGGCTTGGCCAGGCGTTCGAGCACGGTCGGCCGCAGGATGGTCACCTCCGGTCCGCTGACCACGACTCCGTAGTCGGCCAGATTGGCGAACGCCCGGGAGAGATTTTCCGGGGTCATGCCCAGCAGCGAGGCCAGAACCCGCTTCTCATGCGGCAGCACCAAGCTGGGCCCGCGGTCCTGGCTGACCTGCTCGGCCAGCAGATAGTTGGCCAGCCGCTCCGAGGCTCCGCGGAGCTTCTGGTTCTTCACCGTGCGGACCAGGCCACGGTAGCAGCCCGACAGTTCCTCGGCCACGGCCACGGCGAACGCCGCGTCCTCCTTCATGGCGCGGCGGACCGCCTCGCCCGAGATCATCAGGATGTCCGAGCGCTCGATGGTGCGGGCGGTCATCAGCGCGTCGGCGTCCAGCACCACCGCCGCCAGGATGAAGGTCGACACCGGCCGCAGGACGGCCAGGGTGGTTTCCTTGTCGTTCCAGGTGCCCTGTAGTTCGGCGAGGCCCTCGATCAGCACATAGAGAAAATCGACAGGATCGCCTTCCATCAGAAGGGTCGTGCCGGCCGGGAACTTCTGCAGGAAGCCGCCGGCGATGAGGTTGTCGAAGGTGCGCGCCGAGGCGGTCCTGAACAGAGGCAGGGCCCTGACCCGTTCGACATCGACGCTGCGCATGGGCATGCCCGCTCTCCTTGATCGTGCGGGTGAAGTTCAGCCCCCCCGTACACGCGCCCGCCTTGATATGGATCAACGCATGCCTGTGGAGGGTCTGTGGTGGGTGATCGGCTTGATTATGATCAATTGGAGATCATACGAAAGATAACCTGGCCCACGTATGGCATCAATACTTTGAGCGAACTGCGAAAATACTTTTCGCTTCCGGCTTCATTTCCGATCCGGTTTGACACTGATCAATTGTCCCGACCGCGCCTTGCAGCAAAGACCACGCATCAGCCGGCGATGGTCGTCGGAGCGAGGACGTGGGTTCGCGATGGTCGGGGAATCGCCAAGGGCTGCAGACGGCGCGGGTTCCGCGCTCTGGATGAGCACATTCGCCTTCACCGCCTGTTTCGCGGTGTGGACGATCTTCTCGATCATCGGCGTCCAGATCAAACAGGACCTGGGGCTCAGCGAAGCCCAGTTCGGCCTGCTGGCCGGGACGCCGATCCTGACCGGGTCGCTGGTCCGCGTGTTCCTCGGCGTCTGGACCGACCAGTACGGCGGCCGGCTGGTCAATCTGCTGGTGATGCTGTCGGCGGCCCTGGCGACCTGGCTGCTGTCGCACGCCCAGACCTATCCGCAGTTCCTGCTCGCCGCCCTCGGCGTCGGCATGGCCGGCGGATCGTTCGCCGTCGGCGTGGCCTATGTCTCCAAGTTCTTCCCCAAGGAGAAGCAGGGCACGGCGCTGGGCATCTTCGGGGCCGGAAACGTCGGCGCGGCGGTGACCAAGTTCGCCGCCCCCTTCGTGATGATCGCCTTTGGCTGGGAAACCGTCGCCCAGGCCTGGGCCGTGGCCCTGGCCGTAATTGCGGTCGCCTTCTATCTCCTGACCCGTGACGACCCGCAACTGGTCGAGCGCCGCCGCACCGGGGCCAAACCGGTCACCACGGCGATGCAGTTCACGCCGCTGATGAAGCTGCAGGTCTGGCGCTTCTCGCTCTATTACTTCTTCGTCTTCGGCGCCTTCGTGGCGCTGGCCCTGTGGCTGCCGCACTATCTGGTCGGGGTCTACGGCCTGGACATCAAGGTCGCCGGCATGGTGGCCGCCGCCTATTCGATCCCCGGCTCGCTGTTCCGGGTCTTCGGGGGCTGGCTCTCCGACCGAATCGGCGCCCGGCGGGTGATGTACATCACCTTCGGCGTCAGCGTGGTCTGCACCTTCCTGCTGTCCTATCCGCCGACGACCTACCTCATCGACGGCATCAACGGGCCAATCACCTTCCGCCTCGCCACCGGTCTTGGCCCGTTCATCGCCCTGCTGTTTTGCCTGGGCTTCGCCATGAGCCTGGGCAAGGCGGCGGTGTTCAAGCACATCCCCGTCTACTACCCCGACACCATCGGCTCGGTCGGCGGTCTGGTCGGCATGGTCGGCGGCTTGGGCGGCTTCGTCCTGCCGATCACCTTTGGCCTGCTCAACGACATCACCGGCGTGTGGACCAGCTGCTTCATGCTGCTGTTCCTGCTGGTCGGCGGGGCGCTGGCCTGGATGCACCTGGCCATCCGCCGGATGGAGCGGGCCCGCACGCCGCAGCTGTCGCAGCTGCCCGAGCTGCCGGAAATGTCCGGCCTTCACCCCGGTCCCGCCAGAGGCCCCGCCGCCGTCGCTCCCGCACCGGTTCCGGCCGCGACCTGACCCTCAAGGAGAGCCCCTGATGGCTTCCGCACCGACCCGCAAACATGTGCTCACCGACTGGCGACCCGAGGACCCTGCGTTCTGGGCCTCCAGCGGCAAGGCCATCGCCACCCGCAACCTGTGGATTTCGGTGCCCAACCTGCTGCTGGCCTTCTCGGTCTGGATGGTCTGGTCGATGGTCGTGGCCAAGCTGAAGCTGATCGGCTTTTCCTTCACCACCGACCAGCTGTTCTGGCTGGCGGCCCTGCCGGCCCTGTCGGGCGCCACGTTGCGGATCTTCTACAGCTTCATCGTGCCGGTGTTCGGCGGGCGGATGTGGACGGTGCTCTCGACCTTGTCCCTGCTGGTCCCGGCGATCGGCATCGGCCTGGCGGTGCAGAACCCCGACACGCCCTACATCGCCTTCGTGATCCTGGCCCTGCTGTGCGGCTTCGGCGGCGGCAACTTCGCCTCCTCGATGTCGAACATCTCGTTCTTCTTCCCCAAGGCCGAGAAGGGCAACGCGCTGGCCATCAACGCCGGCTTCGGCAACCTCGGCGTCAGCGTGATGCAGTTCTTGATCCCGCTGGTCATCACCCTGGGCGCCTTCGCCCCGGTGATCGGCGCGCCGCAGATCGCCGTCGAGAAGGGCGTGGAAAGCCAGATCTGGCTGCAGAACGCCGGCTTCGTCTGGGTTCCGTTCATCCTCGCCGCCGCAGCCGCCGCCTGGATCGGGATGAACGACATCAGCTCGGCCAAGGCGTCCTTCGCGACCCAGGCCGTGGTCTTCCAGCGCAAGCACAACTGGATCATGTGCTACCTCTACGTCGGCACCTTCGGCTCGTTCATCGGCTTCTCGGCGGCCTTCCCGCTGCTGGCCAAGACGCTGTTCCCGGCGGTGATGGTGCTCAAGATCGCCTTCCTCGGCCCCCTGGTCGGCGCCCTGTCCCGCGCCCTGACCGGCTGGGTGTCCGACAAGTGGGGCGGCCAGCACGTCACCCACTGGGTCTTTTTGGCCCTCTCGGTCGGGGTTCTGGGGGTGCTCTACAGCGTCGGCGCCACGGGCGCGGCGCCGTCCTTCCCGCTCTTCTTCAGCGCCTTCCTGTGGCTGTTCTTCTGGACGGGCGTGGGCAACGCCTCGACCTTCCAGATGATCCCCGCGATCGTCCGCGCCGACATGCCCCGGCTGATGCCGAAGGCTGACCTGGCGACCCGGCTGAAGGCCTCGGACATGGAGGCGGCGGCGATCGTCGGCTTCAGCTCCGCCATCGGCGCCTACGGCGGCTTCTTCATCCCCAAGGCCTTCGGCGACTCACTCAAGGCTACCGGCGGGCCGGAGACAGCGCTGCTGATCTTCTTCGCCTTCTACCTCAGCTGCGTGGTCGTGAACTGGCTGTTCTACGCCCGCCGCAAGTCGCTGCTGAATACGCCCGCCCTGACCCTCTCTTCGGAGCCCGCGGCATGAGCCATACCCTCGACCGCCTCGCGTTCTTCACGCGCAAGACCGAGCTGTTCTCCGACGGCCACGGGGTGATGAACGACGACGACCGCAGCTGGGAAGAGGCCTACCGGTCCCGCTGGCGGCACGACAAGATCGTCCGCTCGACCCACGGCGTGAACTGCACCGGCTCCTGCTCGTGGAAGATCTACGTCAAGGGCGGGATCGTCACCTGGGAGACCCAGCAGACCGACTATCCGCGCACCCGGCCGGAACTGCCCAACCATGAACCGCGCGGCTGCGCCCGGGGCGCCAGCTACAGCTGGTATCTCTATTCGGCCAACCGGGTGAAATACCCGCTGATCCGCTCGCGCCTGCTGCGGCTGTGGCGCGAGGCGCGCAAGACCCTGGCCCCCGTGGCGGCCTGGGCCTCGATCCAGGACGATCCGGCGGCGCGCAAGTCCTACACTTCCATGCGCGGCTCGGGCGGTTTCGTGCGGGCCGACTGGGACGAGGTCACCGAGATCATCGCCGCGGCCAACGCCCACACGGTCAAGCGCTGGGGCCCGGACCGGGTGTTCGGCTTCTCGCCGATCCCGGCCATGTCGATGGTCTCCTACGCCGCCGGCGCGCGCTATCTGCAGCTGCTCGGCGGGGCCTGCGGCTCGTTCTACGACTGGTACTGCGACCTGCCGCCGGCCTCGCCCCAGACCTGGGGCGAGCAGACCGACGTGGCCGAGAGCGCCGACTGGTACAATTCCAGCTTCATGCTGCTGTGGGGCTCGAATGTCCCGCAGACCCGCACGCCGGACGCCCACTTCTATACCGAGGCCCGCTATCGCGGGGCCAAGTCGGTGGTCATCTGCCCGGACTATTCGGAGGCCTCGAAGTTCTCCGACCTGTGGCTGCCGGTGAAACAGGGGACCGACGCGGCCCTGGCCATGGCCTTCGGTCACGTGATCCTCAAGGAGTACCACCTCGACAAGCAGGTGCCGTACTTCCGCGACTACCTGCGCAAGTACAGCGACCTGCCGATGCTGGTCCGGCTGGTCCCGCAGGAAGGCGGCTATGTGCCGGAACGCCTGCTGCGCGCGTCCGACTTCGACGGCGCCCTCGACCAGGCCAACAACCCCGACTGGAAGACCGTCGCCATCGATGAGGCCACAAGCGAGATCGTCGCGCCAAACGGCTCGATCGGCTTCCGCTGGGGCGAAGACGGCCGCTGGAACCTCGAGGAACGGGACGCCGCGGGCCGCGAGACCACACTCAAGCTGGGCCTCAAGGACGCCCACGACGAGGTCGCCGGCGTCCGCTTCCCCTATTTCGCCAACACAGCCAGCAACGGCTTCGCCTCTACCGATCACCCCGACGTCCTGACCCGCAACGTGCCGGTCCGGCGGGTGATGTTGAAGGATGGCGAGGCGCTGGTGGCCTGCGTCTATGACCTGTTCCTGGCCAACTATGGCGTCGACCAGGGCTTCGGCGGCGACTGCATGCCGGAGTCGTTCGACGACCTGCAGCCCTATTCGCCTGCCTGGGCCGAGGCCATCACCTCGGTCCCGCGCGACCAGATCATCGCCACGGCCCGGGGGTTCGCCACCAATGCCGAGAAGACCAACGGCAAGTCGATGGTGATCATCGGCGCGGCGATGAACCACTGGTTCCACATGGACATGAACTACC
>JAUXTQ010000031.1 GCA_030678995.1 Caulobacter sp.
GGCCGGGGTCGCAGCGGGCTTTCCGGCGGGCGGCTTCGGCGGGGTCGTGGCGGCGGCGGCCGTCTGCACGGGCTCGGGCGCCACGGCGGTGCGGGCGGCGGCGAGGCTGGTGCTGGCGGCGAAGCGGGTGGCCAGGCTCTCGGTCAGCTTCTTGGCTTCGGCTGGCGGCATCTGGGCGAGGATCGCGGCCAGCGTCCGCTCCTTCATCTTCGCGGCGATCGGAAGGCGCACGGAATCGTCGAGGATCGCCATCCGCGCGGCGGCGTCCTTGGGCTTCATCGCCGAGAACACCGCGACCATGCGGGTCGTCTCGGCCTGCTGCTGGGCGTCGGCCTGGCCGAGCAGGCCCTGGATGTCGGTCTTCAGACCGGTCAGCGCCTTCACCCGGGCGTCCAGCTTGGCCTCGGCGGCGGCGAGGAGTTGAAGCTGCAGGTCGATGTCGCCCTCGCGGGCGTCCAGCTCGCCGCGGCGCACGCCCAGGCTCTGGAGCATGCGCAGTTCGGCCGGCGACAGGCTGGCCTGGCGGGCGAGCTCCGCCGCTGTGGGCGCGCAGACAGCGACGGCCGGCTTGGCCGCGGCCTTCTCCGGCGGAACCGCCGGACCCGGCTTGCCGCCGGCCAGTTCCTCGGCGAAGGCCCGCGCGCCGGTGAACAGCTCGGGCAGCGAGCGGGCGCCCGCCAGGGCGTTGATGCCCAGGACGCCGACAACGGCGATGCCCGTCAGCGGCAGGATGCGGGGCATGTTCTTCAACGGCGGCCTCCAACAATGGCGCGCAGCCGGCCCGCATCCGCGTCCGGCTCAAACAGGTCGTCGTCCACCCTGGCGCGAGACCGGGGCGTAGCGGCGGGTTCTGATCGCACAAAACCCTCAACCGATCGTTCCCGCCCCCGGGCTCGGTCGGAGACCGACCCGAGGACAGGCTCCGGCGGGAATCCAAGCGAGGCCTCCGGTTTCGCGTCGGAACGAAGGCTTGGGTCCCCGCCTTCGCGGGGATGATCGGCGGCGGAAACGCCCCGCTCGAGCCGCGTGGCCAGACCTTTGGCCGCCTCGATGCGGTCCGACAGGGTCTCGGCGGCCTCGTCGGTAGCCGCCCGCAGGTCGGCCAGACCCTGTTCGGCGCGCGCGGCGGCGACGTCGAGGTCGGACACGGCCCTGGCGAAGCTGTCGTGGCTGTCCTTCAGCGCCTTGAGCCGGCGCTCCAGACGCCAGCCCAGGGCCAGCGCCGCCAGCAGCAGGCCCGACAGGACCAGGTTCATGGTGATGGCCAGGACGCTCATGTCAGCCTCTTCTGCACGGCCTGCTTGGCGGCCGGGGTCAGCGGCGCCTCGCAGCGCACGGCGATGTGGTGGTTGCGGCGGCCCATGCGACCGCGGGTCAGGGGGATGGCGCCGGCGCGCAGCTCGATCAGGCTGTCGGCCGTGGCGTTGAGCATGATGGTGTCGCCGACCTTCAGGTCCAGCACCCGCGACAGGCCCACCTGCTGCTCGTCGAGCACGGCGCGGACCTCCATCTGGGTGGTCCACAGCTCGGTGGCCAGGTGGCCTTCCCAGATGTTGTCGCGGCCGAACTTCTCACCCATGAACTGCTGCAGCAGCATCTTCCGGATGGGCTCGAGCGTAGCGTAGGGCAGCAGCAGCTCGATGCGGCCGCCGCGGTCTTCCATGTCGATGCGCAGCTTGACCAGGATGGCGGCGTTGGCCGGCCGGGCGATGGCGGCGAAGCGCGGATTGGTCTCCAGCCGGTCGAGCACGAAGTTGACCGGGGTCAGCGGTTCGAAGGCGGCCTTGGCGTCGGCCAGCACCACCTCGACCATCCGCTGCACCAGCACCCGCTCGATGGTGGTGTAGGGCCGCCCTTCGATGCGCATGGCCGCCGTGCCGCGGCGACCGCCCAGCAGCACGTCTACGATCGAGTAGATCAGGTTGGAATCGACCGTCAGCAGGCCGTAGTTGTCCAGCTCCTCGGCCCGGAACACCGACAGGATGGCCGGCAGCGGGATCGAGTTGAGGTAGTCGCCAAACCGGATCGAACTGATGTTGTCGAGGCTGACTTCGACGTTGTCGCTGGTGAAGTTGCGCAGGGAGGTCGTCATCAGCCGGACAAGCCGGTCGAAGACGATCTCGAGCATCGGCAGGCGCTCGTAGGACACCAGCGCCGAGTTGATGATCGCCCGGATGCCGGTGCGCTCGGAGGCGTCGTCGTCGTTGAGGTCGAAGCCCAGCAGGCTGTCGATCTCGTCCTGGTTCAGGATCCGCTCGGAGCCGATCAGGCCGTCGTCGCCGCCGGGCGCTTCCCAGTCGCCGCCGGGCGCGGCGCCGGCGTCGACCGCCGGGGGAGCGTTCTCCTGGGCCCACTGGGCCATCGCGGCCTGGTCGTCGGGTTCTTCAGCCATGCGTTACGCGCCAACCGGGCCGGGGCCTAGCTGATCAGCATCTCCTCAATCAGGACGGCGTTGACCTTGTTGGGGGCGGCCAGGAGGTTCACCCGGCGGAGGATTTCCATGCGCAGCTGGTAGCTGCCCTGGCTGCCCTGCAGATCTTCCGGACGGAGTTCGCGCAAAAAGGTCTGCAGCATGTCCTGCAGGCGCGGCATGTTGGGGTTGAGCACCTCGGCCATGTGTTCATCGGGCAGCTCGAAGGTCAGCTTGAGCTTGAGGTAGGTCGGCTTGCCGTCGGTTGTCTGAATGTTCACGACCATGTCGGGCAGGGTGTAGAACACCACCCCGTCGGGGCCTTCCTTGACCGTCGGCGCGCCGGCCTCGGGCTTGCCGCCGCCGCCGTGGTCGGCTTTGGGCTTCTTGGGCTTCTTTTCCGGCTTGGCGCCGTGCTCGCCGGCCGCCTCGGGCTTGGGCTTCAGCAGGAAGAAGGCCGCCCCGCCGCCGCCGCCCAGGACCAGCACCGCCGCCGCGCCGGCGATGATCAGCATCTTCAGCGGAAGCTTCTTCTTGGCCGGCGCCGCGCCGTCCTCGCCTTCGGCCGCGCCTTCCCCTTCGGGGGCGACTTCGGCTTCCTTGACCTTGTCCTTGGCCACGCGCGCGGCTCCTTAGAATCTTCGTCCCCTCCTCAATGGTTCACGTTGGTTAAGGATCGGTTTTAACGGCCGGCGGAAAGCGCCCGGCAAGAACCGCCGGGCGGCGCGCGTTAACCATTCTCCTTGCTGAAATCATTGGGTTTTTCGACTGGCCCGAAGGTTGCAGGGCGGCAGGGGTCGCACACCGCGTCGAAATCGCTCAGGGAGGCGGGTCATGGAAAACACAATGTACGTCGCCCTGTCGCGTCAGATGACGCTGCGGCGCGAGCTCGACATCACCGCCAACAACATCGCCAACGTCGACACCACCGGCTTCAAGGTCGAGGGCACGATGGTCCGCACGGAGGCCTCCACCGGCCCGCGGATGATCGACGGCCCGGCCAGCCTGAAGTTCGTCGTCGACGACGGCGTGACCCGCGACTTCAGCCAGGGGGTCCTGCGCCAGACCGACGGCCCGCTGGACATGGCCATCGATGGCCAGGGCTTCTTCAAGGTCCAGACCGCCGCCGGCGAGCGCTACACCCGCGACGGCCGCTTCACCCTCAGCCCCGAGGGCAAGCTGACCACCCAGGGCGGCGACCCGGTGCAGGGCGAAGGCGGCGACATCGTCGTCAATCCCGAGCTCGGCCCCGTGTCGATCTCCGCCGACGGCACGGTCAGCCAGGGCGCGGCCCGCATCGGCAAGGTAGCGGTGGTCACCTTCGACGACCTCGCCAGCCTGTCCAAGACCGGCGACAACCAGTTCAGCAACACCTCCAACCTGCAGGCCCAGCCGGCGACCGCCGCCCGGGTGCGTCAGGGCATGCTGGAGGGCAGCAACGTCAATTCGATCCTGCAGGTCACCCGCCTGATCGAAATCAGCCGCGCCTACGAGAGCATGGCGCGCACCATCGAGAATTCCGCCGAACTCTCCCGCCGCTCGGTCGAGCGGCTGGGCCGGGTCGCTTGAAGGAGTAACGCCTGATGCAGGCTCTTCGCACCGCCGCCACCGGCATGTCAGCCCAGCAGCTGAACGTCGAGGTCATCTCGAACAACATCGCCAACATGAACACCGTCGGCTTCAAGCGCCAGCGGGCCGAGTTCCAGGACCTGCTCTACCAGTCCATCGAACGGGCCGGGGCGCAGTCGTCCGACCAGGGCACGGTGGTCCCGACCGGCATCCAGATCGGCGGCGGCGTCAAGGCCGGCAGCACCTACCGGATCACCGGCCAGGGCGCGCTGACCAACACCAGCAACCCCTACGACCTAGCCATCCAGGGCCGGGGCTACCTGCAGGTGCTGATGCCGTCGGGCGAGACCGCCTACACCCGCGCCGGCAACCTGTCGCTCAACGACCAGGGCCAGCTGGTGACCGAGGACGGCTACATGATCCAGCCGGCCATCTCGATCCCGTCCGACGCGGTCGACGTGACCATCTCCAAGACCGGCCAGGTCCAGGTGACCAAGGCCGACTCGCCCGCGCCGGAAATCGCCGGCCAGATCGAGCTGGCGACCTTCGTCAACGAGGCCGGGCTCGAGGCGATGGGCGACAACCTCTACATGGAAAGCGGCGCCTCGGGTCCCGCCACCACCGGCGCGCCAGGCTCGACCGGCTTCGGCCAGCTGATGCAGGGCTACACCGAAGCCTCGAACGTCGACGCGGTCAGCGAAATCACCGCCCTGATCGTGGCCCAGCGGGCCTACGAGATGAACTCCAAGGTCATCACCACCGCCGACGAGATGCTGCAGGCGGCCAACCAGGTGAAGTCATAGGATGCGCCGCGCCCTCCTTGTCCTTCTCTGCGGGGCCCTGATCGCTTCGCCGGCGCTGGCCGGATCGGTCAGCCTCAAGGCGGACGTGGCCGATGCGGACGGCCGGGTCACTCTGGGCGACCTGTTCGACGGGGCCGGATCTGCCTCCGGCATCGTGGTGGCTGCCCGCATTGGCCCTTCCGTTGTGCTGGACGCCGCCGCCGTGCAGGGGATGGCCCGCCGCGCGGGCCTTGACTGGACCAATCCGCAGGGCCTGCGCCGCATCGTCGTGCGCGGCGGCCCCGCCGAAGCTTCGAGCGCGCCGCAACGGGGCAATGTCGAGGTCCTGACCTGGGCCCGCAGCCTCAACTCGGGCGAAGTGATCCAGCCGCAGGACCTGGTCTGGACCAAGGTCGCCGGCGCCCCGGCCGATGCGCCACGCGACGCCGACGCCGTCATCGGCATGACCGCCCGCCGCCCGCTTCGGGAAGGCGGCGTGGTCTCCACCCGCGACGTCGCCGCCCAGCAGGTGATCAAGGCCGGCGACACCATCCAGGTGACCTGGTCGGACGGCGGCATCAGCCTGACCCTCCAGGCCAAGGCCCTTGCCAACGCCTCCGTCGGCCAGAGCTTCAATGCCCAGAATCCCGTCTCGAAGAAGGTTATCGAGGCGGTCGCGACCGGACCCGGACAGGCCGTCACCGGCCCCGAGGCCCAACGGCTGAAGGCCGCCGGCTCCCCCCTGTACGCCGCCCGCTAGAGGATCAGTTCCATGCGTTTCGCCCTCGTCGCCGCCCTCGCCTTCGCGCCCCTCGCCGCCTGTTCGACCGTCACCGAGGCGGTGCGCGGTCCCGAACTGGCCCCGATCGGCTATCCCTCCGCCCTGGTGCCGCAGGAGCAGGTGACCCTCGCCCCGCCGGGCATGCAGCCGCAGCCGGCCAGCGCCAACTCCCTGTGGCGCGCGGGGGCCCGGGCCTTCTTCGTCGACCAGCGCGCCTCGCGGGTGGGCGACATCCTGACGGTGCAGATCGACATCGACGATTCCGCCAGCACCCAGAACAACACCACCACCTCGCGCACGGCGAACCAGACCATGGGCTTCCCGCACCTGTTCGGGCTGGAGAGCTCGCTGGGCAAGATTCTGCCGGGCGGCTTCGACCCCTCCGCGGCGATCGAGACCGGCTCGACCAGCGCCAAGGCCGGCGCCGGGGCGGTGACCCGCTCGGAGAAGATCAGCCTGACCGTCGCCGCCGTCGTCACCGCCGTGCTGCCCAACGGCAACCTGGTCATCCAGGGCACCCAGGAGGTGATGACCAACGGCGAACTGCGCCGGCTGACCGTGTCGGGGATCGTGCGGCCGGAGGACATCTCCGCCGCCAACACCATCCGCCACATCCAGATCGCCGAGGCCCGCATCGCCTACGGCGGCCGGGGCGACATCAGCCGCGTCCAGCGGACGCCGGCCGGCCAGGCCATCGTCGAGCGCTTCACGCCCTTCTGAACCATGGCGGCATGAGCGCGTTCCTTCCCCGGGAAGGAGGCGCTCATGCCCCGGACTCTCGCGATCTTCGGCGCCATGCTGTGCCTGGTCCTCGGCAGTTGCGTCTCCAGGCCCATCGCCCCTGGCTTCGCCTGGACCTACCAGCACAACGAGGGCGAGGGCCCGAAGCTGGCCTATGGCGCGCCCGCCTCCGACAACATCGTGCTGATGATGACCTGCGAGCCCGGCGCGCGGCGGATCGCCATCTCGCTGCTCGGCGGATCGCCGCGCGAGGGCCTCATCCTGGCGTCCGGCAAGGCCCGCCAGAGTCTGCGGGGCGAACTGGTCGCCTCTCCCGGCATGGGCCAGATGATCGAGGCCTCCGCCCACCCCGGGTCCGGCCCCCTGGCCGCCTTCGCCCGCACCGGCGACCTGTCGCTGACCGACCGCGGCCGGACAGTGAAACTCGACGCCTCGGCGACCGAGCGCCACGGCGTGACCCGCTTCTTCGAGGCCTGCCGCGCCTAGCTCATAGTCTCATGGGTCTTTGTGAGGACAAGGCTGCGCGCGTCGATGCGGCGCAGGCCCGCGCCTGACGAGCAGAAGCTCTCAACGTCGGTTTTGGGTGGAGAGCGGACGTCAGCGGCTGGAAGCAAATAGGGTCCAAGTCAGATAGGCGGCTACACCGCCCGTGACACCTGCGTAGAGCACATGCATCGCCAGCCACGTCTTGAACCATCCGGGTCGTTCGGCACGGGAGCGTGGCTTCCCGTCGAGGCCCATCCAAGCGCCCGAATGCCAAAGAAACCATGCCCGCCAGACTATGATCAGAGCTTGGGCCAGCATGCTGGTGATCAGAGCAATCAGGGCGACTGTGAACAGCAGGGCCTGATGGGAAAACAGGGACGCCACGAATAGAATTACGGAAACCGCACCGCTGAGCACAAGTACTAAGCTCGCAACGAGCAGCAAGCAAAGGGGCGAATTCATTCGCGGAGCGAAAGCCGGGCTTGAGGTCATTTGAGTCGCGTTTCGTGTAGTTGGATCATTCGGCTGCCCTCCATCACGTTCAGCCATGCCCGTGCATCCCTCCATCCACATTTGGAGCTTGGTCAAACGCCCTGGACATCTGAAATTCTCCGCCAATGGAGTTGCTAGCCATGCCCCAAGAAGCGGACCCGTTGAAGGTCCGAGATGGTCGAAAGCCGCCATCGGCTTCCGGGTCGGTCGCGGATCTCGCCCGTCCCGTGAGGACGCGCCCTAAGCCCTTCTTCCCGCCGTGCTCACATTGTCCAGGCCCAGCGCCGACAGGGCGCCGGCCATGATGCCTTCGGCGTCGAGACCGGCCTGGGCGTACATCAGGTCCGGCTTGTCCTGGTCCTGGAACACGTCGGGCAGCACCAGGGTGCGCACCTTCAGGCCGCGGTCCAGGGCGCCGTGGGTGGCGAGCGTCTGCAGCACGAAGGCGCCGAAGCCGCCGATGGCCCCCTCCTCCACCGTGATCAGGGCCTCGTGCTCGCGGGCCAGGCGCAGGATCAGGTCGATATCCAGCGGCTTGGCGAAGCGGGCGTCGGCGACGGTGGTCGAGAAGCCGCGCGCGGCCAGCAGGTCGGCGGCCTTGAGGCTTTCGCCAAGGCGCGTGCCGAAGGAGACGATGGCGACGCTGGTCCCCTCGCGGACGATGCGGCCCTTGCCGATCTCCAGCGGTTCGTTGACGGCCGGCATCTCCAGGCCCAGGCCCTCGCCGCGCGGATAGCGGAAGGCGCTGGGACGGTCGTCGATCGCGGCGGCGGTGGCGACCATGCGGGCCAACTCCACCTCGTCGGCGGCGGCCATCAGGATCATTCCCGGCAGGGCGCCCATGAAGCCGACATCGAAGCTGCCGGCATGGGTCGGGCCATCGGCGCCGACCAGGCCCGCGCGGTCCATGGCGAACCGCACCGGCAGGCGCTGGATGGCCACGTCGTGGACCACCTGGTCGTAGCCGCGCTGCAGGAAGGTCGAATAGATCGCGCAGAACGGCTTCATTCCGTCGGCGGCCAGGCCGGCGGCGAAAGTCACCGCGTGTTGCTCGGCGATGCCCACGTCAAACATCCGCCTGGGGAAGGCCTTCCCGAAGATATCGAGCCCCGTGCCGGACGGCATGGCGGCGGTGATGGCGACGATGCGGTCGTCCTTCTCCGCCTCCTTGACCAGGGCCTGGGCGAACACCTTGGTGTAGCTGGGCGGGCCGGCGGCGGCCTTCACCTGCTCGCCGGTGACGACGTTGAACTTGACCACCCCGTGGTACTTGTCCGCGGCGTTCTCGGCCGGGGCGTAGCCCTTGCCCTTCTGGGTCACGACATGGACCAGAACTGGCCGGTTGATCTCCCGGGCGTTCCTCAGCACCGGCACCAGGGCGTCCATGTCATGGCCGTCGATGGGGCCGACGTACTGGAAGCCCAGCTCCTCGAAGAAGGTCCCGCCGGTGACCATGCCGCGGGCGTATTCCTCGGCCTTGCGGGCGGCTTCCTGCAGAGGCTTGGGCAGCGCCCCGGCGACCTGCTTGCCGATGCGGCGCAGCGACTGGTAGCCGCTGCCCGACACCACCCGCGCCAGGTAGGCGCTCATCCCGCCCACCGGCGGGGCGATGGACATGTCGTTGTCGTTGAGAATGACGATAAGCTGTTTGGTCGTCTCGGCTGCGTTGTTCATGGCCTCATAGGCCATCCCCGCGCTCATCGAGCCGTCGCCGATGACGGCGACCACCTTGTTGTTGTCGCCCTTGGCGTCGCGGGCGGCGCAGAAGCCCAGCGCCGCGGAGATCGAGGTGGCCGCGTGGGCCGCGCCGAACGGGTCGTACTCGCTCTCGGCCCGCTTGGTGAAGCCCGACAGGCCGCCGCCGGTGCGCAGCGTCTTCATGCGGTCGCGGCGGCCGGTGAGGATCTTGTGCGGATAGGCCTGGTGGCCGACGTCCCAGATCAGGATGTCGCGGGGCGTCTCGAACACATGGTGCAGGGCAACGGTCAGCTCGACCACGCCCAGCCCGGCGCCAAGGTGGCCGCCGGTGACCGAGACAGCGTCGATGGTTTCGGCGCGGACGTCATGGGCCAGCTGCTTCAGTTCCGGGATCGAGAGGCCGCGCGTGTCGGCGGGCGACTTGATCTTGTCGAGCAGCGGGGTCGCAGAGGGCATGAAAAGTCCGTCAATTGCCAATGGCCGCGACGAAAGCGCGGTTACGAGTTCCGGTCCAGCACGAAATCGACCGAGGCCCGCAATGTGGCGGCCCGTTCACCGAACATGTCGAGGTGGGCGCGGGTCTGTCCGGCCAGGTGCGCCACCCTCTCCTTCGCCGCGTCGATACCGAGAAGGGTCACATAGTTGGCTTTCCCCCTGGCCGCATCCTTTCCGCCGGCCGCCTTGCCCAGCTCCGCCGGATCACCTTCGGCATCCAGCAGATCGTCGACGATCTGGTAGGCCAGGCCCAGATCCTGTGCAAAAGCCATCAAGGCGTGGCGTTCGGCGTCCTGGGCGTGGGCGATGATCAGTGGAATCTCGAAGGCGAAGGCGATCAGGGCGCCGGTCTTCAGCCGCTGCATGCGGGCCACGCCGCCGAGGTCCTCGCGGACGCCCAGCAGATCGATCATCTGCCCGCCAGCCATGCCCTGGGCGCCGGAGGCGTGGGCCAGCTTGCGCACCAGCTCGGCCCGCACGTTCCCGTCCGGATGGGTGTCGGGATGAGCCATGATCTCAAAGGCCGCCGTCTGCAGGGCGTCCCCCGCGAGGACGGCGGTGGCCTCGTCATACTGTTTGTGCACCGTCGGACGGCCGCGGCGGAGGTCATCGTCGTCCATTGAGGGCAGGTCGTCATGCACCAGGCTGTAGGCGTGGATACACTCCAGCGCACAGGCTGCCCGCAGCACCGGCCGCTCGGGCAGGTCGAACATCTTGCCCGTCTCGATGGCGAAGAACGGCCGCAACCGCTTACCCGGCCCCAGCGCCGCATAGCGCATGGCCTCGGTCAGGCGGGTCTCGGGTCCATCCGCCCGGGGCAGCAGGGCGTCGAGCGCGACGGTGACGACGTCGGCGGTCTCTGCGATCTTGCGGCCCAGGCTGGTCACGTGAACTCGGCCGGCTCGACGCCCGCGGCGCCGCCCTGCCCCAGCACGACCTTCTCGACCCGCAGGCGCGCCTGTTCCAGCCGCTGCTCGCAGTGAGCCTTCAGCGCCGCCCCGCGCTCGTAGATCGAGATCGACTCCTCGAGCGGCGCTGAGCCCGATTCCAGCCGCTGGACGATCTTCTCCAGTTCCGCGAGAGCTTCCTCGAAGCTCATGGCGGCGATGGCCGGATCAATGGCGGGAGCGTTGGTCATTTCGTGTTCCAGGAGAGTCCGGCCAGCCTAGTAGGGCGCGGCGAAGGGGGCAATCAGCCGATTCCCGCCCGGTTTAAATCCGTTCAAAGCGCCGGGCCCGCCAGTAGCGGAATCCCTGGTCCTCGGTGCAGCGCCAGCCCTGACGCTTGAGCGCCTCGCCGACCATGGTGTTGAAGAAGCCGTGGGCCACCACCAGCACGTCCTGGCCCTCGCGAGCGAGGTCGGCCACCAGGGTCGCCGCCTGGCCGGCGCGTTCCTCGGCCTGGCCGCGGGTCTCCTGGCCGTCGTGATGGTCGAAATACCACCACCAGACCCTGGCGATGAAGCCCCACAGCCGGGGCGACAGCCTAATCCAGGACGGGAACGGCGGCGGCGGCAGGGGCGCTTCCACGAACAGCGGGTCTCGGGCGAACGCCCGGCCGGCGCAGACCGCGTGGGCGGTTTCCATCGATCGGGGCCGGGTGGAGGCGATCACCGCCCCTGCGTTACGGGCGACCGTAACGAGCCCCGCAGGCGGGGTCTGGCCCTGGCGCAGGCCCTTTTCCTCGTAGGCGCCCCACCAGTGACGATAACCGTCAGCCGTCAGCCGAACCTTGCGCGAGAGATCCGGCTCGCCGTGGCGGGCAAGGATCACCGCGCCCGGGCGGGCGACGTCGGCAGTCGTGAAAACACCGTCGGCGGCCAGAACCTCGACCATGATCCCCCGGGGGTATGCGGAAAAAAGCCCGTTTGACGCGGACCTCCCCGGTCCCCGTCAACCCTCCTGCAACGCCTGCACATGCGCCAGGGCCGAACGCCCCAGCGCCTCCAAGTCGTAGCCACCCTCGAGGGAGGAAACAACCCGACCTCTCGCATGCGTGTTCGCCACCGAAACGATGGCGCGGGTGGCCCAGGCGAAGTCCTCGGCCTCCAGCGACTGGCTGGCCAGCGGGTCGCGGGCGTGGGCGTCGAAGCCGGCCGAGATCAAGATCAGGTCGGGTGCGAAGGCGTCGACCCGGTCCATCAGGCCCTCGAACACCTTGCGCCATTTCTCCCGCGGGGAATGGGGGCCGACCACGCCGTTGGCGATGTTGCCCACGCCGGTCTCGGCGACATCACCGCTGCCCGGATACAGCGGGCGCTGGTGAATCGAGGCCAGGAACAGGGTCGGGTCGGTCTCGAAGGCCGCCTGGGTGCCGTTGCCGTGATGGACGTCAAAGTCGACCACCGCCACCCGCGCCAGGCCCGCGGCCTGGGCCGCCCGCGCCGCCACCGCGATGTTGGAGAAGACGCAAAAGCCCATGGCCTTGCCCGGCTCTGCATGGTGTCCCGGCGGCCTCACGGCGCAGAAGGCCCGGCCGGCCCCGCCCGCGGCCACGGCCCGCACCGCCGCCACCG
>JAUXTQ010000050.1 GCA_030678995.1 Caulobacter sp.
CTCGCGGCGGCTGGCCGACGCGCTGCTCAGGGACCCGGACCTGCGCGCCGAACGGACGGTTCCCGACGCGGGCGCGCGGGTGCGGGCGCTGGTGAAGGCGGGGCGGGCCGACGCCGGCCTGATCATTCGCGCCGACCCGGCCGCCTCGGGCTCGCCGATCGTGGTGGTGTCCGATCCCAGCCGGGCCGTCGCCGCCCCCCTGACCATGGCCCGGGCGCAGCAGGTGCTGGCGCGGGACATGCCCGACATCCTGCTGGCCCGGACCCTGGTGGAGACCGCGCCCGCCGTGGGTGGCTTCACGCGGCGCCAGACCGCCGCCGCCGCCGCCGCCATGACCAGTCTGGCCGAGGGGCGGGCGGTCGCCGTCGGACCGTCCCTGTTCGTCCGTGAGGACATCAGCGGGGCCAGAAAGGGCGGCGGCGCCATCGCCTATTACGCGGGGGCGGTCAGCATTCTGTTCGCCCTGTTCTCGGCCATGACCGGGGCCCTGTCGCTGATCGACGAGCGCCACTCCGGCATCGCCGACCGGATTCTCGCCGGCGCCCGGGGCATGGGGCCGGTGGTCACCGGCAAGTTCCTGTTCCTGATCGCCCAGGGCGTGGTCCAGGCCACGGCCATCTTCGCCACGGCAGAGCTGATCTACGGCGTGCCGGTGCTGCGGCATATCGGGCCCTGGCTGATCACCACGGTCGCCGCCTCGACCTGCGCCGCGGGCCTGGCGCTGGCCATCGTCGCCTTCTGCAAGACCCGCGACCAGGGCCAGATGCTGTCGACCTTCATCATCCTGATCCTGGCGGCCATCGGCGGCAGCATGGTGCCGCGCTTCCTGATGCCGCCCTGGCTGCAGATGGCCGGCTGGGCCACACCGCACGCCTGGACGATCGAGGCCTATCAGTCGATCCTGTGGCGGGACGCGGGCCTTTCGGCGGTGTATCCTGCTTGGGCCGTGCTGCTGGCGATCGGCCTTGCCGGGCTGCTGCTGGCGCATCTGGCGACACGCCTCGTCCGCTGAGGAACACCATGCTGCAGCTTGCGATCAACCTGGCCCTGTTCCTGGGCGCCCTGGCCTTCATGGAGGGGTTCGCCTGGTTCATGCACAAGTACGTCATGCACGGCTTCATGTGGGTCTGGCACCGCTCGCACCATGAGCCGCGCACTGGCCCGTTCGAGCTGAACGACCTGTTCGCCGTGGTCTTCGCCGCGCCGGCGATTGTCGGCATCTGGCTGGGGACCAACGGCGGCCTGCCCCTGATGCTGCCTGTCGGGCTGGGGATCACCGCCTACGGCGCGATCTACTTCATGTTCCACGACGGCCTGGTGCACCGCCGCTATCGCGTACCGCTGAATGGCCACTCGGCCTTCTGGAAACGCCTGATCCAGGCCCACCGCTTCCACCATGCGGTGAACACCCGGGGCGGCTGCGTGAGCTTCGGCTTCCTGTGGGCTCCGCCGGTGCGGGTGCTGAAGGCCCAGCTGAAGGCGCGGGGCGTGGAGGCGGAATAGGGACCACGCTCTCCCGGAGGGAGAGCTGTCGCCGCGGAGCGGTGACTGAGAGGGAGGCTCGGTGTCGGACGGCTGGCATTCGGCTGCTCCCTCTCCGACCTGGCTCCGCCAGGCCACCTCTCCCTCCGGCAGAGGAAGACTGATCTTTGGAACCTCCCCGCCCCCAAATTGGTTTCCCGCTCAGGCCGCGAGGAACCGCCATGCAGATCGCCCAAGACACACGGGACGCCATCGACGAGGTGGCCGACAGCCGGGGCCGTTCAACCCGCCACCTGCTGGTGGGTCTGGGCCTCACCGCGGGGGCCGTGCTGGCCTCGGCCATAATCGCCCGCGCCAACACACCCACGCCCGACCACCCGGTGACCGAGCGCGAGCATGACCGGCTCGACAAGCCGGGCTTCTCGCCGTCCGGGGCCGCCTTCGCGATGATCTGGCCGCCGCTGTTCATGTCCCTGACCCTGTCGGGCCTGCGGGTGTGGAACGCCCCGCCCAGCCCGGCTCGCACCCAGGCCCTGACCCTGTGGGGCGCCGTCCAGGCGATCAACGCCGTCTGGATGGCCCTGGGGACCCGGCGTCTGGGCGGCCAGCTGACCGCCGCCGTGGTCTCGCTGGGAACCTCCGCCGCCTACGCCTGGCGCGCGCGGCAGGTCGACGCCCCCGCCGCCGGCATGGTCGCCCCCTATGTC
Organism: Caulobacter sp.; assembly: GCA_030678995.1. Taxonomy (GTDB): domain Bacteria; phylum Pseudomonadota; class Alphaproteobacteria; order Caulobacterales; family Caulobacteraceae; genus Caulobacter. Next base: position 2,190 of record JAUXTQ010000050.1, read on the forward strand.
GGCTGGATCGGCTTCGCCAGCATCCTGACCGAGGAGCTCTGGCGGGGGAACAAGGCCCCGGTCACCCTGCATTGAGCCTGACCCCCCTCCCGCGCTAGCTTCCCGGCAGATCGAGGGGGGACGGGATGAGCCAGCAGGCAGAGGCGCCGAGGCAGAGCCATGTGATGGTCATCGGCGGGGCGTCCGTCGGGACCATTTTCGAGTGGTACGATTTCTACCTCTACGGCTCGCTGGCCGGGTTCATCACCAAGCACTTCTTCAGCGGGGTCAACGAGACCACCGGCTACATCTTCGCCCTGCTGGCCTTCGCCGCCGGGTTCGCGGTGCGGCCGCTGGGGGCCATCGTCTTCGGGCGTCTGGGCGACCTCTGGGGGCGCAAGAACACCTTCCTGGTGACCATGCTGCTGATGGGCCTGTCGACCTTCGTGGTCGGACTGCTGCCGTCCTACGAGTCCATCGGCGTGACCGCCCCGATCCTGCTGATCGCCATGCGGCTGGTACAGGGCATGGCGCTGGGCGGCGAATATGGCGGCGCGGCCACCTATGTGGCCGAGCACGCCCCGCCGGGGAAGCGCGGCCTCTACACCAGCTTCATCCAGACCACGGCGACGCTGGGCCTGTTCCTGTCGCTGGTGGTGATCCTGCTGGTGCGCACCAATGTCGGGGAGGAGGCCTTCTCCGACTGGGGCTGGCGCGCGCCGTTCCTCGCCTCGATCCTGCTGCTGGGGGTGTCGCTGTGGATCCGCCTGAGGCTCAACGAGAGCCCGGTATTCCAGCGGATGATCGACGAGGGCAAGGGGACCAAGGCGCCGCTGACCGAGTCCTTCGCCCGCTGGCCCAACCTGAAGCTGGTGCTGCTGGCCCTGGTCGGCCTCACGGCGGGCCAGGCGGTGGTCTGGTACACCGGCCAGTTCTACGCCCTGTTCTTCCTGGAGAAGATGCTCAAGGTCGACGGCGCCCTGACCAACACCCTGGTCGCGGTGGCGCTTCTGCTGGGCACGCCGTTCTTCATCGTGTTCGGCTGGCTGAGCGACCGGATCGGCCGCAAGCCGATCATCCTCGCCGGCTGCCTGATCGCCGCCCTGACCTTCTTCCCGCTGTTCAGGATCCTGACCGTGGCTGCCAACCCGGCCCTGGCGGCGGCCTCCGAAGCTGCGCCTGTGACGGTGATCGCCGACCCGGCCGAATGCTCGTTCCAGTTCGACCCGGTCGGCAAGACCGCCTTCCGCTCGTCCTGCGACGTGGCCAAGTCGGCCCTGGCCTCGGCCGGCGTCTCCTACGACACCCGCGAGGCGGTCGCCGGCTCGGTGGCGACGGTGGACATCGGCGGGACCCAGGTTCCGGCCTTCGAAGGCGCGGGCATGGCGACCAAGGCCTTCAACGCCCAGCAGGCCGCCTGGCGCAAACGCCTGGGCGCCGCATTGAACGCCGCCGGCTATCCGCAAAAGGCCGACCCGACGCTGGTCGACAAGCCGATGGTGGTGGCGGTGCTGTTCGCCCTGATCCTGCTGGTGACCATGGTCTACGGCCCGATCGCCGCGGCCCTGGTGGAGATGTTCCCGGCCCGCATCCGCTACACCTCGATGAGCCTGCCCTACCACATCGGCAACGGCTGGTTCGGCGGCTTCCTGCCGACCACCGCCTTCGCCATGGTGGCGGCCACGGGCAACATCTACTACGGCCTCTGGTACCCGGTGGTGGTCGCGGCGGTGACAGCGGTGGTCGGGTTCCTGTTCATCAAGGAGATGAAGGGGGCGGATATAGAGGGTTGAGCACGGTTAGCTAATATGCTTAGCTAAGACATGATTTACACTGTGCATCAGGCCAAGACCCAGCTGTCGAAACTGCTCGCCCAGGCGGAAGCTGGCGAGGAGGTGATCATCGCCCGCGGCAAGGCCCCCTCCGTGCGGCTCATACCGATCGCAAAGGCATCCAACGCCGATACCGCGTTGAGCGGGCCCCGCGTGCCCGGCGCGTGGAAGGGTCGGTTCGAACTGCCCGACAGCTTCTTTGACCCCTTGCCCCAAGAGGAATTGGCTCTTTGGGAAGGCGGAATCGATTGAGCCTGCTGCTCGACACCCACGCCCTGATCTGGTGGTTCCTCGACTCGCCGCGCCTGTCCGAGCCGGCACGAACCGCCATCAAGGTCTACGGCGATCCGGTGCACGTCAGCGCGGTGTCGGCGTTCGAGATCGCCACCAAGGTCAGACTCGGCAAGCTGCCTGAGGCGGCGCGGCTGGACCGCTCGTTCGAGGCTTTTCTCGACGCCCAGGACTTCAAACCGCTGCCGTTGACCTTGGAGCACGCCCTTGTCGCTGGCGGTCTATCCGACAACCACAAGGACCCGTTTGACCGCCTGCTGATCGCGCAGGCGCTGACGGAAAACCTGACCCTCGTTTCGAACGAGCGGCTGTTCGACGGCTTCGGTGTGCGAAGGCTTTGGTAGCGTGCCCTACTCCGCCGCGACCTTGCTGACGCCGATCTTCGGGGCCAGCTCGCCGGCGGCGTAGCGTTTGGCCATGGCCGCGGTGCTGACCGGCTTGATCTTGCCGGCGTACCCCGCGGCGCCGAACTGCTCGAAGCGGGCCTGGCAGACCGCGCGCATGGCTTCCTTGGCGGGCTTGAGATAGGCGCGCGGGTCGAACTCGCCCTTCTTCTGCATCAGCACCTTCCGGATGGCGCCGGTCATGGCCATGCGGTTATCGGTGTCGACGTTGATCTTGCGCACGCCCAGCTTGATGCCGCGCTGGATCTCCTCGACCGGCACGCCCCAGGTCTGGGGCATCTCGCCGCCGAATTCGTTGATGATGTCCTGCAGGTCCTGCGGCACGGAGCTGGAGCCGTGCATCACCAGATGGGTGTCGGGCAGGCGCTTGTGCACCGCCTCGATGACGTTCATCGCCAGGATATCGCCGTCCGGCTTGCGGGTGAACTTGTAGGCGCCGTGGCTGGTGCCCATGGCGATGGCCAGGGCGTCGACGTGGGTCGCGCGGACGAAGTCGACCGCCTGGTCCGGGTCGGTCAGCAACGAGGAATGGTCGAGCTTGCCCTCGAAGCCGTGGCCGTCCTCGGCCTCGCCCATGCCGGTCTCCAGCGAGCCCAGCACGCCGATCTCGCCCTCGACTGAGACGCCACAGCTGTGGGCCATGTCGACCACCCGGCGGGTGACGTCGACGTTGTACTCGTAGCTGGCGGGGGTCTTGGCGTCCTCTTCCAGCGAGCCGTCCATCATCACGCTGGTGAAGCCGTACTGGATGGCGGTGGCGCAGGTGGCCGGGCCGTTGCCGTGGTCCTGGTGCATGCAGACCGGGATGTAGGGATAGATCTCGACCAGGGCGTCGATCAGCCGGGCCAGCATGATGTCGTTGGCGTAGCTGCGGGCGCCGCGCGAGGCCTGGATGATCACCGGCGAGTCGGTCGCCTCGGCCGCCTCCATGATCGCCAGGCCCTGCTCCATGTTGTTGATGTTGAACGCGGGCACGGCGTAGTCGTGCTCGGCCGCGTGGTCGAGAAGCTGTCGGAGGGTGATACGGGCCATGCGGCGGGATCTCTTGCGCTGGACGATGCGATTTTCCGGCGCTCTTAGCATCCGCACACGGAAACGTCAGCCCGGCACAGGCCCTATGAGCGGTGGCGGTTCACCATGATCCCGACGTACAGGAAGAAGGCGTACACGCCCGTTAGGATGATAGCGGTAATGGCGTCGCCGCTCATTCGTCGCCTCCTTCGATCGTGAGAAACAGCCAAACCGCTGTCCGAGCCGTGATCAGGATACTCCCCACGTAAAACCAAGACCACAAATCAAACGTCGTGACCGGCGGGTCGATCAGCTTGGTCAGGCAGAAGCCCGCGCCGGCCAGCATTCCAACACCGGTCGCGATCCGCAGCTGATTGCGGCCACGCCTCGTTGACGTGCGGGATTCAGCGAACAGCGCCGCTGCAATCACCGCCGATCCGATTGGACGCAAGTGATCGGCAAGTTTCATACACACAAGATACACGTGTTGCGTGCATTTACAAGGCTACGCCTCAAGCGCGGCCACGCCCGGAAGGGTCTTGCCTTCCATCCATTCCAGGAAGGCTCCTCCAGCGGTGGAGACGAAGGTGAACTCGCCCGCCACGCCGGCGTGGTTGAGCGCCGAGACCGTATCGCCGCCGCCGGCCACGGCCGTCAGCTTGCCGGCCACGGCGAGCGCGGCGGCGTGCTTCGCCGCGGCCACGGTGGCCATGTCGAAGGGCGGGACCTCGAACACGCCCAGGGGGCCGTTCCAGATCAGGGTCTTGCTGGCGTCCATGGCGGCCAGCAGGCGCTTCACCGTCTCGGGGCCGGCGTCGAGGATCAGGTCGCCGGCCTTCACCTCGTCCAGGCCGCAGGTGCGGGTCGTCGTCCCCGGCTTCACCTCGCGGGCCACCACCACGTCGACCGGCAGCAGCAGCTCGCAGCCGGCGGCTTTCGCGCTGGCCATGATCTCGCGAGCGGTGTCGCCCAGGTCGTGCTCGCAGAGGGAGCCGCCGACGTCGTGGCCCTGGGCGGCCAGGAAGGTGTTGGCCATGCCGCCGCCGATGGCCAGACGGTCGAGCTTGCGCACCAGGTTGTTCAGCAGGTCCAGCTTGGTCGAGACCTTGGCGCCGCCGACGATGCCCAGCACCGGCTTGACCGGCTTGCCCAGCGCCGCGTCGAGCATCTCCAGCTCGCGCTGCATGGCCAGGCCCGGGTACGAGGGCAGCAGCCGGGCGAGGCCCTCGGTGGAGGCGTGGGCCCGGTGGGCGGCGCTGAAGGCGTCGTTGACATAGAGGTCGCCGATGGCCGCCAGCTCGGTGACGAAGGCGGGGTCGTTGGCCTCCTCGCCCGGATGGAAGCGCAGGTTTTCCAGCACCGCCACGTCGCCGTTCTCAAGCGCGGTGACGGCCCTGTAGGCGGCCTCGCCGATACAGTCCTCACCGAACAGAACCGGCTGGCTCAGCAGGACCGACAGGGGGGCGACCACCGGCGCCAGGCTCATCTCCGGAACTCGCCTGCCCTTGGGCCGGTCGAAGTGGGCCAGCAGGATGACCTTCGCGCCCCGGCTGCTGAGATGGTGGATCGTCGGCAGCGCCGAGCGCAGGCGAGTGTCGTCGGTGATGACGCCCCCCTCCATCGGCACATTGAAGTCCACGCGCACGAGCACGCGTTTGCCGGCGAGATCAGCGGTTTCGAGGGAGCGGAAGATCATGAAAGCTCACTAGTCTGAATGGCTCAGGCCGTCGTCATCAAAAGCTTCATCTGGCTCAAGGCCCAAGAGGAAGCTTTCGAAGCTGGGGGCGACGAAGGTGATCGTGTAGTCGCTTCCTTGGCTTACGTGGACGACAGCCGGTTCTCCCGAGTCATCAAGCTGACGATAGTCCAAGCAGAGCATGTCGTGGCCAGCCGATGGGCAATCGGCGAAGTAGACGCCGATCGCCGGATAACCCCATTCCGTCAAAGTGTTGTCTCTGCCAAGCTCACCGCAAAGCGACCAGATATTCTTGAACCCGATCGCCTTGATGTTGGTGATCGCAACATGATCTGGCGCCCAGCTCGTCGTGGCTGCGCGGTGACAGGTTCGGATAGGCGCGCCGCCATTTTGATTCTGGCACAGAGCGACATAGGCGGCCGGGAGTCGATACCCAAGCTCTGCTTCGACTCGCGCCAGCAGCTCGTCTGTGAGCAATTCGTCGACGTACTCACTGGTGGCGAACTCGGACGGATCCCAGAAGACGGACAAGTCCAGGTTCGCTAGCACGGTCATGGGCCAATCGATTCTACAGGAACTTCGCCATCACCAGCGCGGTGTCGCTCATGCGGGTCGCGAAGCCCCATTCGTTGTCGTACCAGCTGAGCACGCGGGCCAGCTTGCCGTCGACGACCTGGGTCTGCTTCAGCGCCGCCGTCGAGCTGGCGGGCACATGGTTCAGGTCCATCGAGACCAGCGGTTCGCTGGTCGTCGCCAGCACGCCCGACATCGGGCCGGCGGCGGCGGCCAGCAGGGCGTTGTTGATCTCCTCCACCGTCACGTCGCGAGCGGCCACGACCTTCAGGTCGACGCAGGAGACGTTGGGGGTCGGAACGCGGATCGAGGAGCCGTCCAGCTTGCCCTTCAGCTCCGGCAGCACCAGGCCGAGCGCCTTGGCCGCGCCGGTCGAGGTCGGGATCATGCTCAGCGCCGCCGCGCGGGCGCGGTAGAGGTCGCTGTGCATCGTATCCAGCGTCGGCTGGTCGCCGGTGTAGGCGTGGATGGTGGTCATGTAGCCGCGCTCGATGCCAAACAGGTCGTTCAGCACCTTGGCCACGGGCGCGAGGGCGTTGGTGGTGCAGCTGCCGTTGGAGACGACGATGTCGTCCGCCGTCAGGGTCTGGTGGTTGACCTTGTAGACGATGGTCTTGTCGGCGCCGTCGGCCGGGGCCGAGACCAGCACGCGCTTCGCGCCGGCGGTCAGATGGGCCGAGGCCTTTTCCTTCGAGGTGAACAGGCCCGTGCATTCGAACGCGATGTCGACGTTCAGGTCCTTGTGCGGCAGCTCGGCCGGATTGCGGATCGCCGTGACCTTGATCTTGCCGCGGCCGATGTCGATCCAGTCCTCGCCGGTGGTCACCGTTCCGGGGAAGCGGCCGTGGACGCTGTCGTAGCGGAACAGGTGGGCGTTGGTTTCCACCGGACCCAGGTCGTTGATCGCCACGACCTCGATGTCCGTGCGGCTGTGCTCGGCGATGGAGCGCAGAACCAGACGGCCGATCCGGCCAAATCCGTTGATGGCGACGCGAAGGGTCATGGGTGAAGCGCTCCCGGCGGCTTTTTATGAATGCGCGCGGTTTTGCGGGCGGGGGCCGTCGAGTCAACCCCGCGACGGGATTTGGCGCGGTCACATCGGGTGAAGGTTTGTGACGAGTCTCCACCAATCCTCTCCGCGAAGCGGGGAGGGGGACCACGCGGAGCGTGGTGGAGGGGCAGCGCGAGTGCGAGCGGCCCCATCCTGAATTCAGGTCCCTCCGGAGAGCTCGGCGCCGCCCCCTCCACCATCCTCCGGATGGTCCCCTCCCCACTGCGTGGGGAGGATTGTTCTAGGATTCAACCACCCGCACCTTGCCCGCCGCCGCGACGGCGTTCGCCCGGGCGGTGTCAACGTCCGCCGCTCGCGCCAGTGCGACACCCATACGGCGGCGCTCGAAGGCCTGCGGCTTGCCGAACAGGCGCAGGTCGACGCCGGGCGCCGACAGAGCCTCGGCGACGCCCTCGAAGGCGACCCCGACCGCGTCCATGCCGCCATAGATCACCGCGCTGGCGCCCGGCTCGCGCAGGCTGACATCGACCGGCAGGCCGAGGATGGCGCGGGCGTGCAGCGCGAACTCGCTCTGATGCTGGGTCGCCAGGGTGACCAGGCCGGTGTCGTGCGGCCGCGGGCTGACCTCGGAGAACCAGACATGGTCGCCCTTGACGAACAGCTCGACGCCAAACAGGCCCCGGCCGCCGAGGGCGGCGGTGACCTTGCCGGCGATGTCCTGGGCGCGGGCCAGGGCGGCGGCGCTCATCGCCTGCGGTTGCCAGCTCTCGACATAGTCGCCCTTGACCTGGCGATGGCCGACCGGGGCGCAGAAGGACGTCTGGATCTGGCCGTCGGCGCCGAGCGAACGGACCGTCAGCAGGGTGATCTCGAAGTCGAAGGCGATGCGGCCCTCGACGATGACCAGGGCCGTCTCCACCCGGCCGGCCGACAGGGCGTAGTCCCAGGCCGCGCCAATGTCGGCGGGGCTTTCCACATACGACTGGCCCTTGCCTGAGGAGCTCATCACCGGCTTGACGAAGCAGGGGTAGCCGACAGCGGCCGCGCCCGCTTCCAGCGCCTCGCGCGAACTGGCGAAGGCGTAGGGGCTGGTCGGCAGGCCGAGCTCTTCGGCGGCCAGCCGGCGGATGCCTTCACGGTTCATGGTCAGCTGAGCGGCGCGGGCGGTGGGGATCACCGTGGCCAGGCCTTCGGCCTCGATCCTGGCCAGCTCATCGGTGGCGATAGCCTCGATCTCGGGCACGATCAGGTGCGGCCGCTCGGCCTCGACCACCGCGCGCAGGGCGGCCGCGTCAGTCATGGCGATGACGTGGCTGCGGTGGGCCACCTGCATGGCCGGGGCGTCGGCATAGCGGTCGACGCCGATCACCTCGACCCCCAACCGCTGCAACTCGATGGCCACTTCCTTGCCGAGCTCGCCGCAGCCGAGAAGCATGACGCGCATGGCCGAGGGGCTCAGGGGGGTGCCGAGTTTCATGGGGTCCTCCAGAGGGGACATGCACTTCAGTGCGTGTCCCCGGTCAGCCGGTCAGCAGGGGACACGCACTGAAGTGCATGTCCCCGCGCGATCCTAGCCCAGCTTCGCCTTGGCCGCCGCCGCGACGGCTTCGGCGGTGATGCCGAATTCCTTGTAGAGCCGCTCGAACGGGGCGCTGGCGCCAAAGCCGGCCATGCCGACGAACACGCCGTCCTCGCCGATGAACCGCTCCCAGCCGAACTTCACCGCCGCCTCGACGGCCACGCGAACCGCGGCCTTGCCGATGGTCTCGGCGCGGTACTTCGGGGTCTGCTGCTCGAACAGCTCCCAACAGGGGGTGGAGACCACGCGGGTCGGCACGCCGTCGGCCTGCAGCAGGTCGCGGGCGGCCAGGGCGATCGGCACTTCCGAGCCGGACGCGAAGATCGTCACCCGGGCCTCGCCGTCAGCGGCGGCGGCCTGATAGGCGCCCTTGGCCGACAGGTTGCCGCCCTTGGTGCGCACCACGCCGGTCTTCTGGCGCGACAGGGCCATCACCGACGGCGTGGACTTTGCCTCCAGGGCCAGGCGCCAGCACTCGGCCGCCTCGACCGCGTCGGCCGGGCGGAAGACCATCAGGTTCGGCATCGCCCGCAGGGACGCCACATGCTCGACCGGCTGGTGGGTCGGACCGTCTTCGCCCAGGCCGATGGAGTCGTGGGTCATCACATGGATCACGCGGACTCCCATCAACGCGCCAAGGCGGATGGCCGCGCGGCTGTAGTCGGAGAAGACCATGAAGGTGCCGCTGTAGGGGATCACCCCGCCGTGCAGGGCCATGCCGTTCATCGCCGCCGCCATGCCGTGCTCGCGCACGCCGTAATGGACATAGCGGCCGGCGTAGTCCGGCGCGTCGAAGGGGGCCATGCCCTTGACGTAGGTGTTGTTGGAGCCGGTCAGGTCGGCCGAGCCGCCGACCATGTCCTCGATGACCGGCGTCAGGACCGACAGCGCCGCGCCGGAATGGACGCGGGTGGCGTTGACCACCGGCTCGGCCAGCATCCTGGCGATATGGGCGTCGAGGCCGGCGAAGGCGTCAGCCGGCAGGTCGCCCTTCATCGCCCGGGTGAAGTCGGCGCGCTGGTCGCTGGCCTTGAGCCGGGCGTCCCACTTGCGGCGCTGCGAGCCGCCCTTGCGGCCGGCCTTGCGCCAGGCGGCGACGATATCGTCGGGCAGCTCGAACGGCGGCAGCGGCCAGCCCATGGCCTTGCGGGCGACGATGGCCTCTTCCTCGAACAGCGAATAGCCGTGGCCGTGGACGTCGCCTTCCTTGGGCCCCGCGCCCTTGAGGATCCTGGTGCGGACCGCGATCATCGTCGGCCGGTCCTGTTTCGTGGCCCAGCGCAGGGCGGCGGCGATCTTGCCGTGGTCGTGGCCGTCGACCGCTTTGACCGCCCAGCCGGCCGCCTTGAAGCGGGCCATCTGGTCGCCGGTCTCCGAGATCGTGGCCGCGCCGTCGATGGTGGTGTTGTTGTCGTCGAACAGCACCGTCAGTTTCGACAGCTTCAGCCGCCCGGCCAGGTGGATGGCTTCATGGCTGACGCCCTCCATCAGGCAGCCGTCGCCGGCGACGACCCAGGTGCGGTGGTCGACCAGCTCGTCGCCGTAGCGGGCGTTCATGTGGCGCTCGGCCATGGCCATGCCGACGGCCGTGGCGATGCCCTGGCCCAGCGGTCCGGTGGTGCATTCGACCCCGGCGGTATGGCCGTGCTCGGGGTGGCCGGCCGTGGTGCTGCCCCACTGGCGGAAGTTCTTGATGTCGTCCATCGACACCGACTTGAAGCCCGACAGGTGCAGCAGGCTGTAGATCAGCATCGAGGCGTGACCGGCCGACAGGACGAAGCGGTCGCGGTCGGCCCAGTCCGGCTTGTTTGCGTCGTAGCGCAGGAACTTGGTCCACAGCACCGTGGCCACGTCGGCCAGGCCCATCGGAGCCCCCTGGTGGCCGGATTTGGCGGCATGGACGGCGTCCATCGAAAGGACGCGGATGGCGTCTGCCATCTTGACCGGGCTGACGGACATTTCGGGCTCTCTCGACTCGGGCGGGGCTGGCGCGGGTTCGCACGTGAAGACGATCGTTTCAACCCGCCTTCCTGTCACGCCCCGGTGCGGTCTATAGAAAGGACTTCGATCAGGGAGCCGCGATGATGACGGGAGAGGCCGAGGGAAGCGCCCTGGACCTGGCCGTGCGACGGCTGGAGCGCGCGACAGCGATGCTCGAGAGCCGCATGACGGACAAGATGGCCGAGGCCGGCGCCGAGGCGGGCGGTCTGTTCGACCAGGACCGCGCGCGTCTGGCCGCCGAGCTGGACGCGGCCCGGTCCCGCGAACGGGCCCTGGAAGAGGCCGGCGCCCAGGCGTCCGAGGCTCTCGGCCGCGCCATCGCCGAGATCCGCGCCGCGCTGGGCGACGAACCGGCCACCGGAACGGAGGGCTGACGATGGCCCAGGTCACCGTGCAAGTGAACGGCAAGCCTTACAGCGTGGGCTGCGAGGACGGCCAGGAACGCCACCTGGTCGAGATCGCCAGACTGTTCGACGAACAGGTCCGCCAGGTCAGCCAGGATGTCGGCAATCTGGGCGAGACCCGGCTGTTCCTGATGGGCGCCCTGCTGCTGGCCGACGAGTTGGCCGACCTCAAGCTGCGCATGGCCAATGTCCAGGGCGACCTGGCCCGGACCCAGACCGACCAGTCCAAGATCGAGGTCAAGGCCGTCGCCGCCCTGGAAAACGCCGCCAAACGCATCGAGAAGCTGGCGACGGGGTAACCCCTCCGTCGCCTGTCGCGCTTGCAGCGCGTTCCAGGCGACACCTCCCCATGAATGGGGAGGAGCGCCGTGTTCTTCCCCGCAAGCGGGGAAGTGTCGTTTCGAGCGCGCGGAAAGCGCGAGAAACGACGATGGGGCCAAACGCCTTCCTTTTCCCCCGCCGAAGCCCTACCTTCTCCAACGGCGGGTCCTGCTGCGGCTCTCGTCGAAGGCAACACATCCCAGCGACCTTAATTCGCTCGAAGGGAGCTGACCCTGTCCTTCCCCGTGGGGTTGGACACTCGGCGCCCACCTGGTTATCCAGGTCGAGGGGATAGAACCGCCCTTCACGGCTCTTGCGGCGCCGCCACCCTCTGCTTTTCATGACCGATCCCGCCACCGCCTCCCAGAAAGCCGCCCTCCGGATGGAGGCGCGCAACCGGCGCAAGGCGCTGCTGGTCCAGCACCCCGAGGCCGACTGGATGGCCGCCGACCGGGCCGGCGAGATGCTCGACGCGCTCCGGCTCACCCGCGACGGGACCATCGCCCTCTACAAGGCCTTCGGCGCCGAGCTCGACCCCCGGCCGCTCGGCGATGTCCTGAAAAAGCGCGGCTGGTGGCTGGCCCTGCCCTGCGTCGAGGAACCCGACGGCCCGCTGGTGTTCCGCAGCTGGCAGCCCGGCGAGCGCCTGGCCCCTGACCTGTCCGGCCTTCCCGCCCCCCTGACCTCGGCCCGCGAGGCGGCGCCCGACCTGATCCTGGTTCCCCTGCTGGCCTTTGACCGGGGCGGCGGGCGGCTGGGCCAGGGCGGCGGCCACTATGACCGCACCCTGGCGGCGCTGCGCGGACAGGGCCTGGCCCCGCCGGCCGTGGGCTTCGCCTACAGCGGCCAGGAGGTCGCCCGCCTGCCTCGTGAGCCGCACGACCAGCCCCTCGATGGGATTCTCACCGAGGCGGGGTATATTGCGGCCCGAAAGGACTACTGAATGCGCTTTGCTTTCTTCGGCGACGTCGTCGGCAAATCCGGCCGCGACGGCCTGGCCGACCATCTGCCGGGACTCCGCCGCCGCCTGGGTCTCGAGTTCGTCATCGTCAACGCCGAGAACGCCGCCGCGGGCTTTGGCATCACCGAGAACACCGCCCGCGAGCTGTTCGACGCCGGCGCCGACTGCCTGACGCTGGGCAACCACAGCTGGGACCAGAAGGAAGCCCTGACCTACATCGTGCGCGAGCCGCGCCTGATCCGGCCGGCCAACTATCCGATCCTGTCCGACGCGCCCGGCAAGGGCAGCACCCTGTTCCAGACCGACAGCGGCAAGACCATCATGGTCATCAACCTGCTGGGCCGGGTGCACATGGACGCCATGGACGACCCCTTCGCCGCCGCCGACCGCGAGCTGGACAAGGCGCCCCTGGCCCAGGTGGCCGACGCGGTGGTGGTCGACATGCACTGCGAGGCCACCAGCGAGAAGATGGCCATGGGCCACTACTGCGACGGCCGCGCCAGCCTGGTCGTCGGCACCCACACCCATGTGCCGACCGCCGACGCCCAGATCCTCAATGGCGGCACGGCCTACCAGACCGACGCCGGGGCCTGCTGCGACTACGACAGCGTCATCGGCAACCAGAAGGAAGAGCCGCTGCGCCGGTTCACCACCAAGATCAGCCAGGGCCGGTACACGCCGGCCTCGGGCCCGGCGACCGTCTGCGGCGTGTTCGTCGAGACCGACGACCGCACGGGCCTGGCCCGCCGCATCGAACCGATCCGCATCGGCGGCCGGCTGAGCGAACATGTGCCGGTGGTGGAGATGGCGAGGGCGTAGTTGACTCTAAAAATTACGACTGTAATCTGATCACATTACATCCGTAATTCTAGGGGACTTGCCGTGACCAAACACTCCAGATCGTTCGTTACGCCGTCGCTGCTGGCGACCGTGCTGTTCCTGCCCGCCGTGGCGCACGCGGACCCGTTGACGCCGCTGGGCATCTTCGCCGAGGCCGCGCCGCTGATGAAGCTGATCATGCTGGGCCTGGTCGGAGCGACCCTGGCGGCGGTCGTCGTCTGCGGGATCAAGCTGGCCTCCGGGCCGAGGCTGACCGGCGGCTCGGCCTTCCTGTCGGGCCTGCGCCTGGGCGGGCCGCTGGCCGGCTTCCTCGGCGCCGCCTACGCCAGCCTGAACATCTTCGTCGCCATCGCCAACATTCCCGAGCCCGTGTCCCTCAAGGTCGCCGCTCCGGGCATCGCCGAGGCCCTGTTTCTGTTGGGCCTGGGCTTGCTGACCGGCGCGGTGGCGGTGATCGCCAACTGGGCCGTCGAGGCGCGGATCGACCGCGCGGTGCTGAAGGCCTGACCGGCATGGCCGACCGCATCCATGTGACGGACGCGGAGAGCGCGGTCCTGGCCGCGCTCTGGCGGCATGGCTCGCTGTCGGCGGCGTCGCTGGTCGATGCGGTCAAGGCCGACCAGAGGTGGGGCGACGCCACGATCAAGACCCTGCTGGGCCGGCTGATCCACAAGAAGGCCGTCCTCTCCGAGCGGGTCGACGGCCGCCAGCTCTACCGCGCCCTGCTGAGCCGCGAGACCTATGTCGCCGGCGAGGTGCAGGACCTGCTGGACCGCCTGTTCGACGGAGACCCGGCAGCGCTGGCGGTGCATCTTGCGCGAGACTAGCAGCGGCCCCACGATCACCGTCGCATGACCCTCTATCTCGTCCGCCACGGCCAGACCGAATTCAACCTCGCGCGCCGCTACCAGGGCGCGCTGGACTCGCCGCTGACGTCGCTGGGCGTGGCGCAGGCTGGGCAGATGGGCGCCCTGCTCGCCACCCTTGTCGATGCGGACACGTCGATGATCTCCAGCCCGCTCGGCCGGGCGCGGCATACGGCGGAGATCATCGCCGGGGCCGCCCGCCTTTCGCCACCGACCCTCGACCCGCGCCTGGCCGAGGTCAGCCTCGGCGCCTGGGACGGCCTGACCGACGAGGACATCGATTTCGCCTTCCCCGGCGCCCGGGACGGGACCAGTCGCTGGGACTGGTACTTCGCCTCGCCCGATGGCGAACGCTACGAGGCCATGGCCGCGCGGCTGGGCGAGTGGCTGGGCGAGGCGACAGCGTCGGAGCAGTCGCTGGTGGCTGTCTCCCACGGCGTCGCCGGGCGGGTTATCCGCGGCATCTACGCAGGCATGGATCGCGACGAGGCGCTGAAGCTGGACGTCCCGCAGGACGCGGTGTTCCGGCTGGCGGAGGGCATGATCGAACGGATCGACTGCCTGCCGCTGGAAACTGACGCCGACCAACGCTAAAAGCCCGGACCCTCTTCACCACCGAGACTGATCACCCGAGCATGGCCGGCCACTCAAAGTTCAAGAACATCATGCACCGCAAGGGCCGCGCCGATGCGGTGCGGTCCAAGCTGTTTTCCAAGCTGTCGCGGGAAATCACCGTGGCCGCCAAGGCGGGCCTGCCCGACCCAAACATGAACCCGCGCCTGCGCCTGGCCGTGAACAACGCCAAGGCCGAGTCGGTGCCCAGGGACGTCATCGAGCGGGCGATCAAGAAGTCGCAGATGGGCGACGCCGCCGACTACACCGAAATCCGCTACGAGGGCGTCGCCGTCGGCGGGGTCGGGATCATCGTCGAGGTGCTGACCGACAACAGGAACCGCGCCGCGGCCAACGTCCGGACGATCTTCGGCAAGCTGGGCGGCAACATGGGGGCGACCGGCTCGGTGACCTTCAACTTCGACCGCATGGGCCAGATCGAATACCCCGCCAAGGTCGCCAGTGAGGACGCGATGATGGAGGCGGCCATCGAGGCCGGCGCCGCCGACGTGGAGGCGGACCTGGGCGAGGACGGCTCAGGCCACACCGTGTTCACCGCCTTCGAGGACCTCAACGAGGTCGCCCAGGCGCTGGAGAAGGCGTTCGGCGAGGCGTCGTCGACGAAGATCGTCTGGCGGCCCAAGAGCCTGGTCCCGGTCAGCGGCGACCAGGCCGCCACGGTGATGAAACTGCTCGACGCCCTGGAAGACGACGACGACGTCCAGAACGTCTACGCCAACGCCGACATCAGCGACGAGGACGCCGCGAAGTACGCGGGGTAGGGAGCGGGGACATGTACTTCAGTACGTGTCCCCTCATTCCGAATTACCTGCTGACAGGGGACACGCACTGAAGTGCATGTCCCCTCAGAACCGGTCCCTGGCCATGGCGTAGTCCTGGATCAGGCCGTGCAGGAAGTCGCGGGCGTCGTAGAGGGATTTGACCCGGATGCGCTCGTTCAGGCCGTGCATGCCGTCGCCGTCCGAGCCGCTGAAGATGCCGCTGACGCCGTAGGTGGGGATGCCCGCCGCATTGGTGTGCACCCCGTCCGTGGCGCCGGTCAGCAGGATGGTCACCACCGGCACGCCGGGCCACAGCTTGGCCGCCTGCTTCTCGATCGGCCGCATGATGAAGGGCGTCAGGGGCGGCGGCGGCGAGGGCTTGTTGGGCTCATGGGCCAGGGTCACGGCGATGTCGCCGTCCTCCATCAGCGCGATCAGCTTCTGGCGCACCGCCTCGACCGGCACGCCGGGCAGGATGCGGCAGTTGATGTTGGCCGTGGCCCGCTGCGGCAGGGCGTTGGGGGCGTGGCCGGCGCTGACCATGGTGGCCACGCAGGTGGTGCGCAGCATGCTGTTCCACATCGGATCGGCGGTCACCGTCGCCCGGGCGGCGGCATCGTCGGGGTTGGCCACCAGGGCTCTCATCGCCGCGCCGGTTTCCGCTGAAACCAGCGGCGTCATGCGGGTGAAGTAGCCGCGCGTGGCGTCGTTGAAGGTGATCGGGAACTCATAGGCGGCGATCTTCGTCAGGGCCGCTGACAGGCGGTTCAGGGCGTTGTCCTTGACCGGCCGGCTGGAGTGGCCGCCGGGGTTGGTCAGGGTCAGGGTGAAATCCTGATAGACCTTCTCGCCGCCCTGGACCTCCAGGACCAACGGCTTGCCGGCGTCGTCCAGCAGGCCGTCGGCGCCCTCGTTGAGGGCGAAGGCCGCATCGAC
The DNA here is from genome assembly GCA_030678995.1 of Caulobacter sp. Classification (GTDB taxonomy): domain Bacteria; phylum Pseudomonadota; class Alphaproteobacteria; order Caulobacterales; family Caulobacteraceae; genus Caulobacter. Next base: position 18,290 of record JAUXTQ010000050.1, read on the forward strand.
CAGCGGCCGGTGGTTGGCCAGCAGATATTCGATGCCGTTGAAGCCCTCGCTCTCCTCGCCGCATGTCAGGGCCAGCTTGATGTCCCGCCGCGGTTTGAAGCCGGCCTGTTTCAGCCGGATCAGGCTGTCGACCCAGATGGCCGCCTGGGCCTTGTCGTCGGACGTCCCCCTGGCGAAGAAGAAGCCGTCCTCCTCTACCAGGGTGAAGGGATCGCGGGTCCAGTCGGCGGCGTTGGCCTCGACCACGTCGATATGGGCCAGCAGCAGCATGGCGCCGGCCTTCGGGTCCGCGCCATGCAGGACGGCCACGAGGTTGCCCTCGCGCGGATGGTCCGGCGCGACGACCACCCGCACGTCGGCGTCGGGGAAGCCGCCGGCCTTCAACCGCGCCGCCATGGCCTCTGCCGCCTGGGTGCAGCTGCCGACCGACAGGGTGGTGTTGATCTCCACCAGCTCCTCGAACAGGCCGCGGAAGACCAGCTGGTCGGGCCGCACGCTGGCCGGCGGCGCGGCGGTCTGGGCGCTCGCCGCGCCGAACAGGGTCAGCGTCGCCGCCGCCGTGAGAAGTCCGCGCAAGGGCGTCATGATCCGCATCCTATTTCGCCGAGGCATAGGCTTTGACGAGCCCGAAGAGGAAGTCCCGCGCGTCATAGAGCGACTTGACCCGGACCCGTTCGTTGAGGCCATGGGCGCCGCTGTTGCCGCTGTCGGCGAAGATGCCGGTCAGGCCATAGGTCGGGATGCCGTAGCTGTTGAGGTACTTGCCGTCGGTGGCCCCCGTGGACTGGAAGGGCACGATCGGCACACCCGGCCAGATCCGCTCGGCCTGGGCGCGAAGCGGCGTCATGATCGCGTCTGACAGGGGCGGCGGCGGCGGGGTCAGGCGGGTGGTCTCGTCGGCGGTGACGATCACCTTCGGGTCGGCCGCCAGCTCGGTCAGCCTGGCCTGCACCGACTCCGTCGACTGGCCGGGGAAGATGCGGCAGTTGACGTTGGCCTCGGCCCGTTGCGGCAGGGCGTTGGGCGCGTGGCCGGCGCTGGCCTGGGTGGCCACGCAGGTGGTGCGCAACATGCTGTTCCAGGTGGCGTTGCGCGACAGCACCGCGGCGGCGGCGGCATCGGTCGGATTGGCCACCAGGGCCCGCATGGCCGCGCCCGACTCGGCGTCCACCAGCGGGGCCATGGCGGTGAAATAGGCCCGGGTGGTCTCGTTCAGCTGCACCGGGAAGTCATAGGCCCCGATACGCACCAGGGCGCCGGCCAGGTGGATAATGGCGTTGTCCGGCACCGGACGGCTGGAGTGTCCGCCCGGATTGGTCGTGGTCAGGGTGAAGTCCTGGTAGACCTTCTCGCCCGACTGGATCGACAGGGAGACGGGCCTGCCGTCATCGCCCAGCAGGCCGCCGGCGCCTTCGTTGAGGGCGAACCCGGCGTCGATCAGCGCGCGGTAGTTGGTCACCAGGTCCTGGGCGCCGTTGTAGCCCTCGCTCTCCTCGCCGCAGGTCAGGGCCATCTTGACCGTGCGGCGGGGTTTGAACCCCTCCTGCCTGAAGCGGATCAGGGTGTCGACCCAGATGGCCGCCTGGGCTTTGTCGTCGGTGGCGCCGCGGCCGTAGAACCAGCCGTCCTCCTCGACCAGGGTGAAGGGATCACGGACCCAGTCGGCCCGGTTGGCCTCGACCACGTCGATGTGGGCCAGCAGCAGGATGGCTTTCGCCTTCGGATCGCTCCCCGGCAGGATGGCGACGAGGTTGCCCTCCCTGGGATGCCCGGGGTCGACGATGATGTGCAGGTCGCTGTCGGGGAAGCCGGCGGCCTTGAGCCGTTTGGCCATGGCCTCGGCGGCGGCGGTGCAGCTGCCGACCGACAGGGTGGTGTTGATCTCCACCAGTTCCTTGTAGGTCGCGCGGAAGGCCAACTGGTCGGCCCGGGGCCCGGTCGCCTGGGCCCCCGCCAGTCCGGGCAGCAGAACCGCCATTGCCGCGCCCGCCAGCGCCTTGCGTCCCAAACCCATGACTCGCTCCCTCGACTGAAGCCGCAGTTTCACACCGTTCGGCCATGGCGGCGCAAGGGTGCGTGGTTCGAGACGCGCTTCGCGCTCCTCACCATGACGACCACTTTTGAAGCCCACCCCTCTACGTCATCCTGAGGAGCGAGCCTCAAGCGAGCGTCTCGAAGGACGCACGATTTGCATCCCCGGCGGATCAGAGCATTGTTCCGGGTTCGGAGGAGTTTTATGGATCAGTTTCTGAGCACCGCCTTGAATCCGCAGTACCTTCTGCCCCTGGTCGGCGCTCTGCTGGCCGGCGGGGCGATCGGGTTCGAGCGGGGTTTTCGCGGCCAGCCGGCGGGCTTCCGCACCCACAGCCTGCTGGCCCTGACCTCGGCCCTGCTGATGGTGGCGGCCAATCACCAGATGGCCTGGATCGGCCCGACCACGCCGCAGGAGGTGATTCGCATCGACCCGGTGCGCATGGCCCACGGCATCCTCACCGGCGTGGGCTTCCTCGGCGGCGGGGTGATCTTCCGCTCGGGCTTCAACGTCCACGGCCTGACCACCGCGGCCTCGGTCTGGACCACCTCCTGCATCGGCATCCTGTTCGGCATCGGCTTCTGGCAGGTGGCGATCAGCGGCACCGTTCTGGCCCTGGTGGTGCTGGCCGGCTTCCGCCTGATCGACCAGCGACTGCCGCAACAGTCCCTGGCCGACATCACCATCCGCTACGCCCGCGGCTCGGCGCCCGGCGCGGAGGAGCTGCGCGAACGGCTCCAGGCGCTGGGCCTCAGGTCCGCCCCGCTCAGCGAGCGGCTGCTGAAGAAGGGCCAGTACATCGAGCACGGGGCCACGGTCAGCGCGCTGAACCGCATGGCCATCGACCGCCTCGCCGCCGAACTGCGCGCCGATCACAAGGTCATCGAGTTCGAGATCGAACCGCGCAACGCGTAGGGTTGGTTGGCGAACGGCCCGGCGTTGGCTTCCAGAGGGTGCAAGACGCAAATAGTCCGTCATGGCCCGAACAAGTCGGGCCATGACGCTGGAATGAGGATGAATGTTCACTGGCCTGGCCGACAATGCACAGCCTCTAGGCCGCCACACTCGCCCGTGATTGTCTTGGGCCAACCCCCAAGGGAGCCTCCCGTGCGCCGCCTTACCCTCGCCCTGGCCTTCGCCGCCGTCCTGGTCACCCCCGCCCTTGCCGCCGACTGGCGCAAGGTCGGCGAGAGCGCCACGGGCGGCGAGATCAGCGTCGACTACGCCGACGTCGGCAAGGAGAGCCGGTTCGTCACCGTCCACACCAAATGGGGCTTCGACAGCAAGTACCCTGATCAGGCGTTCGTCATCTCCACGGAGAAGTACGACTGCGAGGGCCGCGTGCTGTCGACCCAGCAGATGATCACCACCTTCAGGGACGGCCGGGTCGACCGCCAGGCCTGGGAGACCGACCAGTGGGACCCCGCCTCGCCCGGCACCTCATCCGAGACGATTCTGGACGTCGTCTGCGCCCCGGGCTTCCCGCGCTGAGCCTCCCCATCGCGCGGCCTTTGCGCTTCGTTCACTCTTCCGCCATTTTATCGAACAGATGGCGAACACGATTCGGATACTGGGGCTTGATCCAGGCCTGCGGCGCACCGGCTGGGGCGTGATCGCGGTCGATGGCTCGCGGCTGGTCTGGATCGCCCATGGCGTCATCGTTCCGGACGACAAGGCGCCCTTCTCCGAGCGGCTGCTCCACCTGTTCGACGGGATCGGCGCGATCATCCAGACCCACGCCCCGCATGAGGCGGCGGTGGAGGAGACCTTCGTCAACAACAACCCCCAGTCGACGCTGAAGCTGGGCCACGCCCGCGCCGCCGCCATGATCGCGCCGGCCAAGGCCGGACTGACGGTGGCCGAATACGCCGCCCGCGAGGTCAAGAAGTGCGTCGTCGGCACCGGGGCGGCGGACAAGGGCCAGATCGCCTTCATGATCGCCCGGCTGCTGCCCGCCGCCGGCTCGCCGACCCAGGACGCCGCCGACGCCCTGGCCGTGGCCATCACCCATGCCCATTCGCGAAGGGCCCTCCTTCGCCAAGGCTTCGGAGGGCAAGCCCTCCGCATCTCAACCTCGGGGCCCGCGGGACTTGTCCTGCGAAGCTCCGTCAGGAGCGAAGCAGGATGATCGGCCGGCTGCGCGGCATTGTCGCCGAGGTCGGCGAGGAGGAGGCCCTGATCGACGTGGGCGGGGTCGGCTATGTCGTCCGCTGCGGATCGCGGACCCTGTCGCGGATGCCCGCCGTCGGCGACGAGACCCTGGTCCATGTGGAGCACCAGTGGAGCGAGGCCCAGGGCCCCCGGCTCTACGGCTTCGCGACCCGCGAGGAGCGCAGCGCCTTCGTACTGCTGCAGGCGATCCAGGGGGTCGGGCCCAAGGCGGCCATGGCCGTGCTGGACGTGCTGCCCCCCGCCGAACTGGCCGGGGCCGTGGCGCGCGGCGACCAGGCGCTGGTGGCCCGCGCCAACGGGGTGGGCCCCAAGCTCGCCCAGCGCATCGTGCTGGAGCTGAAGGGCAAGCCGATCACCGACGGCCCGGTGGCGGCCTTCCATGAGTCGGCGACGCACCGCGAACCGGCGCGGCCCTCGGCGTCCGGCGAGGCCGTCGCGGCCCTGATGGGCCTGGGCATCGCCGAGCCCGTGGCCCGCCGGGCCGTCGAACACGCGGCCCTCAAGCTGGGCGAGGAGGCCGAGGTCGGCGCCCTGGTGAAGGCGGCGCTGCAGGAGATCGGGCGGTGATAGCCCCCTCCACCATGCTTCGCATGGTCCCCCTCCCCCTGTGGGGGAGGATCCTGGGCCAGCGCGAACCGAAGATGCTCCCCCTCTGGGGGAGCTGTCAGCCCGCAGGGATGACTGAGGGGGCCGCCGCATGACCGACGACCGCATCATCTCGCCGGAAGCCGCGCCCTTCGAGGCTACCGACAAGGCCCTGCGGCCGCAGACCCTGGCCGAGTTCGTCGGCCAGGAGCAGTCGAAGGCCAACCTCAAGGTGTTCATCGACGCCGCCCGGGACCGCAACGATGCGCTGGACCACGTACTGCTGTTCGGCCCGCCGGGGCTGGGCAAGACCACCCTGGCCCAGATCGTCGCCCGCGAGCTGGGGGTCAATTTCCGCGCCACCTCCGGGCCGGTGCTGGCCAAGGCCGGAGACCTGGCGGCGATCCTGACCAACCTCGAACCGCGCGACGTGCTGTTCATCGACGAGATCCACCGCCTGGCCGCCAATGTGGAGGAGATCCTCTACCCGGCCATGGAGGATCACGTGCTGGACCTGATCATCGGCGACGGGCCTTCGGCGCGGTCGATCCGCATCGACCTGGCGCCCTTCACCCTGGTGGCGGCCACCACCCGCGCGGGCCTGCTGGCCACGCCCCTGCGCGACCGGTTCGGCATTCCCATCCGGCTGGAGTTCTACAGCCCGGCGGAGCTGCAGAAGGTGCTGCTGGGCGCCGCCCGCAAGATGGGCGCGCCGCTGACCGACGACGGCGCCGCCGAGATCGCCGCCCGCGCTCGTGGCACCCCGCGCGTCGCCGGCCGTTTGCTGCGCCGGGTGCGCGACTTCGCCGCCGCCGACGGGGTGGCGACCATCGACAAGGGCCACGCCGGCCGGGCGCTGGCGCGGCTTGAGGTGGACGAGGCGGGTCTGGATTCGCTGGATCGCCGCTACATGCGCGCCCTGATCGAGCACTACGGCGGCGGCCCGGCGGGGGTCGAGACCCTGGCCTATGCCATCGCCGAGGCCCGCGACGCGGTCGAGGACGTCATCGAGCCCTTCCTGCTGCAGCAGGGCTTCATCCAGCGCACCCCGCGCGGCCGCGTCGCCTGCGGCAAGGCCTATCTGCACCTGGGCCTGAAGGAACCGCCCCCGGCGAAGGGGGCGATTGGGTTGTTCGACGAGGGGTGAGTGCGTCCTTCGACACGGCCCTTTCGGGCCTGCTCAGGATGACGTCCAGGGGTGACGCTGCGATTCCACGTCATGGTGAGCAGCGCCGACGGCGCGTGTCGAACCACGCAGCCTGATTGCAGCGAAACCTGAAACAATCTGTGATTGCAATATGCGCCTCCAACCATCCTGGGGCTACATTCTGCTTTGCGCGGACGGCAGCTACTACGCCGGCTGCACGACCGACCTCGGACAACGACTGGGACAGCACTACGCAGGATCTGTTGCCGGCTACACAGCCACCCGTCTGCCCGTTGAATGCGTCTATTCCGTCGAGTTCCAGTCGCTTTTTGACGCCATCGCCTGGGAGCGTCGAGTGAAGCGCTGGTCGCGGGCCAAGAAGGAAGCGCTGATCGCACGGGACTACGACCGGCTTCCCGATCTGGCACGCAGCTACCAACACCATGGAAGGCCGAAGCGGTGAGACCGTGCGTCCTTCGACACGGCCCTGCGGGCCTGCTCAGGATGACGTGGAGGGGAGGCGCTGGCGGGTCGGCAGGATGACGGCGCTCCCGCAATCCACTACCAACGTCATCCTGAGCAGCGCCTGAAAGGCGCGTGTCGAAGGACGCAGGGATGCCTTGCAGGCCCGCAGTCATTGGAGCCGTCGCCGTACTAGGCCTTGCCGCTTGCGAAAAGCCGGCGCCGCCCGATCCTGTCGATCAGGCGCGAGCCGCCCTGCAGGCCAGGTTCGGCCCCGACTACGAACTCCATTCAACAGTTGTAGAGACCAATAGGTCTCACACAGTGGTTTGCGGTCGGGCGGGAGACCCGAGGGACGCTGGCGTGGTGTTCCCATCGGATGCCGCGTTCCTCGTCGTTGACGGCGTCTTGCGAGAGGATGAGCCGTCTTCCGAGGTCAGATCACTGGTGCAAGCCTGTAAGGCGAAAATCGTCGTGAACCCGATCGGTCCGGTGATTATCGACGACAGGGGGTTGATCAAGTGACCGCCGCAGACTCCCCTACCGCCGGCCGCTTCGAAGGCCGCGAGCATATCCTGCCGGTCCGGGTCTATTACGAGGACACCGATTTCACCGGCGTCGTCTACCACGCCAACTACGTCCGCTATTTCGAGCGGGGGCGGAGCGACTTTCTGCGGCTGGCGGGGGTGTCGCACAGCGACCTGCTGGAGCGGCACGACCCGGCGGCGTTCGTGGTCACGCGGATGGAGATCGACTTCAAACGGCCGGCCAGGATTGACGACGCCCTGCAGGTGCGGACCACCTATGACTCCGCCAGGGGGGCGCGGCTGGCGATCAGCCAGCGGATCACCTGTGGCGAGACGCTGATCGCCACCGCCCAGGTGTCGGCCGCCTGCATCACCCTGGACGGAAAACCGCGCAAGCCGCCGGCGGGACTTGTGGATGCGCTGCGGCCCTGGTTTTGCAAGGATCAGGCTTAACGCCCGTTAAGGGTCACGCCATAGTTTCACCAAAGCCGCAGGGTGAATTGCGGCAGACCGCCCCGGGGGACGCGAACGCATGGACGCCCAGACGATCTCGGCTGACACCTTTTCCCTTCTCACCCTGTGGGGTAACGCCGACTGGGTGGTGAAGGGGGTGATGATCTTCCTCGCCCTGGCCTCGCTGTGGTCCTGGGCGGTGATCATCGACAAGCTGTTCCGTTTCAGCGCGCTCAACGCCGAGGCCAACCGGTTCGAGGACAAGGTCGGCTCGGGCCGGCCGCTCGAGGAGGTCGGCCAGGAATCCTCAAGCAGCAAGCATCCGCTGCCCAAGCTGCTCAACGCCGCCCTGCGCGAGTGGAAGGAAGCCCGTTCCCGCGGCGCCATCGGCGACACCCAGACCGCCCTGCTGATCCAGCGCATCGACCGGGTGCTGGACAGCAACATCGCCCGCGAAAGCCAGAAGGTCGAAGATGGCCTCGGCAGCCTGGCCATCGTCGCCACGGCCTCGCCGTTCGTCGGCCTGTTCGGCACCGTCTGGGGCATCATGCACGCCTTCCAGAACATCGCGATCGAGAAGAACACCTCGCTGGCGGTGGTCGCCCCGGCCATCGCCGAGGCCCTGTTCGCCACGGCCATCGGCCTGGCGGCCGCCATTCCGGCCTACATCGCCTACAACAAGTTCTCCACCGACGCCGGCAAGTTCGGCGCCCGGCTGGAAGGATTCGCCGACGACCTGTCCACCGCCATCCAGCGCCGGCTGGCGGAGAAGATCTGAGCCATGGCCCTCTCTTCCACCGACGCCTTCGGCGCTGTCGGCAAGCGCCGCTCCCGGCGGGGCCGCGGCCGGCGCGGCGCGCTCAGCGAGATCAACGTCACGCCGCTGGTGGACGTGATGCTGGTGCTGTTGATCATCTTCATGATCAGCGCGCCCCTGCTGACCAGCGGCGTGCCCATCGAGCTGCCCAAGACCGAGGCCGGCGCGATGCAGGACCAGGCCGAGCCCCTGACCCTGACCATCCGCGCCGACGGCAAGCTGTTCGTCGGCGAGACGCCGGTCCCCTTCGACGCCCTCAAGCCCCGGCTGGCGGCCCTGGCCCGCGGCGGTCAGGAACGGCCGGTCTATGTCCGCGCCGACGGCAAGGCCTCTTACGAGGTGGTGGCCCAGGTGATGGCCGCCCTCTCCACCGGCGGCTTCACCAAGATCAACCTGATCACCGACACCGGCGGCCCGTCCTCCGGCGAGGCCCCACCCGCTCCGGTCAAGGGAGCGCAGTAGCCGCATGGGACGCCGTGAGAGGACAGGCATCTCGCCGGCCCTCGCGGCATCGGCGCTGCTGCACGGCCTGGCCCTGCTTGCCTCGATCTATCTGGTCGGGCTGTTCAAGGAGCCGTTCCAGCTGGGCGGCGGGGTGCCCGTGACCATCGTCAGCGACGCGCCGGCGGAACTGAAGTTCGCCCCCCAGGCCGAGGAAGATCAGACGGCCCAGACCGAGACGCCGGACCCGCTGGTCGAACCCGATCCCCTTCCGCCGGAGCCGGAATTCGTCCCCAGCCCGACGCCCACGCCGGCCCCCGCGACCCCGAAGGAACCCGCGCCTCGGCCGACGCCGAAGTCCGACCTCGACCTGGACCGCCTGCTGCGCGATGTGCAGCCCTCCTCGCGGCCCCGGCCGGCGGCCCGGCCGCCCAAACCGGCGGGCGGCGCCCAGGGTGCGTCCCGCGCCGAGACCGCCGTGAAGGTCGGCTCGGGCAAGCGGGTGTCGGCGGCGACCCAGGGCTATCTGCTCGATCTCGGCGGCGACCTCAGCCGGCGCTGGAACCCCAACTGCCTGGTCGAGGGCGGCGCCGATGTGGGGGCGGTGGTGCGGTTCCGTGTCTCGACCGGCGGCCGGCTGCTCGGCCCGCCGGTGTCCTCCGAGGAGAACACCGGCAATGCGATGGTGCGCGTCGCCTCCGAACGGGCCAAACGCGCCGTCTACGCCTCCGAACCGTTCCGCAATTTCCCACCGGAACTGTACGGTGAGGAACTGATTTATCCCTTCGACGCCGCCGCCGCCTGCAAACGCTAGTTCCCGGAGAGCCTTGATGTCCTTCCGACCCGTTCTCGCCGCCCTGCTGGCCATCGCCGCCGTCGGACTCGTCGGCCTGCCGCGCGAGGCCCGCGCCCAGGTCGGGGCGACCATCAGCCAGGGCGTGGTCGAACCCCTGCCCATCGCGGTGCCGGCCTTTTCCGGGGCCGGACGCGGCGCGGACATGGCGGCGGTGATCATCGCCAACCTCGAGCGGTCGGGCCTGTTCGCGCCGATCAACGCGGCGGCCTTCCCCGAACGCAATCTGGACATCGGCATCCAGCCCGACTTCGCCGGCTGGAAGACGATCAACGCCCAGGCCCTGGTCAACGGGGCCATCACCGTCGAGGGCGACGGCAAGCTGCGGGTCGACTTCCGCCTGTGGGACGTCTTCTCCGGCGAACAGATGCTGGGTCTGCAGTTCACCTCCACCCCGGAGAACTGGCGCCGCGTGGCGCACAAGATCAGCGACGCTGTCTATGAGCGGCTGACCGGCGAGAAGGGCTATTTCGACAGCCGGGTGGTGTTCGTCGCCGAGAGCGGCCCGCGCGGAAACCGGGTCAAGCGCCTGATGATCATGGACCAGGACGGGGCCAACCCCTCCAGCCTGACCGACGGCAGCTATGTGGTGATGACCCCGCGCTTCTCGGCCAACAGCCAGGAAATCACCTACATGGCGCTGCGGCCGACCGGTTCCAGCATCTATCTGTTCAACATCGAGACCGCCCGGTCCGAGACCCTCGGCCGCTTCCCCGGCATGGTCTTCGCGCCGCGCTTCTCGCCCGACGGCGGGCGGGTGGCCTTCTCCATCGAGCGGGGCGGCAACAGCGACATCTGGGTGATGAACCTGGCCAGCCGCTCACAGACCCGCCTGACCTCCGATCCCGGCATCGACACCTCGCCCAGCTATGCGCCGGACGGCGGGCGGATCGTGTTCAACTCCGACCGCGGCGGCAGCCCCCAACTCTATGTGATGGGCGCCGACGGGGGCGGCGCGCGCCGCATCTCCTACGGCTCGGGCCGCTACATGACCCCGGTCTGGAGCCCCAACGGGGACTTCATCGCCTTCACCAAGCAGCAGGGCGGCCAGTTCCACATCGGCGTGATGCGCCCCGATGGCTCGGATGAGCGAATCCTGACCACCAGCTACCTTGACGAGGGCCCCACCTGGGCGCCCAACGGGCGGGTGCTGATGTTCTTCCGTGAAACACCCGGCGGCGCCCCGCGTTTGTGGACCGTGGACATCACCGGACGGATCCTTAAACCGGCTCCCTATCAGGGCTCGGGGTCGGATCCGGCCTGGTCGCCGTTGCTCAACTGACCGGTGATTGTGGTTGTTGGGCCTCAAACTGACGCCATTGTGAGGCACAGTCTGAGTTTTCGGTCGCGTAACTGAACCATCTGGCGTCACTATCGGCGCAAGACACCTATCCGGAGGAGAACGCTTGATGAGCTTCGACGCCAAACGCGCCATCAGACTTGCGCTGATCGTCGCCGCCACCGCCTCGATGGCCGCCTGCGCCACGAAGCCGAAGCCTCAGCCCGGGCCCGGACCGTCGGCCGGGCCCGGCCCGGCCGGCCCGCGCGGACCAGGACCGGCCGCCCCGATCGACACCCGACCGATCCCCGGATCGGTGCAGGACTTCGTCATCAACATCGGCGACTTCGTCTATTTCGATCTGGACCGCTACGACGTCCGCTCCGACGCCGCGCCGGTGCTGGACGCCCAGGCCGCCTGGCTGCGCCAGTATCCCTCGGTGAAGATCCGCATCGAGGGCAACTGCGACGAACGCGGCACCCGCGAGTACAATCTTGCCCTTGGCGCCCGCCGCGCCAACGCCGTGCGGGACTATCTGGTCAGCCGCGGCGTCCCCGCCAGCCGTATCACCACCCTGTCCTGGGGCAAGGAACGGCCGGTCGATCCGGGCTCCAACGAGGACGCCTGGTCGCGCAACCGCAACGGCCACACCGTCATCGTCGAGGGCGCGCGCTAGCGCCTCCACGACCTGAGGAATGCCGGGAGGGGGTCGCGGGAGCGCGTTCCGCGAAAGTGTGTGCGGTTTCGCGATCAGAACGCGCTCAAAGTAACAGTCTGAAGCCTTCCTGATCCGATCGAATGGAGACATTCGATCGGGGAAGGCTTCGGCGGCTCCCTTCTTGCAATCCGGCCATGCCGTAATTTCGACGCCGCAACGGACGCATCATTCCCGCCATGAAGCGAAACACACTCCTCGCCGCCGCCGCTGTCCTGACCGTCTCGCTCAGCGCGGCCGCCGCCTGGTCGCAGACCCCGATGCCCGACCCGCTGGACGACCGGTCCGTCCGCCGCCTGGACAAGATGGAAAAGGTCGTGCGCGAGCTGCGCTCGATCGTCTTCCAGGGCCGTGACAGCGGACAGCCCGTGGTGGTCATGCCGGCCGAGACCGAGGCCCAGATCGGCGCCCTGACCAATCGCATTGCCGATCTCGAAGAGACGCTGACCAGGCTGAACGGGGCCAACGAGGCCCTGACCTTCGAGCTGGAACAGGCGCGCAAGGCCCTGGCCGCCTCCGACACATCGACCCGCGCCCTGTCGGACCGGCTGGCCGCGCTGGAGGGCCGCACGACCCAGATCGAGGCCGCCGCCGCCGCCCAGGACCCCGTCGTCACCGAGGAAGAGGCCGCCGCCAATGACGCCGGCGACCCAGACGGCGACTTCGCCCGCGCCCGCCAGTTCATGCTCGACGGCGACTATGACTCCGCCGAAACCGCCTTCGGGAACTTTGTGAAGCGCTACGGCGACACCGAGAAGGGTCCGGAGGCCCGCTACTGGCTGGGCAAGACCCTGGCCGTGCGCGGGGCCAACGGCGACGCCGCCGGGGCCTTCATCGGCGCCATCCGCGGCTGGCCCAAGGCCGCCTGGGCGCCCGACGCGGTGCTGGAGCTGTCCCGCGCCCTGGTGGCCCTGAAGAAGCCGGAAGACGCCTGCCAGACGCTGGGCGAACTGAGCCGCCGCTATCCCAAGGCCCCCGCCTCGGTGATGACCCGCGCCCAGACCGTCCGGGCCCAGGCGAAGTGCGCGGCCTGATCGGATAAATCTCGCTCATTCCGGCGAATCCGGGGGATGAGCGGAAAGAGGACTAGGCGGCAACCGCCTCCGGCTCGATCCGTCCGGCGGCGTCGGCGAGGGCGGCGAATAGCTCGCCCAGATCGATCGGCTTGCGCACCACCCCGTCGGCGCCGGCGGCGCGGTAGCGGGCCACGTCATCCTCGAAGACGTTGGCCGTCAGCATCCATATCGGCGTTTCCGCGCCCGGACCGCCGGCGGCGCGGATTGCGCGCAGGGCGGAAAGACCGTCCATGACCGGCATGTTGGCGTCCATCAGCACGATGTCGAAGGCGCCGTGGGCCATGGCCTCGACCGCCTCGCGGCCGTCCTCGACCAGGGTCAGCGCCACCGCCAGCGGCTCGAGCAGCACCCGCAGCACATGGCGGTTGGCGGCGTTGTCCTCGGCGGCCAGCACCCGCAGCGGCCGGGCCTGGTCGAGCACCGGCTCGGCCTGACTGACCTGCGTCTCCGCGGTCGCGTCGGCCAACGGCGCGGCGAAGCTGAAGCTGAAGGCCGCGCCGCCGCCCGGCGCATCGCCGACCGCGATGTCGCCCCCCATCAGGGCCACGTTGCCGGCGCAGATGGCCAGGCCCAGGCCCGCGCCGCCGAGGGCGCGGCCTTCGTGGGTTTGTTCGAAGCTGTCGAAGATGCGCGTGCGGTCCTCGACCGGCACGCCGGCGCCCTGGTCCAGCACCTCGGCGACGACGGCCAGTCGGCCGCCGTCCTCGACGCCCGAGAGGCGCACGGTGACGGTCCCGCCGCGCGGGCTGAACTTCACCGCGTTGGACAACAGATTGACCAGCGCCTGCTCGATCTTGGCACCGTCGGCCAGCAGGCCGCAGGGCGTGGGCAGACCGTCGATGTCGAGCACCAGGGTCACGCCGCGCTCGCTGGCCCGCGGCGTCCAGATGCGCACCACGGTCGCGGCCATGCGCCGAAGATCGAGCGGGGCGGCTTCCAGCGTCATCTTGCCCGCCTCGATGCGGGTAATGTCCAGCATCGCGTCGAGCAGGCGCTTGAGCAGGGCGCCGGCGTCGAGCACCCCGATCGCCATCTCCTTCTGACTGACCGTCAGCTTGGTGCGGTTCAGCGCCTCGGTCAGGCCCAGCACGGCGTTGAGCGGGGTGCGGATTTCGTGGCTGGTCATGGCCAGGAAGTCTGACTTGGCCCGGTTGGCGGCCTCCGCCTCGGCGCGGGCGGCCTCGGCCTCCGCGACCATGGCGGTGAGGGCGGCGTTCTTGTCCTCCAGCGCCATGCGGGCCCGCCAGAGGGTGCGGTCGGTCGACTGCTGGCGCCAGCTGGCGGCGACCAGGGCTGCGACGAACACCACCACGGCGATCGCGAAATGCGGGCCGGCCATGGCGCCCTTCTGGTCCAGGGCCACCCAGATCATCGCGCCGATCGCGGGCGCGATCGACGCCAGATAGCCGAGCCGGCTCATGTGCAGCTGCAGGGCCGTGAACACCAGCACGCCGATGATCAGCAGCCCGGTCTCCATCTTGATGGCCGGACTGGTGGTAAAGCCGCGGACCTCCAGCGCCATCCAGCAGGCGTGCAGGGAGATCAGGAAGACGACCAGCCCCGTCCGCACGGTCAGCTTGCGCAGCGCCAGGGTCGCATCGGCTTCGCGGGCGGCGACTTCCACGGCCCAGAACAGCGTGGCGTAGAGGCAGAAGTGCAGCGCCGTGAAGCCCGCGGTGAACAGCGGCGTGGAGATGCTGGCCAACAGCACGGCCAGACCCGCGACCAGGCCCAGGCGAACGGGGGCGAGGCCACGGTAGTGGCGGATGAAGCCGTCAAGCTTCAGGGCGTCGGCGGTCGGATTTGGCGGTGTCATGAAGCGACATTCGACCACGGGTTAGTGAATATCGGCCTAAGCCGGACCGCCCGTGAGGGACAGACACCCGCGGGTGTCTGTCCCTGATGCGGCGTCACCCGCGATCCAGTCTCAAGATGTCCACGCTCCCCCCAACCGCCACGGCAGGAGCCCCCGGAAGCCGCCGCAGCAGCGCATCCGCGGCGGCGAAGACGGTGACCAGCGAGCTGTCCTGGTCGGGGAAAGCCGACACGCCGTCCGGTCTCAGCCGCGCCCGCATCCAGTGTTCGCGGGGGCCGTTGGCGGGCAGCGGCTCGGCAAGCCGCGCCGTATCGAGGCCGAAGGGCCGGGTCACGCCCTGCAGGGCCAGCACAAGGGGTTTGAGGAACAGCTCGGCGCAGACGAAGGCCGAGGCGGGGTTGCCGGGCAGCCCCAGCACCAGCCGACCGCCTCCCGAAGAATTGGCCGCAAGCCGACCGAACCAGGTCGGCTTGCCGGGCCGGATGTTGACCGTTTCGACGTCCAGCTCCAGCCCCAGGGTCGCCAGGGCCGGCTTGACCAGGTCGTAATCGCCCACGGAGGCCCCGCCGACCGTGACGATCACGTCAACGTCGATGTTGCGAACGGCCTCGGCGATGGCGGCGGCGTCATCGCCCGTGCGGGCCAGTCGCTCGGGCGCCCCGCCCCAGCGGCGGATCATCGGCAGCAGGCCGGCGCTGCCGGACTCGTAGATCTGGAATGGGCCGGCTTCGCTGCCGGGCGCGGCCAGCTCTTCGCCGGTGGCCAGGACGGCGATCCGGGGCAGCCGGGCGACCTGCAGGTGCGCCCGCCCGGCGGCGGCGGCCAGCGACAGGCGCCAGGGATCGAGCCGCGTTCCGGCTTCCAGCAGGACAGTTCCGGCGCGGAAGTCGCCGCCCCGCGCGCGGATGTTGGCCGACCCCTCGCCGGCGGGACCCAGACGCACGACGTCGCCGTCGCGTTCGGCGTTCTCCTGGATGATGACGAGGTCGGCGCCGGCCGGAACCGGGGCGCCGGTGAAGATGCGCAGGGCCTCGCCGCTCTGGAGCGTGGGTTCGTAGCCCCGCCCGGCGGCGCTCTCGCCGACGATGGTCAGAGAGACGGCCTCGCCGACATCGGCCCGCTTCACCGCCCAGCCGTCCATGGCGGAGGCGTCGAAGGGCGGCTGGTCGCGGATGGCGGTGACGGTCTCGGCCAGGGTCCGGCCGTCGGCCTCGGCCAGCGGCGTGGTCTCGGCGGGAAGCGGCGCGGCGCGGGCGAGCATCCGCGCCCGGGCGTCCTCGACGCTCAGGTTGCGCGGGCCACGGATGGGGTTAGCCGACAAAGGCCCGTTCAAGCACGAAGTCGCCCGGCTCGGCATTCGAGCCTTCCTTCAGGCCCTGGCTTTCCATCACCGCGGCCATGTCCTTGATGAAGTCCATGCTGCCGCACAGCATGACCCGGTCTTCCTGCGGATTGAAGCGGTCTTCGGGAATGCCGAGATCGCGGAAGAACCGGCCGGAGTTGATCAGGTCGGGAAACCGGCCCTGATGCTCGAACGGCTCGCGGGTGACGGTCGCATAGTAGGTCAGCTGGGCCTTCGCCTCATCGCCGACCAGCGGGTCGTCGTGAATTTCGGCGGTGAACAGGTCGCGATAGGCCAGCTCGTTCACCTGCCGCACGCCGTGACAGACATAGACCTTCTCGAACCGGGCGTAGGCGTCCGGGTCGCGGGCCACCGACAGCCAGGGCGCCAGGCCCGTGCCGGTGCCGAACAGGAACAGGCGCTTGCCGCCCTTCACCGCGTCCAGCACCAGGGTGCCGGTCGGCTTCTTGCCCATCAGCACGATGTCGCCCGGCTGGATGTGCTGCAGCCGCGAGGTGAGCGGTCCGTCCTGGACCTTGATGGACAGGAACTCGAGGGTTTCCGACCAAGCGGGACTGGCGATGGAATAGGCCCGCAGGACCGGCTTGCCGCCGTCCTCGCCGGGCAGGCCGATCATCACGAACTCGCCGGAGCGGAAGCGGAAACTGTCGGGACGGGTGATGGCAAAGCTGAACAGCCGGTCCGTCCAGTGCTTCACCCAGAGCACCGTCTCCTCGAAGAAGGGGCTCGCCTTCACCGGCGCCGCCGGGGCTTCGGCCGTCGTCATCACAATCGGAAATCCCTGAAGACCCGTGCGGGCCGCCACCTCCTCCATGTGATGCGGCGCAGCATGATGTCAACGTGAGGAAGTCTCGGATGGGAGTCAGGGGCTCTTAAGCCTGCTCGCCCGATCCGGGGTCCGTCTCGGTCTTCGGCGTGCGCATCGAGGCTTCGGAACCTTCCAGACCGGCTTTGCTCCGCTTGCCCCGAAAGGCGCCTCCTGCTACATCGCGCGGCTTCCGGTTGGCCGGGCGCGCCGCAGGGGATTCCCTGGGGCGTTCTTGGCGTTGCTGGAGGAGTGTAGCTCAGCTGGTAGAGCGTCGGTCTCCAAAACCGAAAGTCGTGGGTTCGAGTCCCTCCACTCCTGCCACCCTATATACGGGGCGCGATGGTCGCGCTCCGACCTGTTGAAAGAGTTTCAACCCGTCCAATGGCCAAGAAAACGGGCAACCTCGCCGCGATGAAACAGCGCGCCGCCAAGGCCGCCGCTGTCGCCGCCACGCCTGCCGGTTCGGCGCCCGCCGCCGCGGCCGCCGCGCCAAAGAAGCCGTTCAACATCGTCCAGTTCTCCCGTGAAGTGCGCGCCGAGGGCCGCAAGATCACCTGGACCAGCCGCAGGGAGACCTGGATCACCTCGGTGATGGTCCTCATCATGGTCGTCATCGCGGCCATCTTCTTCTTCGTGGTGGACTGGCTGCTGAGCATCGGCGTGGGCGTCCTCCTCAAATTCGCGAACGCGGGATAACGACATGACCACCGACACCGCCGTCGAAGCCCCCGCCAAGGCTCCGTCCAACCCCCGCCACAAGTGGTACATCGTCCACGCCTACTCGAACTTCGAGAAGAAGGTGGCCGAGCACATCCGCGACCAGGCCAAGACCCAGGGCCTTGAGGACTGCTTCTCGGAAATCCTCGTGCCGACCGAGGACGTGGTGGAGATCCGCCGCGGCCGGAAGGTCAATTCCGAGCGCAAGTTCTTCCCCGGCTACGTGCTGGTGAAGATGGACCTGACCGACGAGGCCTATCACCTGGTCAAGAACACCCCGAAGGTCACGGGCTTCCTGGGCAGCGCGGCCAAGCCGATGCCGGTCTCCGAAAAGGAAGTCGAGCGCATCGTCGGCGCCATCGAGGAAGGCGTGGAGCGGCCCAAGCCGACCATCACCTTCGAGATCGGCGAGCAGGTTCGCGTCACCGACGGCCCCTTCGCCAGCTTCAACGGCACTGTCGAGCAGGTCGACGAAGACCGCGCCCGCCTTCACGTGGCGGTCTCGATCTTCGGCCGCGCGACCCCGGTCGAGCTGGAATACAACCAGGTCGAAAAGGTCAGCTGACCGAAACACCAATTCACTCGTCATCGTCGGACTTGTTCCGACGACCCATGAACGCTGACCACCGTGGTTTTCCCGGGAAACAACGAGTGCATGGGGCCTCGCGACAAGCGCGAGGATGACGGTGAACGGGGGTGCGGTTGTCCTGAACAACAGCACCTGCTACACGCCGCCGCTTCCCCGGCTCCGGCCGGGGATCAAATCCGTGGGAGGGGTCTGCCCGCACCACGGCCGCATAGGCGCTTTGATTAGCGCCGCTTAACGGAGACAGAGATGGCCAAGAAGATCTTGGGCTACATCAAGTTGCAGGTGCCCGCGGGCTCCGCGACCCCTTCGCCCCCGATCGGGCCGGCGCTGGGTCAACGCGGCGTCAACATCATGGGCTTCTGCAAGGAGTTCAACGCCCGCACCGAGAAGGAACCCAAGGGCACGCCCCTGCCGACGGTGATCACCGTCTACCAGGACAAGTCCTTCACCTTCATCACCAAGACCCCGCCGGCGACCCACTTCATCAAGCAGGCGCTCGGCCTCAAGTCCGGCTCGACCAAGCCGGGTCGCGACAGCGCCGGCACGATCACCCGCAGCCAGTTGCGCGAGATCGCCGAAGGCAAGATGAAGGACCTCAACGCCAACGACGTTGAGGCCGCCGCCCGCATCATCGAGGGCTCCGCCCGTTCGATGGGCCTGCAGATCGTGGAGGCCTAGGACCATGCCCAAGCTCGCAAAACGCATTCAAGCCTGGACCGGTGATCGCGACGCGATCCACTCGGTCGAGGACGCCGTGAAACTGGTCAAGGCCAACGCCACGGCCAAGTTCGACGAGTCGATCGAAATCTCCGTCAACCTGGGCGTCGACCCGCGCCACGCCGACCAGCAGGTCCGCGGCGTGGTCAGCCTGCCCTCGGGCACCGGCCGCGACGTCCGCGTCGCCGTCATCGCCAAGGATGCCAAGGCCGCTGAAGCCCTGGCCGCCGGGGCCGATGTCGTCGGCGCCGAAGACCTGGTGGAACGCATCCAGGGCGGCTTCATGGAGTTCGACCGCGTCATCGCCACCCCCGACATGATGGCCCTCGTCGGCCGTCTGGGTAAGGTGCTGGGCCCGCGCGGCCTGATGCCCAACCCGCGCGTCGGCACGGTGACCCCCAACGTCGGTCAGGCCGTCAAGGACGCCAAGGGCGGCGCCATCGAGTTCCGCGTCGAGAAGGCGGGCATCGTCCACGCCGGCATCGGCAAGGCCTCGTTCACCGACGACGCCCTGCTGGCCAACGTCAAGGCTCTGGTGGACGCCCTGGCCAAGGCCAAGCCGACCGGCGCCAAGGGCACCTACATCAAGCGCATCGCGCTGAGCTCGACCATGGGTCCGGGCTTCAAGATCGATACCGCTTCGGTCAACCCGTAAGGGTTTCGGCCACCGCGAACGACAGACGGGCGGGCTCGCAAGGGCTCGCCCGTTTTCGTTTAATCCTCCGGGGTTGGGCGATCGGCTATCCGATGTTATATTTCGGCTAGACGGAGGTTTCGATGGCGTTCCATGTTCGCGACAAGGAGACGGATAGGCTTGTGCGCGAACTGGCGCGCGATCGGGGCGTCGGCCTGACCGAGGCGGTCAAGCTCGCGGTCAAAAGCGAGTTGGCCCGCAACGAGACTGCCGTGTCCCGCAAGCTCGCCGCCATGAAGGTGATCAGCGACGAAGTGGCCAGCTGGCCCGAAACGGGACTGAAAGCTGACAAGGCGTTCTTTGACGAAATGTCGGGCGACGACGACTGATGTTCCTGGATGCCTCCGCCATCGTTGCGATGCTTACCGATGAGCCGGAAGGCGCGGCGTTCAGGCAAGCGGTCGCCGAGGAGCCGGACCCGATAACCTCGCCAGTCGCTGTCTATGAAAGCGCTCTCGCCATTGCTCGCCGCAAGGGTCGCGAGCCGGAGGCTGCGCACGAGATCGTGGTTGGCTTTCTGGCTTCAGCGGAAATCCGAACTGTCGAGATCGGGGACGCCGAGCACCGACTTGCCGTCCAGGCCTTTGCTCGTTTCGGCAAAGGTCGAGGGCATCCGGCCCAACTGAACATGGGCGACTGCTTCGCCTATGCGTGCGCCAAGGTTCACAGCCGCAGCCTGCTTTTCAAGGGCGATGACTTTTCGAGAACCGACATCCAACCGGCTTGATCACCTTGGCAGCGCAGGGAACCCTGCGCCGGCGCGCAGTCCGGCGGCCTTGAACACGGCGGTCGGCGCGACGGCCTTCCAGTAGCCGGCGTCCTCGCTGCGGCCGGCCCCGGCGCGGTCCATGGCGCGCAGCCGGCGGGCGGCGGCGAACTCGAGCAGCTGGGCGTGTCGGCCGCGCGGCGTCTGAACCGGCTCGGGCGCGAAGGCGCGCAGTGTGCGCACGTCAGCCGGCGTCCAGGGCGTGATGCGGCCCGGGGAGGGAGCCATATGCATGGTCTAAGGTCTTTCGGCGGCGGCGGGGCTCCGCGTTCGGCGCGCCCGCGTCCGGCGTCTGATCGGCTTCGCGATCCTGGTTCCTGGATGGGAACAACCTGTGGATAGTTCCATCCCGTGGCTAAATTCTGTCCGGATTCCAGAGGCTTGCGCGATCGGCGTTACGCCACTGGCGGTCGTGGGGGCAGGGCGAGGATGTTGAGGACCGCGTCCTTGGTCATCTGCACGGCGTCCTGACGCGGCAGGCCGAGCATGCCGCGCAGGGGGTCGCCGATCAGGGCGTCGGCGAAGGCCAGGCTGGTCACCAGCAGCACCGCCCGGCGGACCCGATCGCCGACATCGAGGCCCAGTTCCGCGAGCTGCCCTTCCAGCGTGACGACCAGCGCGGCCAGCTGTTCCCGGATCGGCTCCATCTGCCGGGTCTCGTCGGTCAAAGCCAGCCAGGCGGCGAGCCGCGCGGCGCCGCCCGTCTCGAAGGCCTCGAAAACGATATCGACCGGCGCCCCGGGGGCGGCCTCTCCGTCCCGCATCGCCTCGACCGCCGATCCGAGCGCCGTGGCCAGATCGCCGACCATCGAGGCCATCAGCGCCGACTGCAGGCCCGCCGCGCTGCCGAAGTGATGGAGCAGGTTGGCGTGGGTCATGCCCAGCGCCCCCGCCACAGCCTTGAGCGTGACCGCGGCGGGCCCGGACTCGATCAGGATGGCCCGCGCCGCGGTCACGGCGTCAGCGCGCGCGGTCTCCGGCGATCGGCGGCGACGGGGAGGGGTAGTTATTGACATTAGTGTAAGTATGGACCATTTTCCGTGCAGGGGACTATGGAGCATCCCGCATGAGCCGCGCCAGCCGCACACCATCCGACCTTGAGATCAGCCCGCGAAACCTGCGCTTCGCCACGGACATTTCGGCCCAGCGCTGGTGGTCCGGAGGCGATCCCATCAAGAGCGCTCTCTACAATGCCTTCTCGGCCACCTTCCCCGAGGGAGAAAAGCTGTTCATCGAGGCGGTGGTCCGATTTCGGGACCAGGTCTCCGAGCCCCTGAAGAGCCAGATCGTCGATTTCGCTCGCCAGGAAGGCAACCACACGCGCGAGCATCTGGCCTTCAACGCCCAGATCGCCGGGGCGGGCTACGACATGTCGCGGATCGAGGCGCGGACGCTGCAACGGGTGACAGAGGCGCGCACCCGGCCCGCGCTGGCCCAGCTGGCGGTGACCGCCGCGCTCGAGCATTTCACCGCCATCCTGGCCCATGCCTCGCTGAAGGACGAGCGCGAGTTCGCTGACGCGCCGCCGGAGATCGCCCGGCTATGGCGCTGGCACGCCGTCGAGGAGATCGAGCACAAGGCGGTCGCCTTCGACACCCTTCGGGCGGTAACGACCGACAGGCCCCCGCTCCGCCGGTGGTTGATGCGCTGCATGACCATGATGCTGGTGACGATCGGCTTTACCCGGTCCATGACCGCCAACGTCGCGGACCTGCTGCGCCAGGACGGCTTCGAGCCGGCCAGACTGCGGTGGCGCGCCTTGCGCATCCTGTTTGTCGATCCCGGCCTGCTGAGGCGGGTGATGCGCCAC
This sequence comes from Caulobacter sp., assembly GCA_030678995.1. Lineage (GTDB taxonomy): Bacteria > Pseudomonadota > Alphaproteobacteria > Caulobacterales > Caulobacteraceae > Caulobacter. The sequence continues at coordinate 40,129 of JAUXTQ010000050.1, forward strand.
TACCTCGCCTACTACCGCCCGGGCTTCCATCCCTGGGACATCGATGACCGCGATCTGATCGGCGAGGCGGAGGCGTTGGTCGCCCTGCCGGCGGCGGCCTGAGGCGGCGGGTGATGAACCCCTCGCTTATTCGCCCCGTCCTGTTGATCCTGGCCACGGTCGGACTGGCCGCCGCGGCCCCGCGGCCCGCGCCGCCAACGAAGGCGGAGGAGGCTGCCTGCCGCGCCGACTATCTGCGCCACTGCGCGATGGTGGCGCCCGGCGGCGGTCGCGGCGTCGCCTGCCTGATGAAGGTCAGGGACAGGCTCAGGCCCGGCTGCCGGCAGGTGCTCGACCGTCGCGCCGAGGACATATCGGCGATGACGCGGCCCGCGCCTTAGCCGGGCCGACGCCTCCGACTTGAGTTTCTGCCCGCCTTCCTCTATACGCGCCCACTTCCGCTGACGGGTCCGCCCGGAAGCGACCTGTCCGAGAACTGCGCGGCGATGGGGTCACCATCGTCGTAACCGAAGGGGAGCCCCCCTTCAGCGCAGGGAGGCGGGGATAGAGACGCCAACCGCCTCCGCCCTCTGGCGCGGAGCGCTTCGGCTGAACTTCCTTGGGACAGGCCTACCGTAACCCGCCTTCGGGAGCGATCCCGCGCGCGGGTTGCACGCTTATCGGCGTCCGGATGGTCCGGGCGTCGTTGATCCAGGAGACCGCAATGAACCGCGCACAAAAAGCGGAATCGATCGAGACGCTCAAGGGCGTCTTCGCCGATGCCGGCGCCGTGGTCGTGACCCACTACATGGGTCTCACCGTTGCGGAAATGACCGACCTGCGCCTTCGCCTCCGCAAGGAGGGTGCGCAGATCAAGGTGGTGAAAAACACCCTGGCCCAGAAGGCCCTGGCCGGTTCGGTCGGCGAAGCGGGCGACGCCCTCTTCACCGGTCCGGTCGCCATCGCCTATGCGCCGGACCCTGTCTCCGCCGCCAAGGTCGTGACCCAGTACGCCAAGGACAATGACAAGTTCACTGTCGTCGGCGGCCTCATGGGTACGGACGTGCTCGACCAGAACGCCATCAAGGCCCTGGCCACCCTGCCGTCCCTCGACCAGCTGCGAGCCAAGCTCATCGGGCTTCTGCAAGCTCCTGCCACCAAGGTGGCGGGCGTTATCCAGGCCCCGGCGTCTCAGCTCGCCCGCGTCATTGGCGCCTACGCCGCCAAGGAAGCGGCCTGATCCCGGTCATCTCCGCCTATCTCGAAACCCCAAGGAAACTGACACATGTCGAAGCTTGATAAGATCGTTGAGGACCTGTCCTCCCTGACCGTGCTTGAAGCCGCTGACCTGGCCAAGCTGCTGGAAGAAAAGTGGGGCGTCTCCGCCGCCGCGCCGGTGGCCATGGCCGCCCCGGCCGGCGCCGCCGCCGCTCCGGTTGAAGCCGCCGAAGAGCAGACCGAGTTCACCGTTGTTCTGACCGCCGGTGGCGACAAGAAGATCAACGTGATCAAGGAAGTCCGCGGCGTCCGTCCGGACCTCGGCCTGAAGGAAGCCAAGGACCTCGTCGAAGGCGCTCCGCAGAACGTCGTCGAGAACGTCTCGAAGCAAAACGCCGAAGAAGTCGCCAAGAAGCTGACCGAAGCCGGCGCGACCGTCGTCATCAAGTAAGATGGGACGGCGTCAGCTCTGACGCTTTCAAAGATCGCGGGCCCGGGGAAACCTCCGGGCCCGTTTTCTTTGCGCCCGGCCCGGGTCACACTGGCGCCATGAGCACCAGCCCCTTCGGCGACCTGGCCGTCCTGCGCGAGACGCCCGTGCCGGACATGAAGCCGGTCCGCGCCCGCCTCAGGAGCTCGCGCCGGCCGCCGCCCGATCCGGCAGACCCCCGTTTCAACGAGCCGCTGGTCAACATCGCCGACCTTGGGATCAGCGGCGCGAGCTACTACGCCGGGTCGCGCAACCCGCCCTACTACCATCCGGCGCCGGGCGCGGTGGCGGAGGTGCTGGTCCGCGAGGGGGTGGGCCGACTGCTTACGCAGGTGAACGCCCGCATCGCGCCGGTTGGCCTGGAGCTGTTCCTGTTCGACGGCTGGCGGCCGACCGTGGTGCAGGCCTATTTCCACGACCAGTGGCTGCCGGCCGAAATGCGTCGTCGACTGCCCGATCTCGCCGAGCGCCACCTGCGCCGGGAGGTCGGCAAATACTGGGCCGCGCCGTCGATCGATCCAGCCGCGCCCGCGCCGCACAACACCGGCGGGGCCGTCGACCTGACCCTGCGCTGGCGGGACACAGGCGAGGCCTTGTGGATGGGCTCGCTGTTCGACGACGCCAGCGCGGTGGCGGGCCTCGATCACTTCGAGAAGCGGCTGGCCGGCCCCGCCCGCATGGCTTTCTCCGACGAGGAAGCGCGGGCCAACCGGCGGCTGCTCTGTCACCTGATGACGGCGGCCGGCTTCGCCCTCAACCCGTTCGAATGGTGGCACTACGGCTACGGCGAACGCATGTGGGCCCAGCTGAACCGCGCGCCGTTCGCCTTCTACGGCCCGACCCGGCCCTGATCGGGCTACTTCTTGCGCGCCGTCAGGATCTCGCCCAGGCGGTCGGGCGTTCCCTCGATCCGCTCCAGGTGCGGAAAGCGCAGCCCGCCGGTCCAGGCGAGGCGCACCACGCGATACTGCTCGCCCGACTTGACGATCAGCTCGATCGGCGCGGCGCCGTCCCTGGCCGCCGTCACCATGTCCTTCAGCCGGCCCGCGCTCCAGGTCTCGCCGTTGACCGCCACGACCTGCATGCCGACGGTCAGTCCGGCCTTGAAGGCGGGACCGTCCCACTGGACGCCGATGACATTGCCGCCAGAGTTCAGGCTCAGGCCGATCGAGTAGGTCAGGTCGGTGCGCTTGTAGAGGCTCTCACCGGCCTTGGCGAAGGCGTTCGGCTTGTCCTTCCAGACCAGCCGGTAGCCGCCGCGGGCCAGGCCATCGAGCGGCGCCGGGCCGTGGCCCTCCAATCGGGTCCGCAGGAAGCCGGCCCAGTCGTAGGGCGTCACCGCGTTGAGCGCGGCTACTACATCGTCGAACTGGTACGTCAGTGGGGTCCACGACCCGTCATTGACGCCGAAGAAGCCCCTGGCGAAGTCGTCGAGGGACTTCTTCCCGCCGGTGCGCTCGCGGATCAGGGTGTCGACGTCCAGCCAGATCAGCTGGCCCTCGGAGTAATAGTCCTCATTGCGCTGCCAGCTGAGCCAGCCCTTGGGCTTGCGGGCCGAGATAATCGGGTCGCTGGTGGTGTCCTCCAGCGCGCGCCACTGCCGCCCGACCCGGTACTCATAGGCCGCCGCCGTGCCGGCGATGGCGTCCAGCGTGTCCTGCCGCGACACCAGTCCCGACCGGGCGCCCAGCACATAGCCCCAGTACTGGGTCTGGCCCTCATAGACCCACATCAGGCTGTCGCGCATCGGGGTGGAGAAATCGGGAGTCCACAGGTCCGCGCCGCGGCGGAACTTGCCGTTCCAGCTGTGGGTGTATTCGTGCGGCAGCAGGTTGCGCTCGGGCGCCATGCGGTCCCACTCGGTGAAGTAGGCCGGCTCGACCTGGTTTTCCGACGAGCGGTGATGCTCAAGCCCGATGCCGCCCAGACGGTCGGTCAGGGCGAGCAGGAAGTCGTAGCGGTCGAAGTGGCGGGCGCCGAACAGCCGGTCGGCCTGGATCACCAGGTTGCGGTGCTTCTGGATCTGCTCGTCGCTGATTTCCAGCAGCTCGAGGCGGTCGGCGACGATGTTCAGCCGCACCGGTGAACGGCCGCCCGGGTCCAGATCGATCTGGCGGAAGTACCTGCCGGCGAACATCGGTGAATCGACCAGGGTCTCGAAACTGACCGGCGCGAAGGTGGTCGCGTCGCCGTCGCGCTTCGCCACATCGAGAGCAACACCGAAGTCCCAGCCCTTGGGCAGGATCACGGTTGGCTCGATCCGGATTTGCCGCGTGTACCAGCCGGCCGGATAGAAGGCCGTCGAGTTCCACTGCAGGTTCAGCATCTCCCGGGTGACGACGACGCGGCCCTGGTCGGGGGCGGTGGCCGACAGGAACTGGAACGCCAGCTCCAGCGCCTGCGCGCCCTCCGGGACGATCACGTGGAAGGCGTAGACCTCGACCGGATCGCGGACCCAGCGGACCGGCTTGCCGCCGGCGGTGATGGTCAGGCCCGCGACCTTTTCCAGCTCGCCGCGCGGGCCGTGCTTGCCCGGCAGCCATTGCGGATAGAGCAGCACCATCGGTCCGGCCTTGCTCACCGGAATCGTCTGTTTCACCCGGAAGATGCGGCGGTCCAGATCGGTGGCGTCCACCGTCAGCGTCAGCAGGCCGGGATAGGGCGCGTCCGTCGCCGCCGGAATTTCGGCCGGCATGGGTATGACCCGCGGGCCGGCGCTCTCCTGCGCCAGGGCGGGGATCGAGGCCAGGCCGAGCACGGCCAGGGCGGTCAGGGTGCGTCTGATCACGGATTCGCTCTGTGCAGATGGACGGTCCTTATGAGCCATCGGGGAAGTCGCGGGCAAGGCCAGCTACGGGGCGTCGGCGGCTTGTTGACATCAGATGCGTGATGTTTGATGCTTATCGCATGCGAACGACCCTGACCATCGACGATGACGTTCTGGCGGCGGCCCGGGCGCTCGCTGAGCGTCGCGAGGAAACCCTCGGCGCGGTCGTGTCCGATCTGATGCGCCAGGCGCTGCGCCCGCCGGAGCAGGTCTTCGAGACCCGCAACGGCATTCCGCTGCTGCCCAGCAGAGGGAACGCCGTTGTCACGCCGGAACTCGTCAAGGCGCTCTTCGAAGAAGAGCCGTGACCTATCTTCTCGACGTCAACGTCCTGATCGCCCTGATCGACACGCGCCACATCCATCATCACGCGGCGCACAACTGGTTTGTCCAGGGCGCCCATGTCTCATGGGCGACCTGTCCGATCACCGAGAACGGCGTGGTCCGGATTGTCGGCCACCAGAACTACCCCAACGGGTCGGGGTCGCCGCTCGATGTCGCCGCCGCGATGAGTTGCCTCAGATCCACGCCGGGCCACACGTTCTGGCCGGACGACATCAGCCTCTTCGACGGGGACAGGTTCGACATGCCTCGTCTGACGACAACGCGGCATCTGACAGACAGCTACCTCCTGGGCCTGGCGGTCAGACAGGGCGGACGCTTCGCGACCTTCGATCGCCGGGTATCAACCGCCGCTGTCATCGGCGGTGACCAGGCCCTTCACATCATCTGACACAGGAACCGGCCCCAGGGGCCGGCGTTCACCCATCATGCTCAAGCTCGCAGGCGTTTTTCTCGTCATCATGATCATCGCCGGCATCTTCGGCTTCGTGATCGACGTGGCCGGAGGGCTCGCCAAGGTCGCCTTCTTCATCTGCCTGATCGGCTTCGCCGGCTCGCTGATCATGAAGGCGCTGAACAGGGGCTGAGGCGCGCATTCCGCGCCCCTTGCAAAAGTCTGAAGACGGGACTTCCCTTCCCGCCGGCTTTCCCCTATATCCGCTCCCTCGCGGAAAAGCCGTTCAACTGAGAAGCGATTTTTCGCGCGCGTAGCCCGACGGCCCGGTCATCTGCCCTCCGACCGGTGCGAAGGGGCGCTCCTGTAACGCCAGGAGCATCGTCTTGCGTCCGCTTCCGGCACCGCCGGAAGAACCGAGGGTGGACGCGACAAGACATTTTACGCGCGGATTCCCCCCGCGCACGCAGGGAAAAACATGGCGCAATCCTTCACCGGCAAGAAGCGGATCCGGAAGTCTTTCGGCCGCATCCCCGAAGCTGTGCAGATGCCGAACCTGATCGAGGTTCAGCGGTCCTCCTACGAACAGTTCCTGCAGCGCGAAGTGCGCAGCGGCGAGCGTCGTGACGAGGGGATCGAAGCGGTCTTCAAGTCCGTCTTCCCGATCAAGGACTTCAACGAACGCGCGGTGCTCGAATACGTCTCGTACGAATTCGAAGAGCCCAAGTACGACGTTGAAGAATGCATCCAGCGCGACATGACCTATGCCGCGCCGCTGAAGGTCAAACTCCGCCTCATCGTGTTCGAGATGGAAGAAGAGACCGGCGCCCGCTCCGTGAAGGATATCAAGGAGCAGGACGTCTACATGGGCGACATTCCGCTCATGACGGACAAGGGCACCTTCATCGTCAACGGCACCGAGCGGGTGATCGTCTCGCAGATGCACCGCTCGCCGGGCGTCTTCTTCGATCACGATAAGGGCAAGACCCACAGCTCGGGCAAGCTGCTGTTCGCCGCCCGCGTCATCCCCTACCGCGGCTCCTGGCTGGACTTCGAGTTCGACGCCAAGGACATCGTCTACGTCCGCATCGACCGCCGCCGCAAACTGCCCGCCACGACCTTCCTCTACGGCCTGGGCATGGACGGCGAGGAAATCCTGACCACATTCTACGACGTCGTGCCGTTCGAGAAGCGCGCCGAGAAGAAGAACAAGCCGGGCGGCTGGGCCACTCCTTACAAGCCCGAGCGCTGGCGCGGCGTGAAGCCGGAATTCCCGCTGATCGACGCCGACACGGGCGAGGAGATCGCCCCCGCCGGCCAGAAGATCAGCGCCCGCGCGGCCAAGAAGTTCGCCGACAGCGGCCTCAAGACCCTGCTGCTGTCGCCCGACGCCCTGGTCGGCCGCTACCTGGCCCGTGACGAAGTGAACCCGGAAACCGGCGAGATCTACGCCGAGGCCGGCGACGAGCTCGACACGACGATCATCGAGGTCCTCGAGGAAAAGGGCTTCACCACCATCGACGTGCTCGACATCGACCACGTCACCGTCGGCGCCTACATGCGCAACACCCTGCGGGTGGACAAGAACGCCGTCCGCGAGGACGCGCTGTTCGACATCTACCGTGTGATGCGCCCCGGCGAGCCGCCCACCGTCGAAGCCGCCGAAGCGATGTTCAAGTCGCTGTTCTTCGACCAGGAGCGCTACGACCTGTCGTCGGTCGGCCGCGTGAAGATGAACATGCGCCTGGAACAGGACGTCGCCGACGACGTCCGCGTCCTGCGCAAGGAAGACGTCCTGGCGGTGCTGAGGGTCCTGGTGGGCCTGCGCGACGGCCGCGGCGAAATCGACGACATCGACAACCTCGGCAACCGCCGGGTGCGTTCGGTCGGCGAGTTGCTGGAAAACCAGTACCGCGTCGGTCTGCTGCGCATGGAGCGGGCGATCAAGGAGCGCATGTCCAGCGTCGATATCGACACGGTCATGCCGCACGACCTGATCAACGCCAAGCCAGCGGCCGCCGCGGTGCGCGAATTCTTCGGCTCCTCGCAGCTGTCGCAGTTCATGGACCAGACCAACCCGCTGTCGGAAATCACCCACAAGCGCCGCCTCTCGGCGCTTGGCCCGGGCGGTCTGACCCGCGAGCGCGCCGGCTTCGAAGTCCGCGACGTGCACCCGACCCACTACGGTCGGATCTGCCCGATCGAGACGCCGGAAGGTCCGAACATCGGCCTGATCAACTCGCTGGCCACCCACGCGCGGGTGAACAAGTACGGCTTCATCGAGAGCCCGTACCGCCGGGTGACGGACGGCAAGCCGCAGGCCGAGGTCGTCTACATGTCGGCCATGGAAGAGGCCAAGCACGTTATCGCCCAGGCCAACATCACCATGAAGGACGGTATGATCGCCGACGACCTGGTGCCCGGCCGGATCAACGGCGAACCCGGTCTGCTCCAGCGCGAGCAGGTCGACCTGATGGACGTCTCGCCCAAGCAGGTCGTCTCGGTCGCCGCCGCCCTCATTCCCTTCCTGGAAAACGATGACGCCAACCGCGCCCTGATGGGCTCGAACATGCAGCGCCAGGCCGTGCCGCTGATCCAGTCGGATGCGCCGCTGGTCGGCACGGGCATGGAAGACGTGGTGGCCCGGGACTCCGGCGCCGTCGTGGTCGCCCGCCGCAAGGGCGTGGTCGAGCAGATCGACGGCACCCGCATCGTCATCCGCGCCACGGAAGAGACCGATCCTACCAAGTCGGGCGTGGACATCTACCGTCTGTCCAAGTTCCAGCGTTCCAACCAGAACACCTGCATCAACCAGCGTCCGCTGGTTCGCGTGGGCGACCGGATCAACGCCGGCGACATCGTCGCCGACGGCCCGTCGACCGATCTCGGCGAACTCGCCCTGGGCCGCAACGCCCTCGTCGCGTTCATGCCGTGGAACGGCTACAACTTCGAGGACTCGATCCTGATCTCCGAGCGCATCGTGCGCGACGACGTCTTCACCTCGATCCACATCGAGGAATTCGAGGTCATGGCCCGCGACACCAAGCTGGGCCCGGAAGAGATCACCCGCGACATCCCCAACGTCGGCGAGGAAGCCCTGCGCAACCTCGACGAAGCGGGCATCGTGGCGATCGGCGCCGAGGTCCTGCCGGGCGACATTCTGGTCGGCAAGGTCACGCCCAAGGGCGAGTCGCCGATGACCCCGGAAGAGAAGCTGCTGCGCGCCATCTTCGGCGAGAAGGCTTCGGACGTGCGTGACACCTCCCTTCGCCTGCCGCCCGGCGTCGCCGGCACGGTCGTCGAGGTCCGGGTGTTCAACCGGCACGGCGTCGACAAGGACGAGCGGGCGCTCGCCATCGAACGCGCCGAAATCGAGCGTCTGGGCAAGGACCGCGACGACGAGTTCGCCATCCTGAACCGCAACATGACCGCCCGTCTGCGCGAGCTGATCGTCGGCAAGGTTGCCGTGTCCGGTCCCAAGGGCCTGGGCCGCGGCGAGGTCTCGGCCGACAAGCTCGATGAGATCGCGCCGGGCCTGTGGTGGCAGATCGCGCTGGACGACGAGAAGGCCATGGGCGAGCTGGAGGCCCTGCGCCGCCAGTTCGACGAGGCCCGCAAGCGTCTCGACCGTCGTTTCGAGGACAAGGTCGACAAGCTGCAGCGCGGCGACGAACTGCCTCCGGGCGTGATGAAGATGGTCAAGGTCTTCGTGGCCGTGAAGCGCAAGCTTCAGCCGGGCGACAAGATGGCCGGCCGTCACGGCAACAAGGGCGTCATTTCCAAGATCCTGCCGATCGAGGACATGCCGCACCTGGCCGACGGCACCGCCGTCGATGTGGTGCTCAACCCGCTGGGCGTGCCCTCGCGCATGAACGTGGGCCAGATCTTCGAAACCCACCTCGGCTGGGCCGCGGCGGGCCTGGGCAAGCAGATCGCCAACTTGCTGGACGCCTGGCAGAACGGCGGACAGAAGAAGGCGCTCGTCGATCGCCTGTCGGAGATCTACGGCAAGGACGTTCCGCTTCCGACCGAAGAGTCGGAGCTGATCGAACTGTCGCGGAACCTCTCCAAGGGCGTGCCCTTCGCCACCCCCGTCTTCGACGGCGCCCACATCGGTGACATCGAGGACCTCCTTGAGGCCGCCGGTCTGGCGCGGTCGGGTCAATCGGTGCTGTTCGACGGTCAGACCGGCGATCAGTTCCGTCGCCCGGTCACGGTCGGCTACATCTACATGCTGAAGCTGCACCACCTGGTGGACGACAAGATACACGCCCGGTCGATCGGTCCGTACTCGCTCGTCACCCAGCAACCGCTGGGCGGCAAGGCGCAGTTCGGCGGTCAGCGCTTCGGCGAAATGGAAGTGTGGGCGCTCGAAGCCTACGGCGCCGCCTACACCCTGCAGGAAATGCTGACGGTGAAGTCGGACGACGTGGCCGGCCGTACGAAGGTCTACGAGTCCATCGTGCGCGGCGACGACACCTTCGAGGCCGGTATCCCGGAAAGCTTCAACGTGCTGGTCAAGGAAATGCGTTCCCTGGGCCTGAACGTCGAGCTCGAGAACAGCTGACGGATCTGAACCCCCTCCCCGCAAGGGGAGGGGTGATCGCCCGTCTCGCTCTGAAATTTTCGCGGGTCACCCCGCAGAAGGAAAAAAGATGAACCAGGAAGTCCTGAACATCTTCAATCCGGTCCAGGCCGCCCCGACCTTCGACCGTATCCGTATTGCCCTGGCCTCGCCGGAGAAGATCCGTTCGTGGTCGTTCGGCGAGATCAAGAAGCCGGAGACCATCAACTACCGCACGTTCAAGCCGGAACGTGACGGTCTGTTCTGCGCGCGCATCTTCGGTCCGACCAAGGACTACGAGTGCCTGTGCGGCAAGTACAAGCGGATGAAGTACAAGGGCATCATCTGCGAAAAGTGCGGCGTGGAAGTCACCCTCGCCCGCGTGCGGCGCGAGCGGATGGGCCACATCGAACTGGCCAGCCCGGTCGCCCACATCTGGTTCCTGAAGTCGCTGCCCTCGCGCATCGCCATGATGCTCGACATGCCGCTGAAGGACATCGAGCGGGTCCTCTATTTCGAGCACTACATCGTCACCGAGCCGGGCCTCACCGCCCTCAAGCAGCACCAGCTGCTGTCGGAAGACGAGTACATGCGCTTCCAGGACGAGTTCGGGGACGACAGCTTCACCGCCGAGATCGGCGCCGAGGCGGTCTTCGGCCTGCTCAAGGCCATCGACCTGCCCAAGGAAGCCGACCGCCTGCGCGAAGAGCTGGCCGGCACGCCCTCGGAGATCAAGCAGAAGAAGTACTCCAAGCGCCTGAAGATCATCGAGGCCTTCATCGAGTCCGGCAACAAGCCGGAGTGGATGATCCTGACGGTGGTCCCGGTCATTCCGCCCGAGCTGCGCCCGCTGGTGCCGCTGGACGGCGGCCGCTTCGCCACCTCTGACCTGAACGACCTCTACCGCCGGGTCATCAACCGCAACAATCGCCTCAAGCGCCTGATCGAGCTGCGCGCGCCGGACATCATCATCCGCAACGAAAAGCGGATGCTGCAGGAAGCCGTCGACGCCCTGTTCGACAACGGCCGCCGCGGCCGGGTCATCACCGGCGCCAACAAGCGCCCGTTGAAGTCCCTCGCCGACATGCTGAAAGGCAAGCAGGGCCGGTTCCGCCAGAACCTGCTCGGCAAGCGCGTCGACTACTCGGGCCGTTCGGTCATCGTGGTCGGCCCCGAGCTGAAGCTGCACGAGTGCGGCCTGCCCAAGAAGATGGCGCTGGAGCTGTTCAAGCCGTTCATCTACGCGCGGCTGGACGCCAAGGGCCTGTCGGGCACCGTCAAACAGTCCAAGCGGATGGTCGAGCGCGAACAGCCGGCCGTCTGGGACGTGCTGGAAGAGGTGATCCGCGAGCACCCGGTTCTGCTGAACCGCGCGCCGACGCTTCACCGCCTGGGCATCCAGGCGTTCGAGCCCAAGCTGATCGAGGGCAAGGCCATCCAGCTGCACCCGCTGGTCTGCGCCGCCTTCAACGCCGACTTCGACGGCGACCAGATGGCCGTGCACGTCCCGCTGAGCCTTGAGGCCCAGCTGGAAGCGCGCGTCCTGATGATGTCGACCAACAACATCCTCAGCCCGGCCAACGGCCGCCCGATCATCGTGCCCTCGCAGGATATCGTGCTGGGCCTCTACTACCTGTCGGGCGCCCGCGAGGGTGAGCCGGGCGAAGGCAAGCTGTTCGCGGACCTCGGCGAGATCGAAGCGGCCATGGACGCCGGCTTCGTGACCCTGCACGCCAAGATCAAGGCCCGCTTCACCGAGATGGATGAGAACGGCGTTCTGGTCCGCAAGGTGATCGACACGACGCCGGGGCGGATGAAGATCGCCTCGCTGCTGCCGCATCACCCGCAGGTCGGCCACCGCCTGATCGAAAAGGCGCTGACCAAGAAGGAAATCGGCAATCTGATCGACATCGTCTACCGCCACTGCGGTCAGAAGGCGACGGTCATCTTCGCCGACCAGATCATGGGCCTGGGCTTCAAGGAAGCGGCCAAGGCCGGCATCTCCTTCGGCAAGGACGACATCGTCATCCCCGAGCGCAAGACGCCGATCGTCAACGAGACGCGCAAGCTGGTCGAGGAATACGAGCAGCAGTACGCCGACGGCCTGATCACCAAGGGTGAGAAGTACAACAAGGTCGTCGACGCCTGGTCCAAGGCCACGGACCGGATCGCCGACGAGATGATGTCCGAGATCTCGACCCGCAAGGTCGGCGAGGACGGTCGCGAAATGGAGATCAACTCGATCTTCATGATGGCCCACTCCGGCGCCCGCGGTTCGCAGGCCCAGATGAAGCAGCTCGGCGGCATGCGCGGCCTGATGGCCAAGCCGTCCGGCGAAATCATCGAGACGCCGATCATCTCGAACTTCAAGGAAGGCCTGACCGTTCAGGAGTACTTCAACTCCACCCACGGCGCCCGCAAGGGCCTGGCCGACACCGCGCTGAAGACGGCGAACTCGGGTTACCTGACCCGTCGCCTCGTCGATGTGGCGCAGGACAGCATCATCACCGAGGAAGACTGCGGCACCACCCGGGGCATCACCCTGAAGGCCGTGGTCGAGGGCGGCGACGTGCTGGTCTCGCTGGGCCTTCGCGTCCTGGGCCGTTTCTCAGCCGAGGACATCAAGCACCCGACCACGGGCGAAGTGATCGTGCCGGCCGACACCTATCTGGTGGAAGACCAGGCCGACATCATCGAGAAGGCCGGCGTCCAGAGCGTCAAGGTCCGCTCGGTGCTGACCTGCGAGGCCAACACCGGCGTTTGCGGCGCCTGCTACGGCCGTGACCTGGCTCGCGGCACGGCGGTCAACATCGGTGAAGCCGTGGGCGTCATCGCCGCCCAGTCGATCGGCGAGCCGGGCACCCAGCTGACGATGCGGACCTTCCACATCGGCGGTGCGGCGCAGGTGGCCGAGCAGTCCTTCTTCGAAAGCAGCAACGTGGGCGTCGCCCGCGTGGTCGGCCCGACGGTGAAGGCCTCCAACGGCGAATTCGTCGTCATGAGCCGCAACACCACCATCACGGTGCAGATCGACGGCAAGGACCGCGAGTCCTACAAGCCGCCGTACGGCGCCCGCCTGAAGGTCAAGGACGGCGACAAGGTCAAGCGCGGCGATCGTCTCGCCGAGTGGGACCCCTACACCGCCCCGATCATCACCGAAGTGGCCGGCAAGATCCGCAACGAGGACCTGGTGGACGGCTTCTCGGTCCGCGAGGAAACCGACGAAGCGACCGGCATCGCCAACCGCGTGATCACCGACTGGCGGACCTCGACCCGCGGTTCGGACCTGCGCCCGGCCCTGGCCGTGATCGACGCCGACGGCGCCTACAAGCGCCTGTCGAACGGCGGTGAAGCCCGCTACCTCCTGCCGGTCGGCGCGGTTCTGTCCGTCGGCGACGGCGACGAGGTGAAGCCCGGCGAGGTCATCGCCCGCATGCCCACCGAAGGCGCCAAGACGCGCGACATCACCGGCGGTCTGCCGCGGGTGGCGGAGCTGTTCGAGGCCCGTCGTCCCAAGGACTGCGCGGTCATCGCCGAGATGGACGGTCGCGTCGAATTCGGCCGCGACTACAAGAACAAGCGCCGCATCAAGATCACCCCGGAAGACGGTGGCGAGGCGGTCGAGTTCCTGATCCCGAAGGGCAAGCACATCACCGTCCACGACGGCGACGTGATCCTGCGCGGCGAGTACATCATCGACGGCAACCCCGATCCGCACGACATCCTGCGCATCCTGGGCGTCGAGGCGCTGGCCAACTTCCTCGTCGACGAGATTCAGGAGGTCTATCGACTGCAGGGCGTGCCGATCAATGACAAGCACATCGAGGTCATCGTTCGGCAGATGCTGCAGAAGGTCGAGATCCTCGAGCCCGGCGACACCGGCCTGATCCGGGGCGACCACCTCGACAAGCCGGACCTGGATATCGAGAACGCCAAGGCGGAAGCCCGCGGCGGCCGTCCGGCCCTTGTCCAGCCCGTGCTGCTCGGCATCACCAAGGCGTCGCTGCAAACCCGCAGCTTCATCTCGGCGGCGTCGTTCCAGGAGACCACCCGCGTCCTCACCGACGCCTCGGTCCACGGCAAGGTCGACACGCTCGAAGGCCTCAAGGAGAACGTCATCGTCGGCCGGCTCATCCCGGCGGGCACGGGCTCCTACCTGCGCGGCCTGCAGCGCATCGCCACCAGGCGCGACGAGGCCCTCTCGGCTTCCCGCGAAGAGACGATGGAGCCGCTGCCGGTCGAGATCGCCCTCGACGCCGAGACGACCGACGCCTGATCGGCGTCCTCGTCCTGACTAATGCGAGACGGCCCGGGAGCAATCCCGGGCCGTTTTCGTTTCCGCCGCCACGGCAGGGAAGGCCTTCGCCGTCACCGGCCCGACTCAGTAGCCCAGGATGCCGATGCCGTTGGTGCGGGTCCCGCCGGCGTTGCTCGACGGATCCAGGCCCGGCGGGATCGGATCGCCCTTGCGCCGGCGCGCCGCTTCCTTGCGGGCGGCGGCGACATCCCAGGCCGCCCGCTTGTCCGGTTCGATCGGCGCGGCGATGTCCGCCCGCTGCGGCGCCCGCTTGCCGTAAGCGTCGGCGCAGGCTTCCCGCTCGCGCCGGGTCAGGCCGACGGCGTCCTGGTTGGCGCAGCCGACCGTCGACCGGCGCAGGGCCTGACGCACGCCGTCCCGCGCCTCGCCCGGCAAGGGCGCCGGGTGATCGCCGACCCCCGGGCCGCTGCCGGTCGACGGCCCGGTGGACCGCGCCTGCGCGGGGGCCATGGGCAGGGGGGCGATCGGCGAGGGCGGGGCGTCCCGGGCGGCCTGCCGGGGCTCGACGGGCGAGGGCCGGGGCGGCGTGGGCCTGCGCTGCAACGGCCGCTCCGCCGTCGGCAGGGTCCATAGTTCGACCCGCAGAGGCTCGGGATCGACCATCCGCACCTGCCGCAGGGCCGGCGCGGTCAGGCCCAGGGCCAGCAGCACCAGCGCATGGCCCGCCAGCGACGCCGCCACGATGGCGGTTCGCCGGGTCCGATCGCGACTGGCGGCGGTTCTGGACACATGGTCCCCCTGTCTCCCCGGTCAGGGTTTTCCCTCGGGAGGGCGAAAGCATGGCCGGGACGGGGCGGTGATGAGACGCGGCCCACACCGGGCCGAAGCGGTTCCCGCCGGACCGGCGCCTGTGCTAGCGTGGTCGCGGGATGGGGGATTTCGCGTGAAAGCTGTGGTTCTAGCCGTGCTGGCCCTGTTGGGGTTGGCCGTCATCAACGTCGCGCAGGCCAAGGCGGCGCCGCCCATCTCGGCCTTTGCCCGCCTGCCGGCGATCGAGCAGGCCGAGATTTCGCCAGACGGCGCCCGTGTCGCCCTGCTCGGCGGCCCGCCGGGGGAGCGCACCCTGTTCCTGGCCCCGGTGGACGGAACCGACTCGGTCACCGTCAGGCTCGGCCAGGCCCGGGTGCACGCCGTGCGCTGGGTGAACAGCGACTACCTGGTGGTCAACTTCTCGATGCTCGACAAGGGCACCGACTACTCCAGCGGCCGGCAGTGGTCCTACCAGCTGAACCGCAACGTGGTGATCAGCAAGGAGGGCAAGCTGGTCACCTCGCTGTTGGCCGACACCCAATGGTCGCGCTGGGTGATTTCCCAGCCTATCCGAGCCGTCCTGGCGGGGCCGCCGCCGATGGTTCTGGTGCAGGGCCTGGACCTTGCGGTGGCCGTGCGAACGGGTGGACAGGACAGCCGGATCCAGCCGACCGCCGACGAACTGACGGCCGCACTCTGGAAGGTTGATGTCGTCACCGGGGCCGCGAGGATCGCCGTCAAGGGCGGGCCGTACACCCAGGGCTGGGACCTCGACCTGTCCGGCGAGCCGAGGGTCCGCTGGGACTACGAGGGCGACACCGGCGACCTCATCTACTATGTGCGCCCACGGAACGCCGGCTGGAAGCCCCTGGACCTCGGGCCCGCGGACAAAAGGCTCGGCGTGTTCGGCTACGCCGACCCCGAGGACGCCGTCTATCTCCTCGACGACACCGGCGACACGGCCAGCCTGTTGCGGCGCAGCCTGACCACGGGAGAGACCACGCCGGTCCCGCTCGCGCAGCCCGCCCCTGACCTTTCCCTGCAGTGGGATTCGCTGCGCAATACGCCGGTGGTTGTGGTCACCGTCGCTGATCGTCCGTCCTACCAGTGGCTCGACGCCCAGCTCGGCGCGGTTCACGGTAAGCTCTCGAAGGCCTTCGCGGGCCGGGACGTGCAGCTGGTCAGCTGGTCGAGCGACCGCACACGCATCGTCGTGCTTGTCGAATCGCCCTCCAGCCCACCCGCCTACTTCCTGTTCGACACCAAGACCAATCAGGCCTCGGCTCTGGGCGAGGCCTATCCCGAGCTGGCCGGGGCGGTGTTCGGCGAGACCCGCTGGATGACCTACAAGGCCCGCGATGGCCTGGATATTCATGCCTACCTGACCCTGCCGCCCGGCCATGTGGACGGCGCCAAGGTTCCGCTGGTCGTCATGCCGCACGGTGGACCGGCCGGGCGCGACAGCTTCGAATTCGATTGGCTGGTGCAGGCGCTCGCCACCCGCGGCTACGCCGTGCTGCAGCCGCAGTTCCGTGGCTCGACCGGCTTCGGCGGCGCCTTCGAGAAGGCCGGCATGCGCGAGTGGGGCGGCAAGATGCAGGAGGACCTGATCGACGGCGTCATGACCCTGTCGGCCAAGGGCCAGATCGATCGAGCCCGGGTCTGCATTGTCGGGGCCAGCTACGGCGGCTACGCGGCGCTTTTCGGGGCCACCGTCTATCCGAGCGCCTTTCGCTGCGCCGTCTCGATCAACGGCGTGTCGGACCTGGCCCTGCTCTACGGTTCGAAGTCCCGCGCGTTCGGACGGGATACGGCGCTGGTGAATGCGCTTGAGGAGATGATGGGCGACCCGCGCAACGACGCGGAAGCCTACCGCCTGGCGTCCCCGGTGTTCCGGGTCACGCAACAGAGTGCTCCGGTTCTGCTCATCCACGGCGAGGACGACACGACCGTGCCGCTGCAACAGTCCACGACCATGCAGCGGGCGCTGAAGGCGCAGGGCCGGCCGGTCGATCTGGTCATTCTCAAGTCGGACGACCACCACCTGTCGAGCACGGCCAGTCGCCAGCTGACGCTGGAGTCGCTGCTGGCCTTCCTCGGACGCCACCTGCCGGTCGGGGCGTGAGGCGGAGAGTCGCCCAACCCTTTCCAAAGCCTTGACCTGAGGCCCCTTCGCCAGTATTTAGCGCGCCTCTTTCGGGGCCGGTCTCTCCAGACTTGTCCCGGGCAGCGGATGTCCCGCCAAGGACCGTCAGGCCCGCCGGAACGCATGAGTCAGCGTCCCGGCGAGTTTTCGCGTCCAGACGGACCGCCGTAAGAGCCGGAAGATCAACAAGGACCCTGAGACGCTTCGGCCGAAAGGCACACGTCTCCACGAGCACGAAAAGAACGAATGCCTACAGTCAATCAGCTCATCCGCAAGCCTCGCCAGCCGAAGCCCACGCGGAACAAGGTGCCGGCCCTGAAGGGCTGCCCCCAACGTCGCGGCGTCTGCACCCGCGTCTACACGACGACCCCGAAGAAGCCGAACTCGGCTCTGCGTAAGGTCGCCAAGGTCCGTCTGACCACCGGCATCGAAGCCGTGTGTTACATCCCGGGCGAAGGCCACAATCTGCAGGAGCACTCGGTGGTGCTCATCCGCGGCGGCCGCGTGAAGGACCTTCCCGGCGTCCGCTATCACATCCTGCGCGGCGTGCTCGACACGCAAGGCGTCAAGGACCGTCGCCAACGCCGTTCGAAGTACGGCGCGAAGCGTCCGAAGTAAGGAAGAACAAGAATGTCCCGCCGCCGCCGCGCAGAGAAGCGTCAGGTTCTGCCCGATCCCAAGTTCGGGGACCTGATCGTCACGAAATTCATGAACTACGTCATGTACGAAGGCAAAAAAGCCGTCGCCGAGAACATCATCTACGGCGCCTTCGACATCCTCGAGTCCAAGCGTAAGGACCAGGGTCCGCTGGAAACCTTCCATGCCGCCCTGGACAACGTCGCGCCCGCCATCGAGGTTCGGTCCCGCCGGGTCGGCGGCGCCACCTATCAGGTGCCCGTGGAAGTCCGTCCGGACCGCCGCCGCGCCCTGGCCATCCGTTGGCTGGTGACCGCCGCCCGCAAGCGCGGCGAGAACACCATGACCGAAAAGCTGGCCGCCGAGCTGCTGGACGCTTCGAACAACCGCGGCACCGCGGTCAAGAAGCGCGAAGACACGCACAAGATGGCCGAAGCCAACCGGGCCTTCTCGCACTACCGCTGGTAAGCACCCAGCCCACAACCTTCCAGGGCGCGGGCGGTTTCAACAAACCGCCCGCGTTCAGTTTATAGGCCGACAGGCAGAACACGATGCCCCGCACAACCCCGATCGAAGACTACCGTAACTTCGGAATCATGGCCCACATCGACGCGGGCAAGACGACGACGACGGAACGCATCCTCTACTACACCGGCAAGTCCCATAAGATCGGCGAAGTCCACGACGGCGCCGCGACCATGGACTGGATGGAGCAGGAGCAGGAGCGCGGCATCACGATCACGTCCGCCGCCACCACCGCGATGTGGAACGGCAAGCGCCTGAACATCATCGACACCCCGGGGCACGTGGACTTCACCATCGAAGTCGAACGTTCCTT
Source organism: Caulobacter sp. (assembly GCA_030678995.1). Lineage (GTDB taxonomy): Bacteria > Pseudomonadota > Alphaproteobacteria > Caulobacterales > Caulobacteraceae > Caulobacter. The sequence goes on from JAUXTQ010000050.1 coordinate 58,631, forward strand.
GCGCGTCCTCGACGGCTGCGTGGCCGTGCTGGACGGTAACCAGGGCGTCGAGCCGCAGACCGAAACCGTCTGGCGTCAGGCCGACCGGTACGACGTGCCGCGCATCGTGTTCGTCAACAAGATGGACAAGACCGGCGCCGACTTCGAGATGTGCCTGGCCACCATCCGCGACCGCCTCGGCGTCAAGGCCGTGCCGATCCAGCTGCCGATCGGCTCGGAGCTCACGCTCAAGGGCCTGGTCGACCTGATCCGCATGAAGGCCGTTGTCTGGGACAGCGAAGGCCTGGGCGCCAACTATCACGACGAGGAAATCCCGGCCGACATGCTGGCCAAGGCCGAAGAGGCCCGCCACTACCTGGTCGAGAACGCCGTCGAACTCGATGACGACGCCATGGAAGCCTATCTGGGTGGCGAACAGCCCTCGGAAGAGGTTCTGAAGAAGTGCATTCGCAAGGCCGTGCTGACCGGCGCCTTCTATCCGATCCTGTGCGGCTCGGCGTTCAAGAACAAGGGCGTCCAGCCCCTGCTCGACGCCGTGGTCGACTACCTGCCCTCGCCGGTGGACATCCCGCCGACCCCGGGCATCGACTTCAAGACCGACGAGCCGACCGTTCGCCGCGCCGCGGACGACGAAGCCCTGTCGGTGCTCGCGTTCAAGATCATGGACGACCCGTTCGTCGGCTCGCTGACCTTCTGCCGCGTCTACTCGGGCAAGATCGAGACCGGCATGGGCCTGCTCAACTCCTCGCGTGACAAGCGCGAGCGGGTCGGCCGCATGCTGCTGATGCACTCGAACAACCGCGAAGACATCAAGGAAGCCTTCGCCGGCGACATTATCGCGCTGGCCGGCCTGAAGGACACCCGCACGGGCGACACCCTGTGTGATCCGATGAAGTCGCCGGTCATCCTGGAGCGCATGACGTTCCCGGCGCCGGTCATCGAGATCGCCATCGAGCCCAAGTCCAAGGCTGACCAGGAAAAGCTGGGCGTCGCGCTCGGCAAGATGGTCGCCGAGGACCCCTCCTTCACCGTCTTCACCGACCAGGAGTCGGGCCAGACGATCATGAAGGGCATGGGCGAGCTGCACCTCGACATCAAGGTCGACATCCTCAAGCGCACCTACAAGGTCGACGCCAACATCGGCGCGCCGCAGGTGGCCTATCGTGAAAGCCTCGGCCGCAAGGTCGACATCGACTACACGCACAAGAAGCAGACCGGTGGCACGGGCCAGTTCGCCCGCGTCATGATCACCTTCGAGCCGGGCGAACCGGCGTCGGGCTTCGTGTTCGAGTCGAAGATCGTCGGCGGCGCCATCCCCAAGGAATTCATCCCGGGCGTGGAAAAGGGCCTCGAGAGCATCAAGGACAACGGCCTGCTGGCCGGCTTCCCGCTGATCGACTTCAAGGCGACCCTGACGGACGGCAAGTACCACGACGTCGACTCCAGCGTGCTGGCGTTCGAAATCGCGGCCCGCGCCGCCTTCCGCGAACTGAAGGAAAAGGGCGCGCCCAAGCTGCTCGAGCCGATCATGAAGGTCGAGGTTCTTGTCCCCGACGAGTACCTGGGCGACGTCATCGGCGACCTGAACAGCCGCCGCGGCCAGATCCAGGGCACCGACCAGCGCGGCAACGCCCAGGTCGTGACCGCCTTCGTGCCGCTGGCCAACATGTTCGGCTACATCGGCAACCTGCGCGGCATGTCGCAAGGCCGCGCCCAGTTCACCATGCAATACGACCACTACGATCCGGTGCCGCAGCACGTCGCCGACGAAGTGATCAAGAAGTACGCCTAACCCCAACCCCCAAACGTAAGGACCCCGATTGGGGGACCAGGAGCTAAGAAAATGGCCAAGGAAAAGTTTGAACGTAACAAGCCGCACTGCAACATCGGCACGATTGGTCACGTTGACCACGGCAAGACGACGCTGACGGCGGCGATCACGATGGTTCTGGCCAAGGCCAGCGGCGGCAAGGCGATG
>JAUXTQ010000054.1 GCA_030678995.1 Caulobacter sp.
TATGCCCAGGACATCGCCGCGTCCAAGGCCCACGCCGCGATGCTGTCAGCGCAAGGCATCATCACCGCGAGTGATGCGAAAAATATCGTCAGGGGTCTAGACACGATTTTGTCAGAAATCGGCGAGGGATCGTTCGATTTCAAGCGCGCGCTCGAGGACATTCACATGAATGTCGAGAGCCGGCTCGGCGAGCTGATTGGGCCGGCCTCGGGACGGCTGCACACCGCGCGTTCGCGCAACGATCAGGTGGCGACCGATTTCAGGCTCTATGTCCGCGACACCATCGACGAAATGGATGCGGCGCTGGCGGCGTTTCAACACGCGCTGGTGACGCGGGCGCTGGAGCACGCCGGTACCGTCATGCCCGGCTTCACGCATCTGCAGACCGCCCAGCCGGTGACGTTCGGGCATCATTTGCTGGCCTATGTCGAGATGGCGGCGCGCGACCGCGGCCGCTTCGCCGATGCGCGCAAGCGGCTCAACGAATCGCCGCTCGGCGCCGCCGCCCTGGCCGGCACCTCGTTCCCGATCGATCGCGATGCCACCGCCAAAGCGCTCGGCTTCGACCGGCCGATGGCCAATTCGCTCGACGCGGTGTCGGATCGCGATTTTGTCCTGGAAACCCTGGCGGCGGCGGCGATCGCCTCGGTGCATCTGTCGCGCTTCGCCGAGGAAATCGTGATATGGACCTCGCCGCTGGTGGGGCTGGTGCGGCTGTCCGACAAGTTCACGTCCGGCTCCTCGATCATGCCGCAGAAGCGCAACCCGGACGCCGCCGAGCTGGTGCGCGCCAAGACCGGCCGGGTGATCGGGGCGCTCACCGGCCTGCTGATCGTGATGAAGGGCCTGCCGCTGGCCTATCAAAAGGATATGCAGGAGGACAAGCAGGGCGCCATGGAGGCGTTCGGCGCGCTGTCGCTGGCGGTCCGCGCGATGACCGGCATGGTTCTGGACATCGTGCCGGACGAGGCGCGGATGAAGGCCGCTGCCGGCGAGGGCTACGCCACCGCCACCGATCTTGCCGACTGGCTGGTGCGTACGCTGAAAATGCCGTTCCGCGACGCTCATCACGTCACCGGGCGCATCGTCGGCGAGGCCTCCAACAAGGGCGTGCCGCTGCACGAATTGCCCCTGAAAGACATGCAGGCGAT
>JAUXTQ010000056.1 GCA_030678995.1 Caulobacter sp.
GGGCGTGGAGGGGCTGACGGTCTCCGAAGTCAAAGGCTACGGCCGACAGAAGGGCCAGACGGAAATCTACCGGGGGGCGGAGTACCAGGTGAACTTCGTGCCGAAGGTGAAACTCGAAGCGGTCGTCGACGACGCCGCGGCGGCCAAGGCGGTCGAGGCCATCAAGGCCGCGGCGGCCACCGGCAAGATCGGCGACGGCAAGATTTTCGTCCTGAACGTCGAGGACGCGGTGCGCATCCGGACCGGTGAAACCGGCTCGGCGGCCCTCTGAAACATCATCGGGACAAGGGGATATAACGATGAAACCCAATTTTCTTGGACGGCTGGCGGCGCTGACCGCCGTGGCCGTTCTGGCCGGGGCGCCAATGGCGGCTCCGGTCTTCGCCCAGGAGGCGGCTCCGGCCGCCGCCGAGGCCGCCGCCGCGCCGGCACCGACCGAGGCCGCTCCGGCCGCGGCCGCGCCTGAAACCGCGGCGCCCGCCGCGGCCGAGGAAGCGCCCGCGCCGGTCCCGGACAAGGGCGACACCACCTGGATGCTGCTCTCCAGCCTGCTGGTGCTGCTGATGATCATCCCGGGCCTGGCCCTGTTCTACGGCGGCCTGGTCCGCCAGAAGAACATGCTGTCCATGCTGATGCAGGTCTCCACGGTCACCGTGGTGGGCATGATCACCTGGATCCTGTGGGGTTACAGCCTGGCCTTCACCGACGGCGGCGCCGCCAACAAGGTCGTCGGGGGGCTCAGCAAGATGTTCCTCAACGGCGTGGGCGTGAGCAACAACGTCGAGACCTTCTCGGTCGGCGTGGTCATTCCCGAACTGGCCTTCGTTGCCTTCCAGATGACCTTCGCCTGCATCACCGCGGCGCTGGTGCTGGGCGGTCTGGCCGAACGGATCAAGTTCAGCGCCACCCTGCTGTTCGCGGTCATCTGGCCGATCGTGGTCTACTACCCGATGGCCCACATGGTCTGGTGGTGGGCGGGCGCGACCTCCGGCGCGGGCGTTCCCGCGGCTGAGACGGCGGCCGGCGCCGGTTACCTCTGGGGCATCGGCGCGATCGACTTCGCCGGCGGCACCGTGGTCCACATCAACGCCGGCATCGCGGCCCTCGTCGGCGCCCTGATCCTCGGCAAGCGCTCAGGCTTCCAGAAAGAGCCGATGCCGCCGCACAGCCTGACCCTGACCATGGTCGGCGCGGGTCTGCTGTGGGTGGGCTGGTTCGGCTTCAACGCCGGCTCCAACCTGGAAGCCAACGGCTACGCCGCCCTGGCGATGGTCAACACCTTCATCGCCACCGCCGCCGCCGGCTTCAGCTGGACGCTGGTGGAATGGGTGACGCGCAAGAAGGCCTCCATGCTGGGCATGGCCTCCGGCATCGTGGCGGGTCTCGTCGCGATAACCCCGGCGGCCGGCTTCGCCGGACCGATGGGCGCCCTGATCCTGGGCCTGATCGTCAGCCCGATCTGCGTGATCTTCTGCTCGGCGGTGAAGAACGCCCTGAAGTACGACGACAGCCTGGACGCCTTCGGCATCCACGCCATCGGCGGCATCGTCGGGGCCCTGGGCACCGGTCTGCTGGTCAACCCGGCCTGGGGCGGCCAGGGCATCGTCGACTACTCGACCTGCGGCGCCGGCGGCGTGGATATCGCCACCTGCCAGTCGGCCTACGACCTGTCGTTCCAGATGATGGCGCAACTCAGGGCGGTCGGCGTCACCATCGTCTGGTCGGCCGTCGGCAGCGCCTTCGTGTTCTACCTGATCAAGATGATCACCGGCCTGCGGGTCAGCCCGGAGACCGAAGAGGAAGGCCTGGACATCTCCGAACACGGGGAACGCGCCTACCACAGCTAGTCTCGCGTATCAGTACAGCGTACCGGGGCGCGGATCCGCAAGGGTCCGCGCCCTTTCTTTCTTCCGCACGGGGACATGCACTTCAGTGCGTGTCCCCCGCTTGCAGGACCAGCGATGTTCGGATGTGGGGGACACGCACTGAAGTGCATGTCCTCGCGGCTACCCCAGCCGGCACCGCTTCACCCACCAATCCGGGCGCATCTGCTCCAGGCGCTCGGCCAGGCCCTCGGCCTGGATGTCGTCGGCGCAGAGGGCGAAACAGGTGGCGCCCGAGCCGCTCATTCGGGCCAGCAGGGTCTCGGGTTCTTCGCGGAGGGTCTCCAGCACCTCGCCGATGGCGGGCTCCAGCCGCACCGCCGGGCCCTCGAGGTCATTGCGGCACCAGGCCATGAAGGCGGCCAGCTCCTCGGCGCTCTCGAAGGCCGGCGGCAGGGACGGCGCCCCGGCGTCGCCCAGGACGCCGGCCTCGTCGAAGGCGCGGTAGACCCCGGCGGTCGACGACGGCGCGCCCGGATTGACCAGCACGGCGTTGAGCACCGGCAGCGTCGGCGGCGCGGAGAGCCGGTCTCCCCGCCCGGCGGTCATGGCCGCCCGGCCCCACAGGCAAACCGGCCCGTCGGCGCCCAGCCGCCCGGCGATGGCGGTCAGCATCTCGTCCTGCACCGCCAGATCCAGGGCCGAGCGCAGCAGCCGCAGCGTCGCGCCGGCGTCCGACGATCCGCCGCCCAGGCCGGCGGCCACCGGCAGCTGCTTGTCGAGGATCAGTCGGAACGGCGGCTGCGGCCCCTTCACATGTTCAAACAGGGCGCGGGCGGCCTGGACCACCAGGTTGGTCGGGCCGTCCTCGACGTAATAGCCGAACGGCCCGGTGACCTCGAACTCGGGCGACTCGGACGGCTGGATCGAGACGGTGTCGCCCACGTCGGCGAAGACCATCAGGCTGGACAGCGGATGATAGCCATCCGCCCCCACCGGCCCCACGTGCAGGAACAGGTTCACCTTGGCCGGCGCGAAGGCAGACAGGGCCACGGTGTTCCTCCCGATCTCTCGTTGTCATCCGGACGGCCGATTGGCCGATCCGGGACCCAGAGATCGCTGCATGGAAGACTGGGTCCCGGCTCTCCGGCCCGCATAGCGGGCCTGCGGCCGGGATGACAGTGTTTGTTGTCGGCCTAGTTGGCCGCCGTCACCGGCGAGGCGGCGGGGCCCACCGGGCCGAGGCCGGACTTCAGCTTGGCTTCGGCCTCCAGGCGGATCTTCTCCGGGGGATCCAGGCTCAACACCCGCTTCCATTGGAATTCCGCCTCGATGCGGCGGCCGACGCGCCAGTAGGCGTCGCCCAGGTGGTTGTTGATCTCCGGATCGGCCGGCTCGAGCAGCACCGCCGCCTCCAGCCGTTCCACCGCGTTGCGGTAGTCGCCCAGGCGGTAGTAGGCCCAGCCCAGCGAATCGACGACGGGGCCGGATCGCGGATTGGCCGCCACGGCGCGCTTGACCATGTCCATGGCCTCGCCGAGGCGCTCGCCGCGATCGATCCAGCTGTAGCCGAGATAGTTGAGCAGTTCCGGTTCGTTCGGCTGGGCGGCCAGGGCGATCAGCAGGTCGCGCTCGGCGTCCGGCCAGCGGCCGGCCCGTTCCAGCGCCACGCCGCGCATGTAGAGCAGCCGCCAGTCCGGATTGGGGCCGGCGCGGTCGATCACGCCGTCCAGCACGGTGACGGACTCGACGTAGCGGTCGTTAGCCCGCAGCAGATCGGCGTAGGTGATGGCCGCGTCGTCGTCTGTCGGGGCCGCCTCGTGGCCTTCCCTGGCCAGCCGCAGGGCCGCCTCGGAGTCCTTGGTCGCCTGATAGGTCCAGGCCAGTTTGGAGCGGGCGGTGGGATACTGCGGCGAGCCGGGCTTGACGGCGGCGTAGGCGGCGCGCGCGCCTTCGGGGTCCTTCGCCGCGGCCATCGCGTCGCCCATCATGACCTGCGCTTCGTCCCGGGTCGGGTCGAGATAGAGGGCCATGCGGAAGTAGGCGATGGCCATGTCGTACTGGCGCTCGCCGAGCATCTGGGCGGCCGGGGCGATCAGGCCGCGGGCGGCGCCCTGGCGCAGGGTCGGCGCCGGCGGGGCCGACTTGCCCGCCGCGGCGCGCGCCTTGGCGGCC
>JAUXTQ010000057.1 GCA_030678995.1 Caulobacter sp.
CCCCGTTTGACGCGAGCCATTGTTCAGCGCTCCTTCTTACAGGCCGTAGGGCAGGTAGGACTTGATCGTCTTCGAATCCGAAGCGCTCATGACCTTCGTGCCGCGCTGCTGGCGGATGTACTTGCCGTTGTGGCTGATCAGGCGGTGGCGCTTGCCGGCGACGCCGGCTTTCAGCTTACCCGTGGCCGTCAGCTTGAAGCGCTTCTTGGCGCCAGACTTGGTCTTCAGTTTGGGCATTTTGCTCAGGGCGTGAACCCTGTCCTCTGGAGAGACGCAATAAGAGCCGCCAAGGCATGCCTTTGGCCCGGCGGTTCAGGAAGGCGGGGCTAATACGTCAAAGGGGGCGGTCTGGCAAGGAGGATGCTCCCCTTCGGGGGAGCTGTCGGCGAAGCCGACTGAGGGGGTCACCCGGGACTTGAGCGGACCCCCTCCGTCACTGCTGCGCAGCGCCACCTCCCCCGATGGGGAGGATCTAAGCCGACCGCCGCACGGCCTTGCTCACCTGCCAGGCCATGAACAGCGCCGGGACGCACAGGCCGGCCGCCACCACGAACGGGGCGTTGGGGCCGAAGTTCATGAACAGCGGCGCGGCCATCAGCGGGCCGATGATCCGCGCCAAGGCGCCGGCGGCGGTGTTGAGGCCCATCATCTCCCCCTGCCGGTCCGGCGAGGACGACTTGGAGATCACCGCCCCGATGTTGGGGAAGGCCAGCGACTGGCCCAGCGCCACGGTGACCATCCCGGCCACCGCCAGCTGCCAGTGCTGCACCAGCGGCTGGACCGCGAAGCCCAGGCCGATCAGCCCCAGCCCGATCATCATCGTCGTGGTCTCGCCGATGCGCCGGGCCAGCCAGCCGGTCAGCAGGCTCTGGGCAAAGGCGGCGGTGATGGCGATGGCGAAGAAGCAGAAGCCGATCTCCCGGGGACCCCAGCCGAACCGGGCGTCGGCCCACAGGCCGAAGGTCGCCTCCATCCCGGCGAACCCGGCCATGGAGATCAGGGTGACCAGCAGGGTCCGCCAGATCACCGGATGGGCGGCGGCGTCGCCCAACCCCTCGAACCGGCCCCGGCGCGGCGCGTCCTGGTGGCCGTGCCGGGTCTCGCGCACGAACAGGGTGATGCCGATCCCGGCGGCCAGGGCCAGGCAGGCGGCGAAATACAGCGGCGGACGGAAGCCGACCGTGCCCAGGTCCTCGCGGGCCAGCAGGCCGCCGATCGACGGGCCGGTCATGAAGCCCAGACTGAAGGCCGCCCCCATCAGCCCCAGCCGCCCGGCGCGGCGGTCGGGCGGGGTGATGTCGGCCATATAGCCCTGGATGGTCGAGATGTTGCCGGTCAGCACCCCGCCGGTCAGCCGGATCAGGCAGGCGACCCACAGGTTGGGCGCGAAGGCCAGCATGACGTAGGTCAGGGCGTTGCCGAAGATGGTGATGATCAGCACCGGCCGCCGCCCGATCCGGTCCGACAGCCGCCCCCACAACGGCTCGGCGAAGAAGTTGCCCACCGAATAGGCCGCGAACAGCACGAACACCTGCCAGTCCGGCGCCCCGAACGACTTGGCGTAGAACGGCAGCAACGGAATGATCACCCCGAACCCGGCGATGTTGACGAACACCACCGCCAGCAGGACGAAGAGCGCCTTGTTGTCGCCCTGCGCGGAGGCGGGCGCTGGAGGTGTCGGTTCGGCGGCCATCTGGACGGGTTACGCCGTTGGGGCGGTGGCGGCAAATGCAGCCAACGAAATGCTCAGATGCGGCCGGCACACGTCCCACTCTGGCGTAGAGTTACAGAGTAGCTGTCGTCAGTCTGGAGATTCTCCACCCCTTGCCGGGCTGAAATCGTAGGGAAACCGCGTACGCCCAACCTTCGCACCCGCGCTTCTCACCGATGAAGGCGACAATTGTGCGCTGTGCTCCCAAAGAGGGATTTTCAGCTCTTACGGCGACAAGGAAAGTCTTAGAAAGACACCCCTGTTGCATCGAACGCTGAAACCGAAAGTATAGCTTTTGATCAATGGATTCAGGGTCAAAATCGGCGTGCTCGGATAGTATGAAGTCGCGTCCAGAGGTGCTTCGAAAGAACCTGTCAGCTATTTCAATTTCTTCAGCAGTTGGCGATGGCTCTCCTTCGATCTTTGTAATTGGCGCCGGACGACGAGGCGGTCCGGAAGCCTCGGCAGCCGAGCCAAGAGCGGACTGCGCGATGATGGACAGGCAAAGGAGCAGCAGCAGGCGTTCGGTTTTCATCTGATTGTCGCCCTCACCAACCCCTTCATCTCATGGCGAGACTATCGCCGGTCGGATCAGGCTGCTCAAGGTCGGGCCTGCGGCCCGCCGCGCGCGGTGGCGCGAAGCGCCAACCTTGACCAGCCTGATCCGATCGGCACGCTGGCCTGCAAGAGATGAATGTCTTCATCCCTTCTCCTGGAAGGAGAAGGTGGGCCGCGAAGCGGCTCGGATGAGGATTGCGCCGGCGCCGAACCCCCTCATCCGTCAGCTGCGCTGACACCTTCTCCCTCCGGGAGAAGGGCATCGAAACGCAAAACGCCCCGGCGGTGAGGCCGGGGCGTTAGAGCAGGGACATGCACTTCAGTGCGTGTCCCCCGCAGTTTCAGTTCAAAGGGGACACGCACTGAAGTGCATGTCCCCGGAACCCTACCGCGGCGCGAGGATCATGATCATCTGGCGGCCTTCCATGCGGGGTTCGTATTCGCACTTGGCCATGATCTCGAAGTCGGCGCGGACCTTCTGGAGCAGTTTCATGCCCAGCTCCGGAAACGGGGACACTCACTATTTATCGATAAACAACAAATCGATTGTCGATATAGAGTGAGTGTCCCCGTTTCGAGTGTCCCCGTTTCCACGGTCCCCGTTTCCAGCGGTTCTTGGGCTATACTCTACATTCGCGGCCCCGAGAGGGAGTCCGTTGCCCCGCAAGGGGAGACGTTGCCGGGGCGGCTCGCAAGAGCCGCCCTCGGTTTATCCGGATCACTGCTCCGATAGCCGACGCCGACGCCGGCACCCCGGCCCGCCGACGTCGTCCCCTCTCACTCCGCCGGTTCGACGGGCGGCGCGAGGTAGGAGGATTGTCGATAGGCGGCGACGAGGTCCGGCGTCGGCATGTAGACCCGCAGGGTCAGCTTGAAATCGCCGCTCGCCGGGGAGGGCAGCCAGTTGCGGTCGCGCGCGCCGCCCGGGGCGGTGGGCTGCACATAGATGTCGACCGAGCCGTCGGCGTTGCGGACCAGGTCGTCCCGGCTGCCCAGGGCGTAGCGATCGAGCGGGTTGTCGATGAACTGGAAGCGGCGGGCGTCGTAGAGGGTCAGGGACCAGAAGCCCAGGGCGTCGGTGCGGGGAATGTCGCCCGCCCTGAAATGCAGCCGGTAGGCCCGGCCGCCGCGCAGCGCCTGCCCGTCCGCGCCGAAGAAGTTGTTGAAGTAGAGCGCCTCCTCGGGATCGTTGCCCATCAGGCCAACCAGGGCATTGCCGGCGCGTGTCGGGTAGTCGAAGTCGTTGGCCAGCGCGGCCCGGTTCGCCGTCCACCCGGTGGCGGTCGGCGTCCCGCGGGTCCGCCGGATCAGGTCGATGATCGCCGGCCCCTCCTTCTCGGCGCGCAGGATGCCGGCCCGGGTGGCCGGATCGAGTCTGGCGGGATCGAACGGCTTGCCGGGAACCAGGCCGATCCGCCGCATCATCGCCAGCATGCCCACATGTTTGGCGGGCGGCGGGTTCTCGGCCATCAGGTCGGCGACCAGCCGGAAATAGGCGAAGTCTCCCTCATAGCGCGTGCGCGCCCGGACGGCGGGCGCCGGCGGCGGCGTCCCCGACGGTCCGTCCTTCCAGTCCGCCAGCGCGGTCAGCGACATCGCGTCCTGGTAGCGGCGGACGGCGGCCAGGTCGTCCTGGCCGTGGACCGCAATCCGCACGGCGATCGACGTGAGGTTCGTCGGCATCCGGGCGACGGCCAGGCCCCTGGGCAGGTCGCCCTGCCAGTCCGGACCGACGAAGGCGATGTCGAGCGCCTGTCCGCCGTTCACCCGCGTCGAATAGAGGTAGGGCTGGTTCTCGATATAGGCGTCGGTCACCTGGACCGAGACATAGCGATCGCGGATCTCGGGCATGCGCAGGATGATCGGCCCCGCCCTGAGATCGAGCGCCACGCCGGTGTAGACCGTGTCGTTGTTGGGGCTGTAGGGCAGGTCGCCCTGCGCCGTGGCGAGGCGGGTCATGTGGCCGAGCTGGTTGATCGGCGCGGCCGGCGAGTCGCCCAGGGGCGCGGTCAGCTTTTCGCGCCGCAGCCGCTCCCGCTCGGTGATGACCAGCGGAAACGCGAAGACATAGGCCTGCAGCGCATAGGCGTAGGCCAGTTCTTCCCGCGCGGCCGCGTCGGGAGCCGTCGCGCCCGGCGGCGCGAGGGGCGGGGCCGCGGCCGGCTCGCTCGCGACGGCGCCGAGAGGCGTCGCCAGGGCCGCGCCGAGAAACAGCGCGACCCGCCAGGCGTGGCGTCGCGCGCGACCGGAATGATGCGAACCGATGATCATGGGGTTGGCTCCTGTGAAGTCGATTGTCTGCGTCCGTAACCGCGACCTTGACCCCAACGCCGCCCGCCCGCTTGACTTTTTGCGCCAAACATCCGGCGATACGCCGCCATGCGACTTCGTTCCCTGAGCGCGGCGCTCGACGCCGTCACCGGTCTGGTCGTCGAACTGGGCGGCGATCCCGCGTCGCTGCGGTTGGCCGTCGAGCGGCCGGACGGGGCAGGCTTCGCGCCCCACGCCTTCCAGGTCGCCCTCGGGCGCGCCGCCGTCCTGACCGGACGAGAGGATTTCGGGCTCGCGCTGGCCCGCCGACGAACGCTGGAGACCTTCGGCGAACTCGGCTCGCTGCTCGGCAGCGCGGCCAGTGTCGGCGAGGCGGTCGGACAGCTTCTCCAACTACTGCCCGCTCTCCAGGACGGCGGCGTCCGGGCGCGGATCGAGCGCAATGGTCCGGAGGCGATTCTGATCGGCCAGGTGGTGCTGTCGAACCCGCCGGCGCTCGACCAGCAACTCGACCACCTGGCGGCCGCGGCCGTGGGTCTGCTGAGGAGCCTGACGAGCCAGGACTGGACGCCGGACGCCGTCTATCTGACCCGGCGAAAGCCGCGCTCGACCACCGCGCATGAAACCTTTTTCGACGCTCCGGTCCTGTTCGGACAGGAGACGACGGCTGTCGCGTTTCGAGCGGGCCTCCTCGATCTCCCGGTGGCTCGCGCCAACCTGGAACTCAACCGGATCCTCTACGCCCACCTGTCGGAGCGGACCCGGTTCGTCGGCGGCGGGCTGGCCGGGCAGGTCCGTGACCGAATCTGGCGCGGCCTGGGCGACCGATGGGGGGGCGGACTCGGTGTCGCCGCGGATCTGGGAATACCGCTCCGGACCCTGCAACGCCGGCTTGCCGAGGAGGGAAAGCCCTTCCGGCGCTTGATGGAGGAGACGCGGCTCGAACTCGCCCAGCGCCTGATGAGGCACTCCGACCTGCCCCTGTCCGACATAACGGCGGCGCTCGGCTACGCGGAACCGGCGATCTTCACCCGCTTCTTCAAGCGTTGCACGGGACAGACACCCGGAGCATGGCGCCGCCAGACGCAAAAACCGCCCAGTCACTCTTTTTCGACGGTCGATCAGCTGTTCAGCAATCAGGGTGAGCATCCCCGCTTCAAGATGACCGCTGCTATCCCGGCGGGTTATGCCGCTCCAGGAAGGCCACCAACGACTGGAGCATCAGCAGGCGGGTCGCGCCGCGTGACAGCCAGTGGTCCTCGCCGGGCAATGTGACGAAGTCGACCGGCTTGCCGGCCTTTCGCAACGCCTTGGCCATCAGCTCGCTCTGCTCGTAGCGCACGACCGTGTCGTCCTTGCCGTGGACCAGCAGGATCGGGATGGTCACGCGACTGGCCAGATTGACCGGCGAGAGCGCGTCGAGGGCCGGATCGTTCGCGCCGCTGACGCCCATGAAACGGGCCCAGTAGCGCGTGGTGGAATTGCGCCCCCGGTCCGATCCAGACGCGAGCATGCGCTGCAGGTCCGACACCCCCGCGACGGCTGCCGCGCAACGGTAGACGCCGGTGTCGATCGTGGCTCCGGCCAGGGCGGCGTATCCGCCGTAGCTGCCGCCGACAATGCAGACCCGTTTGGGATCGATGATCCCTTCGCCGGCCAGAAAGCGCACGCCGTCCGACAGGTCGGTCTGCATCTTGCGGCCCCATTGGCCGTAGCCCGCCTCAAGGAAGACGCGGCCGAAGCCGTTCGATCCACGGAAGTTCGGCTGCAACACCGCGTAGCCGCGGGAGGCCAGGGCCTGGGCCCACCAGTCGAAGCCGGGCGTGTCGCGGGAGGCCGGGCCGCCGTGCGGCAGCACCACCAGCGGCAGTCCCCGGGGGTCGCGGCCCGACGGCAGGGTCAGGTAGCCGGTGATCGTCAGGCCGTCGGCGGCCTTGTAGGTCACGTAGCGGACTTCGGCGATGTCGGCGGGCTTCAGGCCGGCATAGACGTCGCCCAGCCACTCGGCCTTCTTCGCGTCCAGGTCGACGAGCACATAGCCAGGGCCGAGCGTCTTGCGCTCGATTAGCACCACCAGCTGCCGCCAGTTGTCCGAGGCCGAGACCAGCCGTGCGGGAAGACCCGGGAAGGCCTTCAGCACCGACCGCCAAGCCGCGTCGACCCGGGGGTTGAAGAAGCTGTAGCGGAAATCCTCGCCGATCAGCGCGCCGGTCCCCACCAGGGCCCGGGTAACAGGATCGAACACCAGCTGGTCGTAGTCGGAGGCGGGGACATCCTGCGGCGCGCCGCCGTCTTTCGGGTACTCCCGCAACTGGAAGGCGCCGTCGCGGTCTACATCGCTGACCAGCAGGGACTGGCCGTCCCGGCCCAGGCCCACCAGCCGCGGGCTGTCGATCGGGTGGTCGGCGCTGGCGACGACCGGCCAGTCCTTGCCCCTGCGCATGCGCAGCCTCCATTGGCCGGCGCGCTGGTCGTATTCCGACTGGGCGAAGGCGTCGCCGGCAGCGTCGGCTTCCCAGTCGTCGGTGTCGGCCAGCCCGGGCGCCAGCAGGACACCCTTGCCGTCCCTCAACCGGATGCGGAACAGCGACAAGCGGCCCCTGTTGCCTTCGAAATCCACGCCCTCCACGATGGCGTAGAGTTCGCCATCGATGAGGCGAATGCGCGGATGGCCATAGACGGTCGTCATCGCCCCGGGGGCGTCTTCCATCAGGCCGCGTTGGGCTCCGGTGGCCAGGTCAAAGACCACCGAGAGCCACATTTCCCGCCTCGGGCCGGTGAAGTCCATCGGCGTGCCGGTCTTGGACATGGTGTAGATCAGGTGGGCCGATCCCGCCCAGCTGATATCGCGCAGCTTGTGATCACCGGCGGCGATGCGGGCCAGCACCAGTCCGTCGGCGAGTCGGCGGATCAGGATCGTGCGGTTCTCGCCATCGGTCACCGCGTAGGCGATCATCGCGCCGTCGGGCGAGATGCGGGCTTCTTCGATCAGCGGAAGGCGACCGTAGGCCTCCAGCGGCGCCGCCCTCGCCGACACGCCGGGGAACGACAGGCCCACGACCAGCGTGAGCATGGCCAACACTCTGAACATGAAACCGCCCCCGGGATTACTTCCCCGCGCGGACCATGCGGAGGGAACCCGGAGGCGGTCAAGGGCCGTGTGACCTGTTCGCGCGCTACCGCGGCGCGAGGATCATGATCATCTGGCGGCCTTCCATGCGAGGCTCGTATTCGCACTTGGCGACGACGTCGAAGTCGGCGCGGACCTTCTGGAGCAGTTTCATCCCCAGCTCCGGGTGGGCCATTTCGCGGCCGCGGAAGCGCAGGGTGACCTTGACCTTGTCGCCCTCCTCGAAAAAGCGGGTCATCGAGCGCGCCTTCACCTCGTAGTCGTGCACGTCGATGTTGGGACGGAGCTTGATCTCCTTGATCTCCACCACCTTCTGACGCTTGCGCGCTTCGTTCTTCTTCTTCTGCTCCTGGAACTTGAACTTGCCGTAGTCCAGGATCTTGCAGACGGGCGGGTCAGCGTTGGGAACGATCTCGACAAGGTCCAGGCCGGCTTCCTCGGCGGCCTCGAGGGCGGCGGAGGTCGGCATCTCGCCTTGCTTCTCGCCGTTCTGGTCGATCAGCAGGACGCGCGGGACGCGGATCTCGTCGTTGATGCGCGGCCCGTCCTTGACGGGCGGC
>JAUXTQ010000058.1 GCA_030678995.1 Caulobacter sp.
GCCGCCCGGCGGCCAGGCGCCGGTGCTCGCCCCCTTGCCGGTGGCGGCCCTGCGGCTGGACGAGGCGGCGACCGCCCAGCTGCCCCGGCTGGGCCTGACTCGCATCAACCGGCTGCTGGGCCTGCCCCGGGCCCAGCTGACCCGGCGGTTCGGGCCGCTGGTGGTGCGCCGGCTGGACCAGGCCCTGGGCCAGGCCGAGGAGGCGCTGACCTTTCGCCGCCCGCCCACGCCCTGGTTCGACCGGCTGGCCTTCGCCGAGCCGATCAGCGTGCTGGACGATCTGGTCCGCGCCGCCGGGGACATCGCCGTCCGCCTCTGCGCCCGGCTGGAGACCGAAGGGCGCGGCGCGCGGCGGTTCGAACTGACTTTCCACCGCCTCGACGGCCGGGCCTTTTCCACCCGCATCGGCCTCTCCGCCCTCGGCCGGGACGCCCGCGCCCTGACCCGCCTGATCGCCCCCAGACTGGAGGTCATCGACCCCGGTTTCGGCATCGACGCGGTGACCCTGTGGGCCGACGGGGTAGAGCTGGTCTCCGCCGCCCAGGGTCGGCTCGACAACAGCCGCGCGGCCATGGCCGAGGAGGGGCTGGCGGCCCTGGTCGATCGGCTGGCCAACCGGCTGGGCGAGGACCAGGTCTGGCGGGCCGAGGTGTTCGAAAGCCATGTGCCCGAGCGGGCGGTGAGGGCCGCTGCGCCGATGACCGCCGCCGGCCCGACGGGCTGGAGCCCCGACCGACCGCGCCCTGTCCGGCTGCTGGCCCATCCCGAGGCGATCACCGCCGTGGCCGAGCTGCCCGACGCCCCGCCGGCGACCTTCACCTGGCGCGGCCGCCGCCACCGGGTGCGCCTGGCCGAGGGGCCTGAACGCATCGCCGAGGAATGGTGGCGCAAGTCCATCGACGAGGTCCGCACCGGCTTCGTGCGCGACTACTACCGGGTCGAGGACGAGGCGGGCGGCCGCTTCTGGATCTACCGCGCCGGGCTCTACGGCGACCCGGAGATCGCGGTGCGCTGGTGGCTGCACGGGGTGTTCGCGTGACCCGGTACGTCGAGCTGCAGGCCACCAGCAACTACAGCTTCCTGCGCGGGGCCTCCCATCCGGGGGAGCTGGCGACCACGGCGCACGCCCTGGGGCTGGAGGCTATCGGCGTCACCGACCGCAACAGCCTGGCCGGGGTGGTGCGGGCCTGGGCGGCGGCCAGGGACGTCGGCGCGCGCAGCCTGACCGGCTGCCGGCTGGACTTCATCGACGGGACCCCCAGCCTGCTCTGCTACCCCGCCGACCGGGAGGCCTACGGCCGGCTGACCCGGCTGCTGAGCGTCGGCCAGAGCGGGGCGGAGAAGGGCGAGTGCGACCTGCTGCTGGAGGACTTCCTTGAGCATGCCGAGGGTCAGCTGTGCCTGATCGTCCCGCCGGACCGCCTCGACGCGGCGTTCGAGACCCGCGCGGGGCGCCTGGCCAGCGATCTGGCGGGACGAGTCTGGCTGGCGGCCTCGCGGCTCTACGGGGCGCAGGACGGCAAGCGGCTGCACCGGCTGGCCGGGCTGGCGGCGCGGATCGGCGCGCCGATGGTCGCCACGGGCGACGTCCTCTACCACGCCCCCGAACGCCGGCCGCTGCAGGACATCCTGACCTGCATCCGCGAGGGTTGCACGATCCAGGAGGCCGGCTTCCGGCTGGAGGCCAACGCCGAGCGGCATCTGAAGACGCCGGACGAGATGGCCCGCCTGTTCGCCCGCTGGCCCGGCGCGTTGGAACGCTCGGTGGAGATCGCCGACCGCATCGGCTTCGACCTGGGCGCCCTGCGCGAGGAGTATCCCGACGAGCCGGTCCCGCCGGGCAAGACGGCCATCCAGCACCTGACTGACCTGTCCTGGAGCGGGGCCGCCTGGCGCTATCCCAAGGGCATCCCCGACAAGGTGACGGCCCTGCTCCACAAGGAGCTGAAGCTGATCGCCGAGCTCGACTACCCCAACTACTTCCTCACCGTGCACGACATCGTCCAGTGGGCCCGCGCCCGGCCCGTGCCGATCCTCTGCCAGGGGCGCGGCTCGGCGGCCAATTCGGTGGTCTGCTTCTGCCTGGGTGTCACCGCCGTCGATCCCACCGAAGAGGACCAGGACCTGCTGTTCTGCCGGTTCCTGTCCAAGGAGCGCGGCGATCCGCCGGACATCGACGTCGACTTCGAGCACGAGCGGCGCGAGGAGGTGATGCAGTATGTCTACCGCCGCTACGGGCGGCATCACGCGGCCATCTGCGCCACCGTCATCCACTACCGGCCACGCAGCGCGATCCGCGACGTGGGCAAGGCCCTGGGCCTGACCGAGGACATCACTGCCGCCCTGGCCAACACCGTCTGGGGCAGCTGGGGCGGCGAGATCGCCGACGATCACATCCGCCAGGCCGGGCTGGACCCGAAGAACCCCGAAATCCTGCGCGCCGTCACCCTCGGCGCCGAGCTGCTGAACTTTCCCCGCCACCTGTCCCAGCACGTGGGCGGCTTCGTCCTGACCAAACGCAGGCTCAACGAGACCGTGCCGATCGGCAACGCGGTGATGAAGGACCGCACCTTCATCGCCTGGGACAAGGACGATATCGACGCCCTGGGGCTGATGAAGGTCGATGTGCTGGCCCTGGGCATGCTGACCTGCCTCAAGCGCGGCATGGACCTGCTCAACCTGCATCACGGCGAGACCCTGCTCGCCGGGCACGGCCGGCTGTTCACCGACATCGCCCACATCCCGCAGAAGTGCCCGCGGGTCTACGAGATGCTCTGCAAGGCCGACTCCATCGGCGTGTTCCAGGTCGAGAGCCGGGCGCAGATGTCCATGTTGCCCCGCCTCAAGCCCCGGCGGTTCTACGATCTGGTCATCGAGGTGGCGATCGTCCGGCCCGGACCGATCCAGGGCGGCATGGTCCATCCCTACCTCAAGCGCCGCGCCGGGGTGGAGCCGGTGAGCTACCCCTCGCCCTCGCCGGAGCACGGTCCGGAGGACGAGCTCAAGGCGGTGCTGAAGAAGACCCTCGGCGTGCCGCTGTTCCAGGAACAGGCCATGCGCCTGGCCATCGAGGCGGCCAGGTTCACCGACGAGGAGGCCAACCTGCTGCGCCGGGCCATGGCCACCTTCAAGAACCTGGGCAACCTCGAGGACCACGAGGAGAAGTTCGTCGGCGGCATGGTCCGCCGCGGCTACGACCTGGATTTCGCCACCCGCTGCTTCGAGCAGATCAAGGGTTTCGGCTCCTACGGGTTCCCCGAGAGCCACGCCATCAGCTTCGCCCTGCTGGTCTACGCTTCGTCCTGGCTCAAATGCTGGTACCCGGACGCCTTCTGCGCGGCGATCCTCAATTCCCAGCCGATGGGCTTCTACCAGCCGGCCCAGCTGGTCCGGGACGCCCGCGAGCATGGGGTGGAGATCCGGGGGGTGGATATCCTGCACAGCGACTGGGACTGCACCCTGGAGCCATCGGCGAAACCCGGCGAGCGGCTCAGGGCCGTGAGGCTGGGCCTGCGCCAGGTGAAGGGGCTGAAAAAGGACGGCGGCCTGCGCCTGGTGGCGGCGCGGCAGGCCGGCGCGCGGACGCTGACCGACATTGCCCGGGTCGCCCGGCTGTCCCGGCGGTCAATGGAGCTGCTGGCCGAGGCCGACGCCTTCCGCTCCCTCGGCATGGACCGGCGGGCGGCGCTGTGGGCGGTGAAGGGCGAGGGGGTCGAGGCGGCGGCCGAGGACGGCGCTTCCATGCTGGCCGGCCTGCCGCTGTTCGAGGCCGCCGCCGCCCTGCCGGTCATGACCCTGCCCCAGCATGTGGCGGAGGACTACCGCACCGCCGGCCTGTCGCTGAAGGCCCATCCCTGCGGCTTCTTCCGGCCGTCGCTGGACCGCATGGGCTGCACCCGCGCCGCCGACCTGCCGAAGCTGAAGAGCGGGTCCCGCGTTTCGGTGGCGGGGCTGGTGCTGATCCGCCAGCGCCCGGGCACCGCCAGGGGGGTGGTGTTCATCACCCTTGAGGACGAGACCGGGCCGGCCAACGCGGTGGTCTGGAAGGACGTCTTCACCGCCAACCGGCGGCTGGCCATGAGCGCCGCCTTCATGGTCGTCCACGGCCGCATCCAGCGGGATCACGACGGCAGGGCCGAGGGCCAGGTGATTCATGTGGTCGCCGAGCGCTTCACCGACCTGACGCCCCAGCTGGCCCGCATGCGCGAGGAGGGCCGCGCGCCCCGGCCCGGCGAAGCGGTGCGCTCACGCCTGGTGCGCAGCCGCGACTTCCACTGAATCCAAAACCCGCTCATCCCCGCGCAACACCTCAGGCACAGGGTGGTGCACCTCGATTGTGAATCCGGGGGACCCAGGTTTTTTCTGGGACAGGCGGCGCCAAGCGCTAAAACGCCCGGGTCTCCGCCTTCGCGGGGATGAGTGGATGGGAGAGCGTTGGACCTTCAGCAATCGATCACCCCGATCCTCGACCGCCGGCTGAGGGCCGCCTCGCCGGCGCCGCTGGCCGTGGCCCTGTCGGGCGGCGGCGATTCCCTGGCCCTGCTGCTGCTGGTGAAGGCCTGGGCCGACGCCCATGACCGGCGGATCCTCGTCCTGACCGTCGATCACGGCCTGAACCCGGACAGCGCCGGCTGGACCGCTCGCTGCGCGCGGACGGCCAGCGGGCTGGGTCTCGCCTTCCGCGCCCTGGCCTGGACCGGCGAGAAGCCGAAGACCGGCCTGCCCGCCGCCGCCCGCCACGCCCGCCACGCCCTGCTCGCCGAGGCCGCCCGCGAGGCCGGCGCCAGGGTCATCCTGATGGGTCACACCGCCGACGACCTGGCCGAATCCGCCGCCATGCGGGCGCAGGGCTCGACGGTGCCGGACGCGCGAGTCTGGGCTCCCTCGCCGGTCTGGCCGGAGGGCCGGGACGTCTTCATCCTGCGGCCACTGCTGGGCGTGACCCGCGAGACCTTGCGGGCGTTCCTGCGCGAGTCAGGGGAAGACTGGATCGACGATCCGGCCAACGAAGACGTGCGGTTCGCGAGATCCAGAGCCCGTCATTCCTCCCCTCGCAGAGGGGAGGGGGACCATGCGGAGCATGGTGGAGGGGGCGCCGCCGGCCCGGTCGGAAAGACCGGAATTCAAGATTGGGCCGCTGGCGCTCGCGCCGACCCCTCCACCGCCTCCGGCGGTCCCCCTCCCCCACTTCGCTGGGGAGGATTGGTGCTTTCTCGCTCTTCTCCCCCCTCCACCGTCGCCATCGCCGCCCTGTGCGCCGCCGGCACGTCCAGGCCGCCGCGGGGGGACAGTCTGAACAGCCTCGCGCGGCGGCTGCGGGACGGGGAGCCGTTCGTCATCACCCTGGCCGGCGGCCGTATCGAGGCCGACGGCCAGGCCATCACCGTCATGCGCGACGCCGGCGAGATCAGCGCGGGACGCCTGCACCCCCTGCCCCTGCGGCCCGGCGAAACCGTCGTCTGGGACGGCCGGTTCGAGGTCGCCGCCGACCGGGACGACCTGACCGTGAAGCCCCTGTCGGGCCTCGCCACAAAACTGCCGCCCGCCCAGCAGACAAGCCTCAAGGCCATCCCCGCCGCCGCCAGGCCCACCCTGCCCGTGCTGGTGCGCCAGGACGGCGCGGTGAGTTGCCCGATCCTTGCAGAGACACTCACCGTTCGCGTCCGCGCGCTGGCCCTGACCCGTTTTAGGGCGGCAACGGGAAGCGTTGACACCGAGCCGGCCCCGTGACGAATCGCGCGCGTGGCGAAATCGACGCCGCCGCCCTATGTTCAGGGCGATAAGCACAGGAAGTTTGAGCGAATGAACCTGCGGAACCTGGCCATCTGGGCGGTGATCGTCGTTATCGCCGCCGGCGTGTGGAGCATGATGGCGCCGCGCGGCGCGGCCACCGGCGCGGCGGCCGAAGTCCCCTATTCCACCCTTGTCGCGCGCGTGGACGCCGGCGAGGTGAAGACCGCCATCTTCCGCGGCGCCAGCGTCGACGTCAGCGGCGCCGACAAGAAGGTCTACACCGTCGTCGTTCCGTCCGATTCCAGCGATCTGGTGAAGCGGATGGAAGCCCGCGGGGTCAACATCGCCTTCAAGACCGGCGAACGCTCGCTGCTGGTCAACCTGCTGATCCAGGCCCTGCCGATCCTGCTGTTGATCGGGGTGTGGGTCTTCTTCATGCGCCAGATGCAGGGCGGCGCCCGGGGCGCCATGGGTTTCGGCAAGTCCAAGGCCCGCCTGCTGACCGAGAACAAGAACCGCGTCACCTTCGAGGACGTGGCCGGCGTCGACGAGGCCAAGGAAGACCTGGCCGAGATCGTCGACTTCCTGAAGGACCCGGCCAAGTTCCAGCGTCTGGGCGGCAAGATCCCCAAGGGCGCCCTGCTGATCGGCCCTCCGGGCACCGGCAAGACGCTGCTCGCCCGCGCCATCGCCGGCGAGGCGGGCGTGCCCTTCTTCACCATTTCCGGCTCGGACTACGTGGAGATGTTCGTCGGCGTCGGCGCCAGCCGCGTGCGCGACATGTTCGAACAGGCCAAGAAGAACGCCCCCTGCATCATCTTCATCGATGAAATCGACGCCGTCGGCCGCCACCGCGGCGCCGGCCTGGGCGGCGGCAACGATGAGCGCGAGCAGACCCTCAACCAGCTGCTGGTCGAGATGGACGGCTTCGAGGCCAACGAAGGCATCATCCTGATCGCCGCCACCAACCGTCCCGACGTGCTGGACCCGGCGCTGCTGCGCCCGGGCCGTTTCGACCGCCAGGTGGTGGTGCCCAATCCCGACGTCTCCGGCCGCGAAAAGATCCTGCGCGTGCACATGCGCAACGTGCCGCTGGCCGCCGACGTGGATGTGCGCACCCTGGCCCGCGGCACCCCCGGCTTCTCCGGCGCGGATCTGGCCAACCTGGTCAACGAAGGCGCCCTGCTGGCCGCCCGCAAGAACCGCCGCATGGTCACACACGACGATTTCGAGATGGCCAAGGACAAGGTCATGATGGGCGCCGAACGTCGTTCCATGGCCATGAGCGAGGAAGAGAAGCGCAACACCGCCTATCACGAGGGCGGCCACGCCCTGGTGGCGATCACGGTG
The DNA here is from genome assembly GCA_030678995.1 of Caulobacter sp. Taxonomy (GTDB): domain Bacteria; phylum Pseudomonadota; class Alphaproteobacteria; order Caulobacterales; family Caulobacteraceae; genus Caulobacter. Next base: position 7,084 of record JAUXTQ010000058.1, read on the forward strand.
CCGTCGGCCGATCCCGTGCACAAGGCGACCATCGTCCCGCGCGGCCGGGCTCTGGGCATGGTCATGCAGCTGCCCGAGGGCGACCGCTACTCG
>JAUXTQ010000059.1 GCA_030678995.1 Caulobacter sp.
TCTCGGGTTCAGGGGCTTGTTGCAAAATGGCGTTCGGCGCGGAAACCATCATCCAGGGCGACTGTATCGAGCAGCTGCGCAAGATGCCCGACAAGTCGGTGGACCTGGTCTTCGCCGACCCCCCCTACAATCTCCAGCTCGGCGGCGACCTGCTGCGGCCGGACAATTCCAAGGTCGACGCGGTCGACGACCACTGGGACCAGTTCGAGAGCTTCAAGGCCTATGACGACTTCACCAAGGCCTGGATGGCCGAGTGCCGGCGGGTCCTGAAGGACGACGGCGCCCTTTGGGTCATCGGCAGCTACCACAACATCTTCCGCGTCGGCACGGTGCTGCAGGACCTGGGCTTCTGGATCCTCAACGACGTGGTCTGGCGCAAGTCGAACCCGATGCCCAACTTCAAGGGCACCCGCTTCGCCAACGCCCACGAGACCCTGATCTGGGCCGCCAAGAGCCGCGGCGGCAAGCGCTACACCTTCAACTACGACGCCATGAAGATGGCCAATGACGAGGTGCAGATGCGGTCCGACTGGACCCTGCCCCTGTGCACCGGCGAGGAGCGGATCAAGGGCAGCGACGGCCACAAGGCGCACCCGACCCAGAAACCCGAGGCCTTGCTGCACCGGGTGATCCTGACCTCGACCCGGCCCGGCGACGTGATCCTCGACCCCTTCTTCGGTGTCGGCACCACCGGCGCGGCGGCCAAGCGGCTGGGCCGCCGGTTCATCGGCATCGAGCGCGAGAGCGAATACGTCGCCCACGCGAAGGAGCGCATCCGCAAGGTCATCCCGGTCTCGCCGGAGGACCTGGAAGTCATGGGCAGCAAGAAGTCCGAGGTCCGCGTGCCCTTCGGCCAGATCGTCGAGGCCGGCCTGCTGCGCCCGGGCGACACCGTCTGGTGCCCCAAGGGCAAAAGCGCCGCCAAGGTCCGCGCCGACGGCTCCCTGGCCATCGGCGACCTGACCGGCTCGATCCACAAGCTCGGCGCCATGGTCCAGAGCCAACCGGCCTGCAACGGCTGGACCTACTGGCACATCAAGACCGACAAGGGCCTGGCGCCGATCGACGTGCTCCGCACCAAGGTGCGGGCGGAGATGGCGGCTTAGTTGCGTGGTTCGAGACGCGGACCTGAGGGTCCGCTCCTCACCATGACGAACACTTTTTGATGCCCACCCCTTCGCGTCATCCTGAGGAGCGAGCCGTCAGGCGAGCGTCTCGAAGGACGCACCCAACCCCTTCCGCGCAGCCTTCAGGAACACGCTCGGCAGGGCGCCCAGCCCTTCCCTCGCCGTCCACTCCGCCTCCATCGCCCCCTCCGCGCGGAAGACCCGGAGGGTCAGGGCGAAATGGGTGAAGACGTGGTCGATTTCGCCGGCGTCTTTCCATTTCGCTGAAGCGGGAGCGGCGGCTTCGGCCTCTTCGTCCATCCACGGCGTTGCGCGCCAGTCGCTGGTCGGCAGGCCGAGCATGCCGCCGAGCAGACCCTTCGGCGGGCGGCGAACCAGCGCCACCTCCCCGCCGCGCGTCAGAAGATACGCCACGCCGAACCGCCTCGGCCGGTCGGCCTTCTTCGTCTTGCGAGGAAAGGTCTCGGCATCGCCCTGCGCGAACCCCGCGCAGAACCTCGACACAGGGCACCGGTCGCACAGCGGCGCCTTGGGACGACACACCGTCGCGCCAAGGTCCATCAGCGCCTGGGCCCAGTCGCCGGGCCGATCTGCGGTGACCAGCTCCCCGGCCAGCCGCTTCAGCTCCGGCTTGGCGTCGGGCAGCGGCGCTTCCACGGCGAACAGCCGCGCCATGACCCGCTCGACATTGCCGTCGACCACATTGGCCTCGCGGTCGAAGGCGATGGCGGCCACGGCGGCGGCGGTGTAGGCGCCGACCCCCGGCAAGGCCCGCAGCCCCTCCTCCGTATCCGGAAACACCCCGCCGTGGTCGGCCGCCACCGCGCGGGCGCAGGCCAGCAGGTTGCGGGCGCGGGCGTAGTAGCCGAGCCCGGCCCAGGCGGCCATCACCTCGCCGTCGGCCTCGGCGGCTAGGGCGGAGACGGTCGGCCAGCGGCGGGTGAAGGCGAGGAAATAGGGCGTCGCGTGCGGCACGGTGGTCTGCTGCAGCATCACCTCCGACAGCCAGACCCGGTAGGGATCGGCCCGCGCCGCGCTGCCCGGCCCCGCCCGCCACGGCAGGTCGCGGGCGCCGGCGTCGTACCAGGCCAGCAGGGCGGCGCGGAGAGCGGGGGTTTCCATCACCGCTGACTATCATTTCCGCTCATCCCGGCGAATGCCGGGACCCAGATGACAAAACGGGGTCTCAACCGGCTGGCCACATCGCCCTTTGATCTGGGTCCCGGCATTCGCCGGGATGAGCGGTGTGATATAGGCTCAATCCATGCCCCCCCGCCGCCCGCTCCCCACCGTTCAGGAAGCCGCCGAGATTCTCTCTCGCCGCAGGAGCAAGCCGCCGCGGCGATCGGCGCCGCCGGCAGGCAGGTCCCTCGCCCCGGTGCTCAAGGTGCTGGAAGAGCGGTTCGGTCAGGGGCCGGGACAACTTCAACTGAAGTGGGGCGAGATCGTCGGCGAGACCCTGGCCCGCCACACCGAGCCGGTGAAGCTGGTCAAGGCGCGGGGCAACGCGCCCGGCACGCTGGAGCTGCGGGTCGCCGGCCCGGCCGCCGCCATCGTCCAGCACCAGGCGCCCGACATCCTCAAGAAGGTCTCCCTGATCCTCGGCGAGGGGACGATCACCCGCCTGCGCATCGTCCAGGGCGCCGTGCGCGCCCATGCCGCGAGGCCGCAGGCCATCCGCCGCCGGCCCAAGGGTCCGCTCGACGCGGCCGCCGAACAGGCGCTGGCCGAGGGTCTGGCCGACCAGCCCGAGGGCCCGCTGCGCGAGGCCCTGATCCGCCTGGGCCGCGAAACCCTGCGCGGCCGGAGCGGTTGACAACGCTCCCGCCGGCGGGCTGTTGCGCCATCGAAACGCCGCCTTCTTACAGCCTGTGGAATCGGGCTCTAATCATCGTTCGCACTTACCCGGGGGATATCCCACCATGCGCATTGATCGCCGCTCCCTGATCCTCGGAGCTTCCACCCTGACCCTGGGCGCCGGCGCGCTCGGCCTCGCCGGCTGCGGCGGCGGCGGCGGCGCTGTCACCTCCGACGACATGAGCCTGGGCAAGGCCGACGCCCCGGTCACCGTGATCGAATACGCCTCGCTGGCCTGCAGCCACTGCGGCCAGTGGAACCGCGAGGTCTTCCCGGCCTTCAAGGCCAAGTACATCGACACCGGCAAGGTCCATTACGTGTTCCGCGAGTTCGCCACCCCGCCGCAGGAACTGGCCGCGGCCGGCGCCCTGCTGGCGCGCTGCGCGGGCAAGGACCGCTACTTCACCGTGATCGACGCGGTGTTCCACGGTCAGGAAGAGATCTTCACCACCGGCGACATGCGCGGCGTGCTGCAGCGCATCGCCCAGTCGGCCGGCATGAACGAAGAGCAGTTCATCGCCTGCGTCAGCGACGAGAAGGCCCTGAAGGCTTTCAACGCCCGCTGGGAGAAGTACGCCCGCGAGGACAAGATCGAGGCCACCCCGACCTTCCTGTTCAACGGCGACCGCTACGACAAGGGCGAGATGTCGATGGCCGAGATCGACGCGGCCTACGCCAAGGCCCTGGCCAAGAAGAAGTAGGGAAGGCCGACCCGCCCCGTGCACTTCCAGAGGCTCCGCCTTTCCGGGTTCAAGTCCTTCGTCGATCCGACCGAGTTCCGGATCGAGCCCGGACTCACGGGCATCGTGGGGCCGAATGGCTGCGGCAAGTCGAACCTGCTGGAAGCCCTGCGCTGGGTGATGGGGGCCAACTCCGTCAAGGCCATGCGGGCCGACAGCATGGACGAGGTGATCTTCAACGGCGCGGGGGCGCGGCCCGCTCGCAACCACGCCGAAGTCACCCTGACCATCGACAACGCCGGCCACACGGCGCCGGCGCAGTTCAACCAGCATGACGTCATCGAGGTGGTCCGCCGCATCGACCGGGGTGAGGGCTCGACCTATCGGGTCAACGGCCGCGAGGTGCGGGCCCGGGACGTGCAGCTGCTGTTCGCCGACGCCTCGACCGGGGCAAACTCGCCGGCCCTGGTCCGCCAGGGCCAGATCAGCGAGCTGATCGCCGCCAAGCCGCAGAACCGCCGCCGCATCCTCGAGGAGGCCGGCGGGGTTTCCGGCCTGCACACCCGCCGCCACGAGGCCGAGCTGCGGCTGCGGGCGGCGGAGGCCAATCTCGCCCGGCTGGACGACGTGATCCGCGAGCTCGATTCGTCCCACGCCCGTCTGCGCCGCGAGGCCCGCCAAGCCGAGCGCTACAAGAAGCTGTCGGCCGAGATCCGCGCGGTCCAGGGGGCGGTGATGTTCGCCCGCTGGAGCGAGGCCCGCGACACCCTGCTGCGGGTCGAGGAAGAGTCGACCAACTCCGGCCGGCTGGTGGAGGACACCGCCCGCGCCGCCGCCACGGCGACCGCCGAGGCCCTGAAGGCCGAAGAGGCGATCAGGCCGCTGCGCGAGGAGGAGACGGTCGCCGCCGCCATCCTGCACCGCCTGGCCATCGAGAAGGACCGGCTGGAACGCGAGCACGAGACCGCCGCCGCCGAGGTCGAGCGGCTCATCAACGAACTGGCCCGGATCGACGCCGACGCCGCCCGCGAGAGCCAGATCGCCCTGGACGCCGGGGTGGCGCTGGAGCGCCTGGCCGCCGAACTGGCCGAGGTGGAGGCCGAGATCAAGACCGCCCCCTCGCGCCTGCCCGAGCTGCAGGCGGCCCTGAAGGTCACCGACGAGGCCCGCGTGACCGCCGACCATGAGGTGGAAAACCTCGCCGCCGGGGTCGCCGCCGACGAGGCCCGCCGCCACGCCGCCCAGGCCCGGGTCGCCGACGCCGAAAGCCGCCTGAACCGCACCGTCCGGGCGCTGGACCAGGCCAAGGCCGATCGGGCCGCCATCGGCCCGGCGACCGACCCGCGCGCCGCCGAGGCGACCGCCG
>JAUXTQ010000066.1 GCA_030678995.1 Caulobacter sp.
CCTCGCCGCCGCCGAAGGGGGCCTCGGTCGAAAGGCCTTCGAACATCGGCTTGAGCATCTGCGACAGGAAAGATGCCTCGAACGCCTCGGCCGTCTCGCGCATGCGGGCGGTGACGACGGCCGGCGCCGTGGCCGGGGGCAGGGTGGCGGGGGAGACGATCGGGTCGCTCATCACATCACCTCGATTTCGGCCTGGAGGGCGCCGGCGGCCTTGATGGCCTGCAGGATGCTGATCATGTCGCGCGGGCTGACGCCGAGGGCGTTGAGGCCGTTGACCAGGGTGGACAGGGAGGCGCCGCCGCCGACGATCCGCATCTGGCGGCCCAGCTCCTCCTCGACTGACACATCAGACTGGGGCACCACGACAGTCTCGCCGCCGCGGCTGAAGGGTTCGGGCTGGCTGACCATGGGCGTCTCCTGCACCGAGATGGTCAGATTGCCCTGGGCGATGGCGACGGTGGAGATCCGCACCATGTCGCCCATCACGATGACGCCGCTGATCTCATCGACGATCACCTTGGCCGGGGCGTCGGGCTCGACCTCGAGCGTCTCCACGGCGGTCATGAAGGCGACCATTCCCTGTCCGGGCGGCGGGCGCAGAGTGACGATGGTCGGGTTGTCGGCAACGGCCGTGCCGGGATAACGGCCGTTGATCGCCGTGGCGATGCGCTGGGCGGTGGTGAAGTCCGGGTTGCGCAGGGTCATGCGCAGCTGGCCCATGTTGGCCATCTGGAAGCCGGTCTCGCGCTCGATGGTCGCCCCGCCGGCGATACGGCCGGAGGTCGGCACGCCCTTGCTGACCGAGCTGCCCGAGGCGCCGGAAGCCGAGACCGAGCCGGTCTGCACCGTCCCCTGCGCCACGGCATAGACCTGGCCGTCGGCGCCCATCAGGGCGGTGACCAGCAGGGTGCCGCCCTGCAGGCTCTTGGCGTCGCCGGCGGCGGAGACCGTCACGTCGATGGCCGAGCCGGCGGCGGCGAAGGGCGGCAGCTTGGCCGTGACCATCACCACCGCGACATTCTTGGTGTTGAGGTTGGCGCCCCGGACATTGACGCCGAGCCGCTCGAACATCGCCTCGAGGCTCTGCATGGTCATCGGGGCGTTGCGCAGGTTGTCGCCGGTGCCGTTGAGGCCGACCACCAGGCCGTAGCCGGTCAGCTGGTTCTCGCGGACGCCCTCGAACTCGACCACGTCCTTGATGCGCGACTTGGCGTAGGCCGGGCCGGTCATGGCCAGGACCAGGGCGAGGATCAAACCGCCGACTATCGATGAACGCATATCGCTCCCGCCGGGACACTGCACTGACCCGCGCATCCCTGCGAGAACCGCGCCAGAATAATAGGAAGAAAAAACAAAGGGTTGGGTTCGTGACGGAGGCCGCGCGGCCCGGCGACGGCAGAAATTGCCCGGCATTAACCATGCCGCAAGCCTGAAGCCCGACATTCAGGTCGAACAAGGGTTCGGAGCGGCGTATCGCCTCCATGAAAGTCACCAGCACCAGCGGGGCCGGATCACTCGGAAGCGCCAGGGGCGCGGGCCGGGCGGCGGGCGGACAGGGCGGCTTTTCGCTGCCGTCCGTCGGCGGCGCCGGGGCCGCCCCGGACGTGGCCCGCAGCAGCGGCGTCACCGGCGTCGGGTCGCTGGACGCCCTCATCGCTCTGCAGGACGTTGGCGGGCCGCTGGAGCGCCGCCGCCGCGCGGTGGGCCGCGCCGGGCGCATCCTGGACGTGCTTGACGAAGTGAAGCTGGCGTTGATCGACGGCGAAGTCTCCGGATCCGCCCTCGACCGACTCATGCGGGCGGTGCGCGAGGAGCGCATGAGCACCGACGACGGGCGCCTGGAAGATTTGCTGAGCGAGATCGAAACCCGCGCCGCGGTTGAGCTGGCCAAGCTCGAACAGGCGAAGATTGCGGCATGAACGCGCGCCGAACGCGAGGTTCATTGATCGTTGGACGGCGTTTGTTATAAGGCCCCGCTCTTGTGAGCGTGGCGTAAAGGGGGCGTGAGGCGTCAATGCAGACGGCTACGGTTCTAGCTGAACAGGTCGACTATCGTCCGACGGACGACGAACCGTTCATGAACGAGCGACAGCTCGAGTACTTCAAACAGAAACTGATGAACTGGAAGGATGAGATCCTCCGCGAATCTCGCGAGACGGTCACGCATCTCCAGAAGGAGACCGAGAACCATCCTGACCTGGCCGATCGCGCCACGTCGGAGACTGATCGGGCTCTGGAACTGCGCACGCGGGACAGGCAACGAAAGCTGATCTCGAAGATCGACGAGGCTCTGCGTCGCATCGAGGATCAGTCCTACGGCTATTGCGAGGAGACGGGGGAACCCATCGGCCTGGCGCGCCTGGAGGCCCGTCCCGTGGCGACCATGAGCGTCGAGGCCCAGGAACGGCACGAGCGCCGCGAACGGGTCCACCGCGACGACTGATCAATAGGGGACAGACACCTGCGGTGTATGTCCTTTTCACCGCCGCCATCGCGGGACAGACACCAGGGGTGTCTGTCCCTATGATACCCACATGACCGATCACACAGCCGCCAACCTGGCCCCGGCGCGGCGCTATGCCGACGCCTGGCTGGCCGGCGATTTCCCGGCGATGCTGGCGACCTACAGCGACGACTTCGTGGTGCACTGGTCGGGGAATAACCCGATGGCCGGGACCAAGCGCGGCAAGACGGCCGCTATCGAGGCCCTGCTGGAATTTACCCGCCGCACCGGCCGAAAGCTGGTCGCGGTCGACGACGTCATGGCCGGGACGACCCGCGCGGTGATCCTCGCCCGCGAATCGATCACCGCCGGCGACGAGACCCGCGAGATCGAACGGGTTCTGGTCTACCGGGTGGAGCACGGCCTGCTGGCGGAGTGCTGGGTGCATGACGCGGACCAGGCGTTCATCGATCGGGCGCTGACCTGACCTCTCCCGTGAGGGAGAGGGGGACCAGCCGGAGGCTGGTGGAGAGGGAAGCGCCGTGGTGGGCAGGGACGTCCGGATCGCCAGCGAGCAGCCTTCAGCCACCGCGTCTCCCTCACCACCATGCTCCGCATGGTCCCCCTCTCCCTCGCGGGAGAGGAAAGCCCTTAAGCTCATGCAGGCCAGCGTGCCGGACGGGTCAGGCCAGTCAAGGTTGGCGCTTCGCGCCACCGCGCGCGGCGGGCCGCAGGCCCGACCTTGAGTGACCTGACCCGTCCGGCGATAGTCTCGCCATGAGATGAAGGGGGGAGGGGACCCCGTTTCAGACTTGAGCACGTGGCATCGCGATGGCTGCGGTGTTAGCGTTAATTCTGGCGAGTCGGGGGCGACCATGGACCTGTTTGGGTACGCAATACCGCTGGTGTCAGTGTTGTTGGCCTTGGGGCTGGCACGGGTGTTGGAAAGCCACGCCAATTTGCTGAAGCGACAAGGCGATGTGGCTTGGTCTCCGACCTATCTGATCTGGTTGATTCTGATCGTCGCCTTGCACATTGATCTCTGGGTCACTCTCTGGATCGCGCACACTTTACCCAACTTGGATAGTGGGGGGTGGGGTACCGTCTCGCCATTCTTGTTCCAAGCTGTTTGCCTGTTCTACGCTGCCGTGCTTTCGACACCGCACGCCAAGGAGGGCGAGCCCCTCGATCTATGGCAGTTCCACATCGACAACCGGAAACGCTACCTCACCGCCCTTATCGTTTACGCGGCGGCAGGGATTGGCTTGGGCCTGCTCGTCCAGCTACCCACTCAAGTCACCAGTGCGAGCGTCCCGATGGTGGGCTTGGCGTTGGTGGCAATCTTCGTCAGCAACCGGTGGGTCCAACTCGGCGCAGCCGGGGCTACCCTAATTTGGACAGCTGTCCATTTCGCGAAATACTTGTCCGATTTTATGAGTTGAAGGCGATATTCCTCCTGCCAATAGCGGAGAAGGAATGTGCCGTGGGTTTCATGCATCCCTGCCCCCTGCCCCCTCCCACCTTGACTTCCGCCCTCCCAAAGCCGACCTAGCCCGGCTCTGAGAAGGACGTCCCGCCCATGACCGTAAGGGTCCGCTTCGCGCCGTCGCCCACCGGGCGGCTGCATGTCGGCAATATCCGCACCGCGCTGATCAACTGGCTGTTCGCCCGCGAGCAGGGCGGGCAGTTCGTGCTGCGCATCGACGACACGGATCTGGAGCGGTCGACCAAGGAATTCGAGCAGGGCATCGAGACCGACCTGGCCTGGCTGGGCATGATCTGGGACGAGAAGTATAGCCAGTCGGCGCGCTTCCCGCTCTATCACCAGGCCATGGAGCGGCTGAAGGCCGCCGGACGCCTGTACCCCTGCTACGAGACCGGCGAGGAACTCGACCGCCGCCGCAAGGTGCAGCTGACGCGCGGCCAGCCGCCGATCTATGACCGCGCGGCGCTGAAGCTGACCGACGCCGAGCGCGCGGCGCTGGAAGCCGAGGGCCGCCGGCCGCACTGGCGCTTCCGCCTCGAAGGCAAGCGGGTGACCTGGGAGGACCTGGCGCGCGGCCACTGCGAGGTGGACACCGCCTCGATGTCCGATCCCGTGCTGATCCGCGAGGACGGGGCGTTCCTCTACACCCTGCCGTCGGTGGTCGACGACATCGACATGGCCATCAGCCATGTGATCCGCGGCGAGGACCACGTGACCAACACCGGCGCCCAGATCGAGATCTTCGAGGCCCTTGGCGCCAAGGCGCCGCGGTTCGCCCACACCACCCTGCTGGTCGGGGCGGACGGGGAGGGCCTCTCCAAGCGCCTCGGCTCCCTGTCGATCCTGCAGCTGCGCGACGAGGGCTACGAGCCCCTGGCCGTGGTCTCGCACCTGGCCCGGATCGGCACCTCCGATCCGTTGGAGCCCGGCGAGAGCATCGAGGCCCTGGCCTCGGCCTTCGCCTTCGACAAGATGGCCCGTCATCCGGGCCGTTACGATCCGGCCGACCTCGCCCGGCTGAACGGCGCGACGTTGCACGCCATGCCCTACGAGACCGCCCAGCCCCGGCTGGCGGCGCTCGGCGCGGACCTGGGCGAGTCCTTCTGGCTCGCCGTGCGGGCCAACCTCGGCCTGTTTGCCGACGCGGCGGCCTGGGCCACGGTGGTCACCGGCTCGGCCGAGCCCCTGATCGCCGAAGAGGACCGTCCGGTCGTCGCCGCCGCGCTCGACCTGCTGCCGGCCATGCTCGACGGCGACAGCTGGGGCGCCTGGACCAGCGCGGTGAAGGAGAAGACTGGGGCCAAGGGCCGGGGCCTGTTCATGCCCCTGCGCCGCGCCCTGACCGGCCGCGACCACGGCCCGGAAATGGCCCCGCTGTTGCCCCTGATCGGCCGCGACAAGGCGGCCCGCCGCCTGGCCGGAGAGACGGCGTAGGCTGTATCGCTCTTCCCCAGCTTGCTGGGGAAGTGTCGTCTGGAGCGCGCTGCAAGCGCGACAGGCGACGATGGGGAGTTAGTGCGCCGACTCCCCTCCGGCCTTTCTCCCCGGATCAAGTCCGGGGTTGCAGCGCGCTCGAAAGCCCACCTCCCCATTGCATGGGGAGGAGCGGTCGGCGCGTTGGGTTCCAACCAGGACTTAAGTCAGGTCGCTGGTGCGCGGGTCGGCGCCGCCGCCGCGCTCCTCGCCCATGGCGATGATCGCCGGCACCAGCGCCTCGATGCTGTCCACCGACCGCCAAGACAGGGCGAACTCTGGCGGGGACAGCTTTTCGCGGATGGTGTGGTGGAACAGCTCGAACAGCGGGTCCCAGAAGCCGCGCGGATTGTAGAACACCACCGGCTTGGCGTGCAGGCCAAGGCGCTGCCAGGACAGCAGTTCGACCACCTCTTCCAGCGTGCCGATGCCGCCGGGCAGGACCGCGAAGGAGTCCGAGCGCTCGAACATCATCATCTTCCGCTCGTGCATCGAGGTGACGACGATGGTCTCGACGTCGGCGAAGGGCTGCTCGCGGCCCTGCAGAAAGTCGGGGATGATGCCCAGCACCCGGCCGCCGGCGTCATGCGCTCCGCGGGCGCTGGCGCCCATCAGGCCGACGCCGCCGCCGCCATAGACGAACTTCAGGCCAGCCCGGGCGATCTCGCCGCCGATCGCATAGGCGGCCGACAGGAAGGCGGGGTCGGCCTCGTTGGCGGATCCGCAATAGACGCAGATCGAATCGACGCGGCCGGGCAGGTCAGGCATCTCCTAAAGCTCCGGGGATGAAAAAGGCGCGCTTGCCGGCGCGCCTGGGGACTATGATCCGCATGATCGGGTTTCGCGGGCAGGGTTGCAAGAGACGTGTCGGTTCGGTTGAGCGTGTTGGCGGGGCTGCTCCCGCTTCTGGCCCTGGGCGCCTGTGGCGATGGTGGCGGCGCGGCCCGCAAGGCCGAGCGGGCGATCGCCTCGGCCGAGGCCGGCTATCTGGCCCCGCCCCGCGTGCTGGCCGTCAGGACAGGCCCGGCCGGCGTGGCCCTGTCCGGCGCGGGCGTTCCGGGCGCCACCGTGCGGCTTGAAGCGTCCACCGGCGAGGTGTTTTCCGATGAGGTCGACGCCCGTGGCGTCTGGACCGTGGTGGCGCGGCCGTCCGCATCGGTTCGCCTGTTTGCCCTGTCGATGACCGTCGGCGCCCGCGCGGTGCAGTCCGAAGGCTATCTGGCGGTCACGCCCGAAGGTCGGGCGGCCCAGCTGCGCGGCGGGGCGGGGGCGGTGGTCCTGGCGCCGTCGTCGCGGCGGCCGGTGATCCTGGCCATGGACTTCGACCGGGGCGGGGCGGCGATGATCTCGGGCATCGGCACGGTGGACGCGGAAATCGGCCTGCGGGTGGACCGCACGGCCGCGGGCGCCTCAAGCATCGACCGCCAGGGCCGCTTCACCTTCGCCCTCAGCCAGCCGCTGGGCAGCGGCCCGCACGAGGTCGAACTGTCGGGGGAAGGCGGGGAGGATCTGGTGGTCGCCGAGGGCCAACGTCCGGCGCCGCTGGACCGTCTGTTCCGCGCCGAACGCGCCGGCCGGGCCTGGCGCATCGACTGGATGCCCCCCGGGGGCGGCATGCAGTCGACCCTGCTGTTCGACCAGGCGGGCGGCTGATGCCCGCGCACGCTGGCCGCAGCCGTTCCCATGCCGCGCCGCTGGACGAGGAGCCGGCGCGCGCCAAACCCCTGACCGCCATGAAGGACCTGGCCGGGCTGGTGATCCGCTCGAAGGCGCCGGGCCTGTGGTGGCGGCTGGTCACGGCCCTGGTCCTGACCCTCGGCGGCAAGGTCGCCGGCGTCACCGCGCCGTTGCTGCTCGGCGCGGCGGTCAACCAGCTGACGGCCGGGCAGGGCGCCGGGGTCCAGGCCGGCGCGACCTTCGTGGCCATGGCGCTGGGCTGGGCGCTGGTCCGCTTTGTCTCGTCGGTCGCACCCCAGGCCCGCGACATGGTGCTGGTGCCGGTGGCCATGGCCGCCCAGGCCCGCGCCGCGTCGGAGACCTTCGCCCACGCCCTGTCGCTGTCGATGGACTTCCACCAGAGCAAGCGGACCGGCTCGCTGTCGCGGGTCATCGACCGGGGCGCGCGGTCGATGGAGTTCCTGCTGCGGGCGCTGGTGTTCAACCTGGCCCCCACCCTGATCGAGCTGGTCATCGCCGCCGGCGTGCTGGCCGGGGCCTTCGACTGGCGGTTCGCCGCCGTGGCCGTGGTCACCGTGCTGGTCTACGTGGTGTTGACCTTTATCGTCTCGGACTGGCGGATCGCCCATCGCCGGGCCCTCAACGAGGCCGATCAGGAAGCCGCCGGCCGGGCCGTGGACGCCCTGATCAACTACGAGACCGTCAAGACCTTCGGCGCCGAGGATCGCGCCGTGGCCGACTACGAGAAGGCCCTGAGCCTCTACAGCGCCGCCCAGGTCAAGGTGGTCAACTCCCTGACCGTGCTCAACGTTGCCCAGGCCACGGTGATGAGCCTGGGCCTGGCGGCGATGGCCCTGATGGCCGGTTTGGAGGCCGTCGCCGGCCGGATGGGGCCGGGCGACGTGATGGCGGCGGTGCTGATTCTGCTCAACCTCTACGGCCCGCTGAACATCCTCGGCTTCGCCTACCGGGAAATCCGCCAATCGTTCATCGACATGGAGGCCATGCTCGACCTGCGTCGGCAGACCCCGGATGTCGCCGAGGCGCCCGACGCCCGCGACCTGCCGCCCGCGCCGGGCGGGCAGGGCGGGGCCGTGGCGTTCGAGACCGTCTCCTTCCGCCACGGCGCGCGGTCGGAGGGCATCAGCGACGTCAGCTTCACCGTCGCCCCGGGCATGACCGCGGCCCTGGTGGGGCCGTCGGGAGCGGGCAAGACCACCCTGGTGCGGCTGGCCCTGCGACTGATTGATCCCCAGGCCGGCGCGATCAGCATCGACGGCGTCGACCTGCGTGACCTGAAGATGGCCGGCCTGCGCCGGGCCGTGGCCCTGGTGCCGCAGGACGTGGCCCTGTTCAACGACACCCTGGAGGCCAACATCGCCTTCGGCCGGCCCGACGCCTCGCCGGAAGAGATCGTGGCGGCGGCGGACTCCGCCGAACTCTCGGCCTTCATCGCCGGCCTGCCGGACGGCATGGCCACCAAGGTGGGCGAGCGTGGCCTGAAGCTGTCCGGCGGCGAGCGTCAGCGAGTCGGCCTGGCCCGGGCCCTGCTGGCTGACCCCCGGGTGCTGATCCTCGACGAGGCTACCAGCGCGCTGGATTCGCGCACCGAGGCGGCGATCCAGGAGACCCTTCGGCGGGCGCGCAGGGGCCGCACGACCCTGGTGGTGGCCCACCGCCTGTCGACCATCGCAGACGCCGACGAGATCCTCGTGCTCAAGCGCGGCCACATCGTCGAGCGCGGCGCCCACGAGGCCCTGCTGGCCGCCGGCGGCGAGTACGCCACCCTGTGGAAGCGCCAAACCCGGGGGCGGTAGCTAGACCGGCTTTCCGGAGACCGCCTGGCCGGGATCGATGCCGTGCGTTTCCAGGTCGGTCTTCTGACGGTCGGCCCAGGACTGCTTGCGGCGCAGGAACAGCCACACGTTCCGGAACCTGCGAGCGAGCGTGCGGGGGGCGGCCAGGGCGGCCGGCGTCAGGAACAGGGTCAACAGGGTTGAGAAACTCAGGCCCCAGACGACCGCCCCCGACAGCTGGACCCACCATTCCGAACCGGGCGACTTGTACTCGAAGTGAGCGCCGCGGAAGTTCGGGTGCAGCTGGAACATCAGCGGCAGCAGGCCGACCACTGTCACGACCGTGGTCAGGATCACCGGGCGGAACCGCTGGACCGCCGCGCGCATGGCCGCCTCGTCGGCGGGATAACCCTGCCGCCTGAGCTGGTAGAAGGTGTCGACCAGCACGATGTTGTGGCCGACCACGACCCCGGCGAGGGCGATGATCCCTGTCCCGAGCATGATCACCGAGATGTAGTCGAAGGTATGGGCGATGTTCACGATCACGCCCAGGAACACCCCTGCCATGGACAGGATCACCGCGAAGAGGGTGACCACGATCCCGTAGAAGCTGTTGAACTGCCACAGCAGGATGATGCTCATCATGAACAGGGTCGCGGCCATGGCGGTCATGAAGAACACCGCGGCCTCGGCGCCTTCCTCGTCGGCGCCGGTGAACTTCCAGTGCACCGATGGGTCGAACGGCGCCTGCTCCAGCCATTTCTTGATCCCGGCGATCTTCTGATTGGCGGCGATCCCCGGCGCGGCGTTGGCCTGGATGGTGATCATCCGCTGGCCGTCGCGCCGCTGGATGGTGGTGACCTGCTGGCCCGGCGTTTCCCTGATGAGGTAGCTGGCTGGCACCGCGCCCATCGGCGTCATGATCTTCAGGTTTCTGAAGGCCGACAGATTCCGGGCCTCGGGCGTGAAGCGGACGCGGATGTCCAGCTCATCCTCGGAGTCGTCGGGGCGGAAACGGCCGACCAGCACGCCGTCGGTGATGAACTGGATGGCCTGGCCGACGCTGAGCACATCGACGCCGTAGCGGCCGGCCGCCTCGCGGTCGACGCTGATGTTCCATTCGATGCCCGGCGAGGCGCGGCTGTCCTCCTGCTCGATCAGCTGAGCATCGGTGGCCATGCGGACCTTGATCATCTCGGCCGCGCGGTTCAGCGCCGCGGGATCGACGCCGCGCAGCTCGACCTGTACGTCCTTGCCCTGGGGCGGACCGTTCTGCGGCGGCCGCACCTCGACCAGCACGCCGGACACGTCGACCACGCGTTCGCGGATGGCGTCCTCGATGTCCTGGCCGCGCAGGCCCAACGCCTTGCGTTGCTCGAAGTCGACGAACTGGACCTGGATCCGGCCGACTGTGTCGTTGGGCGGGCCGAAGTTGCCCCCGCCGGTGAAGCGACCGGCGCTGGCGTAGATCGACTCGATGCCCTTGATCCCGGCCAGGCGCACTTCGACCTTGCGCACCAGCTCGTCAGCGGCGGGGGCGGCGAGGTTGCCGCGGGCCTTGACGTAGATCGAGACGAATTCGGGATCCTGGTCGAGGAAGAACTCGGTGCGGTGCTTCTGGCTGAAGAAGGAGAACCCGATCACGAAGATGATCAGCAGGGCGCCGCCGGTGACCCGGAACGGGTGGTGACCGGCGAACCACAGCGCGCGCGCGTACCAGCCCATGAAGCCGGCCATCTCGCGCGGGTCGCCACGCTCCGATTTCTCGATCTCGGCCAGGTGCTCCTCGTCGACGCCGGCCTTGCGGCCGAAGATCGAACCGAGGGCCGGGGTGAACACCAGGGCGACGAAGATCGAGGCGCTCAGCACCATGATCAGGGTGATCGGCAGGAAGCTCATGAACTTCCCGGGAATCGAGTTCCAGAACAGGAACGGGATGAAGGCGCAGAGGGTCGTCAGGGTGCCGTTCACGACCGGCCAGAACATGCGTTTGCCGGCGGCGGCGAACGCCTGCTCCCGGTGCATGCCTTCGGCCATTTTCCGGTCGGCGTACTCGACGACGACGATGCCCCCGTCGACCAGGATGCCCACCGCCAGCACCAGGCCGAACATGACCATCATGTTCAGGGTGATGCCGAACGCCTGCAGCAGCAGAAAGCCGATCATGAAGCAGAGCGGGATCGACAGACCGACCATGATCCCCTGACGGACGCCCAGGCTGGCCACGATGATGATCATCACCAGGATGGTGGCGATGATCAGCCCGCTCTCCAGGATGGTCAGGCTACGTTCGATGAACTCGCTTTCGTCGAAGGTGAAGTCGACCTCGATCGTGTCGAGGCCGGCCGCCTTCCAGCGCGCCCGTTCCTCGGCCGTGATGCGGCGGACGTCCTTCACGGAGTCGAGAATGTTGGCGCCCGGGCGCTTGACCACATCCACGCCGAACGCGGGTTGGCCGTTGAAGCGGGAGATGCGGGTCGGCTCCTTGAAGGTGCGGTGCACCTCGCCGATGTCACCGATGGTGATAAGCCGGTCGCCGTTGCGCTTGATCGGCAGCCCCAGGATGTCGGCGGGATTCTCGACCACGCCCGGCACCTTGACGGCGAACTTGCCCTGGCGGGTCTGCAGGTTGCCCGCCGGCACCAGCTGGTTGTTGCGGAAGATTACCGCGGCCAGTTCGGAGGCGGTGACGTTGGCGGCTTCCATGCGCGCCGGATCGATGGTGACTTCCATCACCTCTTCACGGCCGCCGTAGAGCTCTGTGCGCAGTACGCCAGGCAGGGTTTCCAGCCGGTCCTGCAGTTCCTGCGCCGTCCTGAACAGGGTGCGTTCGGGCGCGCCGCCGGACAGCATGATCCCGATGAAGGGGTCATCGCTGATGTTGCGCTCCATGATGATCGGCTCTTCCGCATCCGGCGGGAAGCGGCCGCGCGCCATGTCGACCCGGGCCCGCACGTCCTGCAGGACCTTGTCCTTGTCGAAGTTCACCTCGAACTCGAGATAGATCATCGCCGCGTTCTGCATCGCGACGGCGTTCATCTCCTTGAGGCCTTCGAGGGACTGAAGCTCGCGCTCGATCGGCCTGACCAGCAGGCGCTCGGAATCCTCCGGCGACACGCCGGGGTAGGGCACCTGGATCATCACGAACGGCACGGTGATGTCCGGCTCGGACTCGCGCGGCAGGTTCAGATAGGTAATCAGGCCGAAGAAGGTCGCGATCGCGGCGATGCCGAGAACGACCTTCCGCCGCTTGATTGCGCCGTCGATCAGGGCTCCGATCATCTCACTTCATCTCCTGGCGCCGCACGCGTCTAGCGCGTGGACGCGCGAACCTTCTGGCCTTCGGACACGTAGGACTGTCCGGCGATGATCACCCGGGCGCCGCCGCGGAGGCCGGAGACCCAGACGCCCTGCGGCGTCTCCTCGAGCACCGCGACGGGTGCGAAGGCCACGCGGTCGCCATCGACGACATAGCGGACGCCCTGGCGGCCGGCGGAGTCGAGCACCAGGGCCGTGGCCGGCACGAGGTGGGCGGGGCCAGCGCCGGTGGTGATCCGCACCTCCGCGGACAGGCCCGAACGGGACTGTCCGCCGGGGTTGGGCGCCTCGATCTCGATCCGGTAGGTGCGGGTGGCGGGGTCGGCGTCGCGGGCGACCAGCCGCACCCGGCCGGTCAGGACTTCACCGGAGATCAGGGTCGCGGTGGCCGTGGCGCCGACGCGGATGCCGCTCACATCGCGCTCGGCGACGTCGCTGATGATGATCAGCGGATCGAGCTGGATCATGGTGCCGCAGGCGCCGCCGGGGGCCAGATAGGTGCCGATCTCGGCCTCGCGGCGATCGAACACGCCGCTGAACGGCGCGCGGATGTTGACCTGGTCGAGCAACACTTCCGCCTGGCGCACCTGGGCGTTCGCCCCGTCCAGGTTGGCCTGGGCCTGCAGCACCTGGGTCTGCGAGCGATAGCCCTGGGTGGCGAGGCGATCGGAGGCCTCCTTCTCGAGCTGGCGGGTGCGCTGCAGCGCGCGCGCCTGGTCGAGGGACGCCTGGCGGGCGTCGGTCGAGATGCGGCAAAGCACCGTTCCCCTGGCCACGAACGAGCCCTCGCGCGCCGGCGTGGCGGCGACAGGGCCGGCGGTCTCGGCGCGGACAATCACCGTCCGGTTGGCCTCGGTCCGACCCCGGACGCTGATGACGTAAGGCCGCTGGGCCTCTTCGATCAGCTTCACCTGGACCAAAGGTTCGGCGATCTTTGCCGGCGCGGTCTGGGCGGCCTTCTCCTTTTCGCCGAACATTCCGACAATGCCGCCGATGAGGAAATACAGGGCCACCACGACCGCGATGCCGATGGCGAACAGGTGTGATTGCTTGAGCTTCATCTACGACCCCGGGAGCGCAACCCGTGGGCGGGCGCGCCGGAGCGCGTCCGTTACCCACCCCGGGGAGCCTATCTGAACAGTGTCCATATGCTGATTTCGCGAGCCCTTCGCAAATGAAATTCCTGAAATGTTCCTTTCTCGCGGGCTGGTTTCACCCTGTCGCGCGGCGGATAAGACACAGATGACCTCAAGCCGCGATCCGGACGCCCTGGACGCCGCCGATCCGCTGGCGCGGTTCCGCGACGCCTTCGTGCGCCCGCGGGGGGTGATCTACCTGGCCGGCAACTCCCTGGGCCTGCTGCCGAAGGCGACCGTCGAGACGGTGGCGAGGACCGTCGAGACGGAATGGGGCGAGAGTCTGGTGCGCGGCTGGAACAGCCATGACTGGATCGGCGCCCCGGCCCGCGTCGGCGGCAAGATCGCCGGCCTGATCAGGGCGGCGCCGGACGAGGTGATCGTCGCCGATTCCACCTCGGTGAACCTCTACAAACTGGCCGTGGCGGCGATGACGGCCAGGTCGGACCGTCCGGTGGTCGTCAGCGAGCCCGGAGATTTCCCCACCGACCTCTACATGCTGGAGGGGGCGGTGGCGACGCTGGGCGGCGGCCGTCGCCTCGACCTGCGGGCGACGGCGGACATCGAGGCGGCCCTGACCGGCGAGGTCGCCCTGCTGGTGCTCTGCCACGCCCACTATCGCGGCGGTGCGGTCCGCGACATGGCCGACCTGACGGCGAAGGCCCAGGCCGCCGGGGCGCTGGTGCTTTGGGACCTGAGCCACAGCGCCGGCGTGCTGGACGTCGACCTGAACGGCTGTAACGCGGATCTCGCGGTCGGTTGCGGTTACAAGTATCTGAACGGCGGCCCGGGCGCGCCGGCCTTCCTGTTCGTCGCCCGGCGGCATCAGGAGACCCTCGTCTCGCCCCTGTCCGGCTGGTTTGGCCATGCCCGGCCCTTCGCCTTCGAGGACGGCTACGAGCCGGCGGCGGGGATCGCCCGGTTCGCCTGCGGCACCCCGCCGATCCTCAGCCTCGCGGCCCTCGAATGCGGCGTCGATCTGGCGCTGGAGGCGGGGTCCGCGGCGGCGGCGGCCAAGGCCCGGGCGCTGGGCGACCTGTTCATCGACCGGGTCGGCGACGCCCTGACGCTCGAAAGTCCGGCCGACGCCGCGCGGCGCGGCGGCCACGTGGCCTTCAGCCATCCCGACGCCTACGCCATCGTCCAGGCCCTGATCGCCCGGGGCGTCATCGGCGACTACCGCGAGCCGGACGTCATGCGTTTCGGCCTCTCGCCCCTGACCCTGTCGTTCGCTGAGGTTGCCCGCGCGGCTGACCTGCTGGTGGAAGTCGTCCGCCGGCGGGCCTATGACGACCCGGTCTTCCGCCAACGCTCAAAAGTCACCTGAGGCGCCGATGCAGTATCTCCACACCATGGTCCGGGTCCGCGACCTGGACGCCGCTCTCGACTTCTACTGCGACAAGCTGGGCCTGGCCCAGGTCTCGCGGGTCGATGTCGAGGCCGGGCGCTTCACCCTCGTCTTCCTGGCCGCGCCCGACGATCTGGAAGCGGCGAAGGCGAAGAAGGCCCCGACCGTCGAGCTGACCTGGAACTGGGATGACGAGGCCTATGACGGCGGCCGTAACTTCGGCCATCTGGCCTATGCCGTCGATGACATCTACGCCGCCTGCCAGCGGCTGATGGACGGCGGGGTGACCATCAACCGGCCACCGCGCGATGGCCGAATGGCCTTCGTCCGCTCGCCGGACAACATCTCCATCGAGCTCCTGCAAAAGGGCCCGAACCTGGCGCCCGCCGAGCCGTGGCTGTCCATGCCCAACGTCGGGGTCTGGTAATGCGGCTGGAAAGACGCAAGGCGCTGGTCACCGGCGCGGCGCAAGGCATCGGTCTGGCCTGCGCGCAGGAACTGGCGCGGGAAGGCGCGGACGTGGCCCTGCTCGACCTGGACGGCGAGGGTGCGAAGGCCGCCGCCGAGGCCATCGCCGCCGAGACCGGCCGCAAGACTGTCGCCATCACCTGCAACGTCGCCGACGCGGACGCCGCCAGGGCCGCCGTGAAACAGGCCGGCGAGGCGCTGGGGGTCATCGACATCCTGGTCAACAACGCCGGCATCCTGAAGCCGGGTGACATCCTCACGACCACCCTGGAGGATTTCGACGCCGTGATGGCGGTGAACGTGCGGGCGGTGTTCGTCATCGGCCAGGCCGTGGCCCAGGCCCTGGTCGCCGCCGGCAAGCCGGGGGCGATCATCAACATGAGCTCGGTCAACGCCGTGCTCGCCATCCCCGGCCAGGTTCCCTACGTGACCAGCAAGGGCGCGATCAACCAGCTGACCAAGACCATGGCCCTGGGCCTCGCCGACCACGGCATCCGGGTCAACGCCATCGGCCCGGGCACCATCGCCACCGAGATCCTCAAGGGGGTGTTCAAGGACGAAGCCGCCAAACGCGGCGTCCTGGCGCGAACGCCCCTCAAGCGGATCGGCGAGCCGCGCGAGATCGGCCGGGTGGCGGTGTTCCTGGCCAGCGACGACGCCAGCTACATGACCGGCCAGACCGTCTACCCCGACGGCGGCCGGCTGGCGCTGAACTACACGGTGGCGGTGGATTGAGGGGACATGTACCGCCTTCGGTACGTGTCCCCTAATCGAGCTGCTGGGGTTTAGGGGACACGTACCTTCGGTACATGTCCCCGCGCTATCGCGGCTTAACCGCCAACGGCAGCGCGTCGAACAGCGTCGGCGTCTCGCCGACCTTCGCGCCCTCGATCTGCAATATCTTCAGCTTGGTCTCGACCCCGCCGGGGGCCGAGAAGCCGCCGGGCTTGCCGCCCACGCCCAGCACCCGATGGCAGGGCATGAGGATCGGGACCGGATTGCGGGCCATGGCTTCGCCCACCGCCCGCGCCGCCTCGCGCGGCTCGCCCAGCGCCCGGGCGATCTCGCCATAGGTCATGGTCTCGCCAGGCGGGATCTTGCGCGCCAGGGCGTAGACCCGCTGGTGGAAGGGCGGGGTGGCGGAGAGGTCGAGCGGCGCGTCGGAAAGATCGACCTTCTCACCGGCCAGCAGCGCGATCACGCCGTCGACGACCGGTCGCAGCGACGCCGGGACCGGCGATTCCGCAGCGCCGGGGAACCGCTCGGCGAATCGGCCGCGCATCTGGCCGTCGTCCGGGCCGGGCAGGGCGGCGCCGACGATGCCGCTCCCGGCCCAGACGATGCCGCAACGGCCGATGGCGGTGTCGAACAGGGTGAAGCCGGGGGTGGTCATGCGCGATATTGTAACACCCCGGGCCAGCCGTCGCGCGGCGCCGGCCGCGAATAGCGCTTCGGGATCGCCGCCGGACCGGGCAAGGAAGGATCGGCCCGCGCGTTCCGGGCGCGATCTGCAGCGGAGGGCCGGATGAAACCGCCGATCAAGAGATTCGCCGACCTGCGCGGCCCGCCGCCGCCGACCGAGACC
The DNA here is from genome assembly GCA_030678995.1 of Caulobacter sp. Taxonomy (GTDB): domain Bacteria; phylum Pseudomonadota; class Alphaproteobacteria; order Caulobacterales; family Caulobacteraceae; genus Caulobacter. Next base: position 16,731 of record JAUXTQ010000066.1, read on the forward strand.
TTCGCCCCGCCGACGCCGAAGATGGCGCGCCGCAAGCCTGGCAAGGTGCTGACCGCCGCCGAAAAGGCCGCCTTCCTCGCCTCGCGGCCGGATCTCAAGCCGAAGGACTGACGGCCAGTCGCGTACGAGCCATTGACGCGGTGACCAACGCGGGGCGGCAGCCGGCACGGCAGGCGACTGCGCTAGTAGCAGTTGACCTCAGCGATGCGGGATGTGGCGGCTCCACGCTCGTACGTTTCGAACACGAGCCGGACTGGCTCGCCGGCCTGGACGCCTTGGGCCGTGTCATTCGTCCAGCCAATGTTCTCGCCCGTCTTGGATAGGAGCGTGACCGAGACGTATAGATTGCGTGGGCATCCCTTCTCAGACACCACGCTCAACCCGAAGCACGTCACGCCTGATCCCGTACATTCTGACCGGTTGGGCGTCATCCACTTGACCCCGAGCTGATCTCCCCGGTCGGTCACTTGGCGGGTGTATCCTTCTGGCGGCGTCCACGCGGCCACAGCTGGATAAGTGTCTGAGCTAGCCGTCGAAGAACTGCTAGCCGAGTCACCGGAGCGAGAGCACATTGTGAAAAACACAAGCCCGACGATCACGAGCACGATGGCGCAGCCAGCCTGAGCGCCGGGTGACGCCGGAGGCGGCGGTTTCGATGGTGCGGCCCCAGGCTTTTCGAGGGCTGAGAGCCGAGCCTTAAGGTCCGCGATCTCCCGATCCTTATCTTCCATGACCCACCCCTGAGTTGACACGCAAAGCGTCGTTCAACTCTGGAGTGGAAGCAAGGGGAGTCCAGGCGCCGGGGAGACTGCATTGGACCCCGGCAATGCGAGGTATGGCCAGCGGTCGGGATCAAAGGCGCCATTTGGAACGGCTGGAGCACGCCAGCGAAATTCATAGGCGGGATGAGGCTTCTCTCAGCCCGCCAAACGCCTCAAGCGTTTTCGGGTGCCGGATGGCTCCGCGGGTAGGATTCGAACCTACGACCAGCCGATTAACAGTCGGCTGCTCTACCAATGAGCTACCGCGGATCACGCATCTCAGGAAGGTCGGTGCGTATAGCTTTGGCCGGGGTGGGGCGCAAGCGACTTGCATCCGCGGCCCGCGCGAAAAAGAGCCCGGCGGGTGAGGCCGGGCTGGTCAAAGTCGGTGATGGTGGGATGCCTTCATGGAAGACAGCCAAAGGGTGCGCCCGCATGGTGAATCGAAGGTTAACGGACCGGGCGCGAATCCGCGTCCGGGTTTGACTCCGATCAAGGCCGGGCGGCTCGCGCCGGCGGACGGTGCCGGCCCTGTCCGGAGTTCGCCATGATCCGTCGCAACCTTGTTTCCAGAAGCCTCCTGCCGGGGGTTCTGCTTGTCCTGGCGGCGGCGGTCCTGGCGGCGCCCGGACGGCCGACGCTGGCGCAGACACCGGCGCCGGCGGTCGCGGACCCGGTGGCGCTGGGGCAGGTGATCGCCGAACGCGACTGCTCCTCCTGCCATGCCGTCGGCCGCGAGGGCGAAAGCCCGCTTGAGGGCGCGCCGCGCTGGCGGGACCTGCATCAGCGATTCGATGTCGGCGATCTCGCCGAATCCCTGGCCGAGGGCATCGTCGTCGGCCACGAGGCCATGCCGACCAAGGCCTACGAGCCGGCCGACCTGCAGGCCCTGATCGCCTATCTGAAGTCGCTCGAAACGCCCGGCTCGGCGCCGAAATGACAAGGGAGTCGCCCTTCTCCGCCAAGGCTTCGAAGGGCATTCTGCTTCGAATGAGAAAGCAGGACTTGTTCTGCGAAGCCCGGAGGGCGAAGCAGAATGGAGGCCTGGCCCGGAATCGAACCGGGGTGCGCGGATTTGCAGTCCGCTGCGTAACCACTCCGCCACCAGGCCTTTTCTTGGTCATCACCGACGCGGGCGGTCGCGACGGGAAGGGCCGGATCGCTACCAGAGGCGGCGTCGCCTTACAATGGCTTGCCACGCTCGCATTGCGGTCCCGTTACCGCCGGACCTATAAGCCGCGCCAACTGAGTCATGTTTCGCACCGACAGAGGAGCCGCATGAGCGCCGACTTCGCCGCCGCTCGGCTGAACATGGTCGAGAGTCAGGTGCGGCCCTCCGACGTCACCGACCTGGCGCTGCAGGACGCCTTCCGCTCCGTCTCGCGGGAAGCCCTGCTGCCGGGGGACAAGGCCTTCGCCGCCTATGCCGACGCCGAGGTCGAATACGCCCCGGGCCGCTGGCTGCTGCGCCCGCGCGACGTGGCCAAGCTGCTGCAGGCGCTGCAACCCAAGGCCGGCGAGACCGCGCTGGCCATCGCCGCCCCCTA
>JAUXTQ010000009.1 GCA_030678995.1 Caulobacter sp.
CGGAAGCCGACGTTGCCGACGAACCGGGCGTTGCCCAGCACGACGCGCTGGCGGCCGACCACCAGGCTGGTCCGCCCGCCGGTCCAGGAGATCTGGGCCCGGTTGAGCTCGGCCGCCTCCGGATCGAGCACCACCGGATAGCCGAGGTTGTCGTTGGTGGTGCTGTTGTAGTCGTCCGACAGGGCGGTCACGCCCTCGACCTCGACCAGGGCCTTGAAGCCTTCCCAGGCTGGGGTCTCGTAGCCGAGCCGGGCGCGCAGGGTCAGGGCCTGGGCTTGCTGGCCGAGCCCGTCCTGATCGACAAACTCGTAGCGCAGCCGGGCGTCGACGATCCAGTCGCCCTGCCCCTCCGCGGCATGAGCCAGGCCAGGACCCGCCAGGGCGGCGAGCGTTGTGGACAACAGGCAGGCGGCAAGGCGACGGCGCATGGCGGTCAACGTCTCCGGATCAGGGTGAAGGTGGCCTTTGCCGGGACCAGCCTGGACTTGAGGATGGCGCCGAGACCCGCGAGCGCGGGATCATCGGCGCCCTGGGCGGCGGAAATGACGCGGGTCCAGGCTTCGTCGTCGGCGCCCTGGACGAACTGCGCGACCGCGCCACGAACCCAGTCGGCGGCTTCGGACCCGGCCGCCGCGGCGGCGGCATCGACCCGCTCCAGCAGACCGGGATCGACGGCCCCGAGCCAGGCCAGCAGGCGCGGCGCGGCGGCCTCGTCGGCGATCAGGTCGCCCAGCGTCGCGCCGGGCGACAGATCGCCATCGGCGGAGATGACCAGGCCTACCCCCCGCGACCGGGCGCGGGCAGTGAGGTCGGCCACATACTGCACCGCCGCCGCGATCCAGGCCCGGCTTTCCAGGTGCATGCGGATGCGATCAGCGACCTGCTCGAAGGGCAGCTGGCGGCCACCGATGCGGCGGTCGAGCCGCAGCACATGCCAGCCGAAGCGCGAGCGCACGGCGTCGGCGGAGATCTGTCCGGGCAGGAGTGCGGCGAAGGCTGTCTCGACTTCCGGCGCCAGATCGCCCGGACCCAGCTGGCCCAGCGAGCCGCCGACCGCGCCCGATGGACAGGCCGAATAGGTCTTCGCCAGCTCGGCGAACCGCGCCGGCTCGTCGAGCAGCGTCTGAGACACGGCGACGGCGGACAGCCGGGCCGCCTCGACGGCGGTGTCGCCCTCTCCATCCATGGCGAACAGGATATGCGAGGCCTCGTAGAGGACGGGGGTGCGGAAGCGATGCGGCTGGGACTCGTAGACCCGGCGGCACTCGGCCTCGGTCGGCGTCTCCGGATCGACCTCCTCGGCCAGGACCGCGCGGACCAGGGCCTCCTCGGGCGTCTCTTCGCGGCCGCGCTCGTCCAGTTCAGGTTCGGCGGCCAGGCCCAGCTCGGCGGCGCGATCGAGCAGCAAGGCCCTCACGGCCAGGGCATGGGCCGCGGCGGCGCGGACCTCCTCGGCAGACCCGCCCGGATGGTTCTGGGCTTCCTGGGCGATGAGGCTTTCGGGGATCTGCACCCCGTCGGCGACGACGAAGCGGGCGAGGTTCATGACCCGCCTCCCGCGCGGCGTGCGGCGCCCCGGGGCGGCGGCATGGCCCCGCGGGTGCGGACCAGCTGCCAGCCGCGCCGGCCCAGGTACCAGACCGGCGCCGACAGCATGTGGACCAGGCGGGTGAAGGGGAAGACCAGCAGGATGGTCAGGCCCAGCAGGATGTGGGTCTTGAACACCCAGTGCACGTCGGCCAGCAGGTCGGCGCTGCCCGCCCGCAGGGTGAAGATGCCCTGGGCCCAGGTCATGAACTTGAGCATCTCGTGGCCGTCGCGGTGCTGCAGCGACTGCGGGATGGTCGCCAGACCCAGGCACAGCTGGGCGACCAGCAGGACCAGAATGCCGGTGTCGCCGAAGGTCGAGGTGGCGCGGATGCGCGCGTCGAACAGGCGGCGGTGCAACAGCAGCAGGCCGCCGGCCAGCATGAGGATGCCCGCGCCGCCGCCGGCGACGATGGCCAGCATCTGCTTGAAGCTGTGGCTGACGCCGAGCGCGTCGAACACCCAGATGGGCGTCAGCAGACCGACGAAATGGCCGGCGAAGATGGCCAGGACGCCCAGGTGGAACAGCACCGAGCCCATGACCAGTTGCCGCCGCCGAAGCAGCTGCGACGAGCCGGTCCGCCAAGTGTACTGCTCGCGGTCGAAACGCACGACCGAGCCGATCACCAGCACCGACATGGCCACGTAGGGATAGATGCCGAAGAGGATGTGGTTGAGATCCATGACCATGTCCTCAGGCGGCGCCGACCCGCCGCGGGGTGGGCGGCGGCGCGTTGTTCATCGCACTGACGAGGCTTTCGGCCTTGGGGCAGCCAACGTCAGCGGGGCCAAAGGTCACCGCCGTCTCGGCCCACAGGCGGTCGAGGGTCTCGAAGTCGCCGGGATCGTCGTCCGGCTCCTGCATCAGTGACGCCAGCGCGGCGGCGTCAGCCGGAACGGCGGCCAGCGCCGTCAGGGCGCCGAACACCGCGCGATAGGGGCTTTGGCGCTTGTGCAGGCGCTCGCCCATGGCGGCCAGGACGTGGGCCGCCTCGCCGAGCAGCGACGCCGCTTCGGCCTCCGGCAACAGGGACAGGAACTCCAGAAACACCGGCAGGTTGTCGGGCAGTTCATTGGCCGACAGCTCCACCCCCTTGCTGCGATAGAACTCCAGCAGGCTGACCATGGCCTGGCCGCGGTCACGGCTCTCGCCGTGGACGTGCTCGTAGAGGTTCAGCGACAGCGACCGGGTGCGGTCGAACTGCCAGACGTAGCGTTCCTGCAGCTCGAGCAGGTCGCCATCGGCCAACTCGTCGGCCAGCCGGGCCAGCGAGCGCCGGACCTGCACCGGAACCATGCCCTCGTCCTCGATCGCCTGGATGGCGGCGCCGGCGAGCGCCTGGGTTTCGGCGGTCGGATAGGCCAGCAGCACCGCCAGAGCCTTGTAGGTAAGGGCCATCTCAGACCTCCATGACGGGCTTGGCGCGCGAGCGCGGGTCGGAGCCGAACAGGCCAACCTCGGTGCGGCCGCCGGAGCAGCCGTTGCCGAACGAGAAGCCGCAGTCGCCGCGAAGCTCGTAGGCGTCCTCGGCGGTCTCGCGGTGGGTGGTGGGGATGACGAACCGGTCTTCGTAGTTGGCGATCGCCATGTACCGGTACATCTCCTCGATCTGGGCGGCGGTCAGGCCGACCCGAGCGGCCAGGGCGTGGTCGGTGACCCCCTCGACGGTGCGGGCGCGCATGAAGCCGCGCATGGCCAGCATCCGCTCCAGCGCCGTGACCACCGGCGGCTCGTTGCCCGCGGTCAGCAGGTTGGCAAGATAGCGGACCGGGATACGCAGGCTGGCGACATCCGGCATCTGGCCGTCGTTTTCCAGCGCCCCGACCGAGGCGGCCGACTGGATCGGCGACAGCGGCGGCACGTACCAGACCATCGGCAGGGTCCGGTACTCGGGGTGCAGCGGGAAGGCGACCTTCCACTCGATGGCCATCTTGTAGACCGGGCTGCGGCGAGCGCCCTCAAGCCAGGCCTCCGGCACGCCGTCGCGGCGCGCCTGGGCGATCACCTCGGGGTCGTTCGGGTCGAGGAAGACGTCGAGCTGGGCCTGGTAGAGGTCCTTCTCGTTCGGCGTCGAGGCGGCCGCCTCGATCCGGTCGGCGTCATAGAGCAGGACGCCGAGATAGCGGATGCGGCCGACGCAGGTTTCCGAACAGACCGTCGGCTGGCCCACCTCGATGCGCGGGAAGCAGAAGGTGCACTTCTCGGACTTACCGGAGTCCCAGTTGTAGTAGATCTTCTTGTAGGGGCAGGCCGAGACGCACATCCGCCAGCCGCGGCACTTGTCCTGGTCGATCAGGACGATGCCGTCCTCTTCGCGCTTGTAGATCGCGCCGGAGGGACAGGCCGCCACGCAAGTGGGGTTGAGGCAGTGCTCGCACAGCCTCGGCAGGTACATCATGAAGGTGTTTTCGAACTGGCCGTAGATCTCCTTCTCGACGCCCTCGAAATTGGAGTCCCTGGACCGCTTGGCAAACTCCCCGCCGAGGATTTCCTCCCAGTTGGGGCCCCATTCGATCTTCTCCATCCGCTGGCCGGTGATCTGCGAGCGCGGCCGGGCGGTGGGGAAGTGCTTCATCTCCGGCGCCGTCTGGAGGTGCCCGTAGTCGAAGGTGAACGGCTCGTAGTAGTCGTCGATCTCGGGCAGGTCGGGGTTGGCGAAAATCTTCGACAGGATCCGCCACTTGGCGCCCATGCGCGGTTCGATCTTGCCGTTGGCCTTGCGCCGCCAGCCGCCGTTCCACTTCTTCTGGTTCTCCCAGTCCTTGGGATAGCCGACGCCGGGCTTGGTCTCGACGTTGTTGAACCAGGCGTATTCAACGCCGGTGCGGTTGGTCCAGACGTTCTTGCAGGTGACCGAACAGGTGTGACAGCCGATGCACTTATCGAGGTTCAGCACCATGCCGATCTGCGCGCGGATCTTCATTGGCCGAACTCCCGGGCTTGGAGCGGCTCTTCGAGCCAGTCGACCTTGTTCATCTTGCGAAGAACGATGAACTCGTCCCGGTTGGAGCCGACCGTGCCGTAGTAGTTGAAGCCGTAGGCCAGCTGGGCGTAGCCGCCGATCATATGGGTCGGCTTGAGCACCGTGCGGGTGACCGAGTTGTGGATGCCGCCGCGCCGCCCGGTGATCTCCGAGCCCGGCGTGTTCACGGTCTTTTCCTGCGCGTGATACATGAAGGTGGTGCCCTCACGGATGCGCTGGGAGACCACGGCCCGGGCCGTCAGGGCCCCGTTGGCGTTGAAGACCTCGATCCAGTCGTTGTCGACGATCCCGGCCTTGCGGGCGTCCGTCTCCGAGATCCAGACCACCGGCCCGCCGCGATTGAGCGTCAGCATCAAGAGGTTGTCGGAATAGGTGGAGTGGATGCCCCACTTCTGGTGGGGGGTGATGAAGTTGAGCACGATCTCGATCTCGCCGTTCGGCTTGAGGCCCTTCACGTGCGTCGTCTTCAGGTCGATCGGCGGCTTGTAGACGCAGAGCGCCTCGCCGAAGGCCCGCATCCACAGGTGGTCCTGGTAGAGCTGCTGGCGGCCGGTGAGCGTCCGCCAGGGGATCAGCTCATGCACGTTGGTGTAGCCGGCGTTGTAGCAGACCTTTTCGCTCTCGATGCCCGACCAGGTCGGCGAGGAGATGATCTTGCGCGGCTGGGCGAGCAGGTCGCGGAAGCGGATCTTCTCGTCTTCCTTGGGGATCGCCAGGTGGGCGTGCTGCCGCCCGGTCTGCTTTTCGAGGGCGTGCCAGGCCTTGACCGCCACCTCGCCGTTGGTCTCCGGCGCCAGCATCAGGATGGTCTCGCAGGCGTCGATGTCGGTATCGATGCTGGGCATGCCCTCGGTGAGGCCGGCCTCCAGCACCGCGCCGTTCAGATCGCGCAGGGCGTCGACCTCGTGGCCGGTCTTCCAGGCCAGGCCCTTGCCGCCATTGCCGGCCTTGTCGAGCAACGGTCCGAGTGCGGTGAACTGCTTGTAGAGGTTGGGGTAGTCGCGCTCGACGATGGTGATCTGGGGCATGGTCTTGCCCGGGATCGCCTCGCATTCGCCCAGGTACCAGTCCTGGACCTCGAAGGGCTGGGCCATCTCGCCGGGGCTGTCGTGCTGGATCGGGGTGAGGACGACGTCCTTCTCGACCCCCAGCACTTCCGGGGCGACCTGCGAGAATTTTTTGGCGATCGCCTTGAAGATCTCCCAGTCGGACTTCGACTCCCAGGCCGGGTCCACGGCCGCCGACAGCGGGTGGATGAAGGGGTGCATGTCGGAGGTGTTGAGGTCGTTCTTCTCGTACCAGGTGGCCGTCGGCAGAACGATGTCGGAGTAGACCGAGGTGGTCGACATGCGGAAGTCGAGGGTCACCAGCAGGTCGAGTTTCCCCTCCGGCGCCTCGTCATGCCAGACCACGTCCACCGGCTTGACCTTGCCGGATTCGCCCAGGTCCTTGCCCTGGACGCCGTGCGAGGCGCCCAGCAGGTGCTTGAGGAAATACTCGTGGCCCTTGCCCGAGGAGCCCAGCAGGTTGGAGCGCCAGACGAACATGTTGCGCGGCCAGTTGGCGGGATCGTCGGGGTCCATGCAGGACAGTTCGACCGAGCGGTCCTTGAGGCCCGACAGGGTGTAGTCGCGGGGATCGACGCCCGCCGCCGCCGCCGCCCTGGCCACGTCCAGCGGATTGGCCTTCAGCGCCGGCGTCGAGGGTAGCCAGCCCATCCGCTCGGCGCGGACGTTGAAGTCGATCATCGAGGCCTTCCACGGGCCTTCCGGCGCCGTGGGCGACAGCAGTTCGTCGATGCCGACCGTCTCGTAGCGCCACTGGTCGGAGTGGGCGTAGAAGAACGAGGTCGAGTTCTGCTGCCGGGGCGGGCGGATCCAGTCGGTGGCGAAGGCCAGCGGGGCCCAGCCGGTCTGTGGCCGCAGCTTCTCCTGGCCGACGTAATGGGCCCAGCCCCCGCCGGACTGGCCGACGCAACCGCACATCACCAGCATGTTGATGACGCCGCGGTAGTTCATGTCCATGTGGAACCAGTGGTTCATCGCCGCGCCGATGATCACCATCGACTTGCCGTTGGTCTTCTCGGCGTTGGTGGCGAAGCCGCGGGCCACGGCGATGATCTGCTCGCGCGGCAGCGTGGTGATGGCTTCGGCCCAGGCCGGCGAATAAGGCTGCAGGTCGTCGTAGGAGGCCGGCATGCAGTCGCCGCCGAAGCCCTGGTCGACGCCGTAGTTGGCCAGGAACAGGTCGTAGACGCAGGCGACCAACGCCTCGCCGTCCTTCAGCATCACCCGCCGAACCGGCACGTTGCGGGTCAGCACACTCGGGTGGTCGGTGGAGGCGAAGCCGTTGCTGGCGGTGTTGGCGAAATAGGGGAAACGGACGCCGGCGACCTCGTCATGAGCGTCCTTGAGGCCCAGCTTCAGCGTGGTCTCGCGGCCGGCCGCGTCGCGTTCCTCGAGGTTCCAGCGGCCGTCCTCGCCCCAGCGGAAGCCGATCGAGCCATTGGGCACGACGATCTCGCCGGTGGCCTCGTCGATGGCGACGGTCTTCCAGTCGGGGTTGTTGGCCTGTTCGAGG
>JAUXTQ010000016.1 GCA_030678995.1 Caulobacter sp.
GACCACGCCACCTATCCCGAGATCGCCGACGTGACGGCCGACTTCGTCTATGCGCGTCTGCAGACCGGCTCGGACGACGTGGCGACGGCCTATGACGCCGCAACGCTGGACCAGTGGGCCGGCCGACTGAAGACCTGGGCCGCTGGCGGCGAACCGGACGGCCTGCCGAAGGTCGATCCGGGCTTCACGGCGCCGGTGAACCCGCGCGACGTGTTCGCCTTCATCATCCACGAAGGCAAGGTGCGGGCCCCGCATGGGGCCGTGGCGTTGCAAGGACTGGTGGACTGACGACTTTTCTCTCCCGCAGGGAGAGGCGGCCCGGCCCCCGGGTCGCGCGAAGCGCGCGCCCGAGGATGAACTCCGCCGGGGCGGAGAGGGAAGACCCGATATTGGTCGATTGAGACGCCGGCATATCAACGCTCGACACCGGCGTCTCACTCTTGCCTAAAGCCCCTTCCTCAGCGGCATCAGGTCCGGGAACACCGGCTCGCGGCCTTCCTGTTTGGCCACGAAGGTCTCGGCCATGTGCGGGCCTGAGAACATGCCTGTCTGCCAGACGGCGATGTAGTCGAGCCCGTCCTTGATGGTGTGGTCGCGGGCGTAGTTGATCATCACCTTGCTGCCGGCCACCGCCAGCGGCGACTTCGACGCGATCTCGCGGGCGGTGGCCAGGGCGTGGGCGACGACGGCCTCGTGCGTGTCGAAGACTTCGTTGACCAGGCCGATATCGCGGGCGCGCTGCGCCGGCAGGCGACGGCCAGTATAGGCCAGCTCGCGCACCCAGCCCTCGGGGATCAGCTTGCACAGCCGCGGGAAGGTGCCGACGTCGGCGGTCATGCCGATGTTGATCTCCATGATGCAGAAGAAGGCGTCGGCGCTGCAGTAGCGGATGTCGCAGGCGCTGGTGAAATCGACCGCCCCGCCGATGCAGCCGCCCTGGATCGCCGCGATCACCGGCATGCGCGCCTCGTCGAGGCAGGAGAAGGTGTCCTGCAGCGCGTGGACATGGCGGCGGAAGCTCTCGCCGGCCACGTGGCGGTCGGTCTCGCCGCGCCCCTCGCCGACGTTGGCGAACACCGACAGGTCCATTCCGGCCGAGAAGTGCTTGCCGGTCGAGGAGATGACGATGCAGCGCGCCCGGGCGTTGTCGTCGATGTCGCGCACGATGGCCGGCAGTTCGGACCAGAACGCCTTGTTCATGGTGTTCATGACTTCGGGCCGCTTGAGCTGGATATGGGCCACGCCGTCCTCGATGGAGACGTTGAAGCAGGTCCAGGCGGCAGTCGTGGCGGTGTGGGCGTTCATGGTTTCAGTCCTCGCAGGTATTCACACATTCTCGTGAGGTGACGTGGGGAAAGCCAACCCCGGACGTATTGATGACGTGAGCGGGGCCAAAATGCCCTTCGACGCCGCCAGCCATCATACGGGAGCCTACCATGCGCATCGCCATCACCGCTTCAATCGCCGTCATCGCCCTGGCCGCCCTGCCGGGCGCGGCCAACGCCGGCGTGTTCGGCTGCGACGCCGAGGGCGGCAAACAGGAGGGCGGGGCGGTGATCGGCGCCATCATCGGCGGGGTCATCGGCAACCAGGTCGCCAAGGGCGAACGGGGCGCCGGCACGGTGATCGGCGCCGGCGTCGGCGCGGCGATCGGCTCGTCGCTGGGCTGCAAGATGCAGGAGGAAGACCAGCGCCGCGCCGAGGTCGCCCTTGAGGAAGCCCTGCGCACCGGCCGCCCGGCCAGCTGGCGCAATCCCAAATCCGGCGCCTATGGCGAGATCCGCGTCCTGCCGGTCGCCAACAGCGGCCGCTGGCTCGCCCCGGGGACGGTCAATGTCCGCGGCGGCCCATCGACCAGCGCCCGTGTGGTCGGCCAGTTCTCCGCCGGCGAGACGTTCGACGCCACGCCCTACAATTCCAGATGGCTGTCGCTGAGCGGTGGCGGCTATGTCTCCCGCTCGGTGGTGCGGGCCGCGCCTGCCGCCGATGGCTGCCAGACGGTCGAACAGACCGCCTACACCAAGAAGTACGGCCGCGAGACCGAGCGCTACCGCGCCTGCCGCAAGCCGGGCGGCGCCTGGGACATCAGCAGGATCTGACGGCTATCGACTGACGCATGGGGACCACGCGGAGCGCGACAGTCGAAAATGGATGCCGGTTTCGGCGGCCGGCGCGCCCCCACTTTGAGTGGTAGAGCCTTTTCTCCGACTCGGATGATTCCATCCGAGCCGGAAAGGCTCTACGCAGGCGGCGATGACCAACGCCGCCTCGCCCTTCCCCGCCGCGCGCCGCCGCGCCGTGGCCGTCCCCGGCGGGACGGTCGCGACGCTGGAGTTCGGGCCCGCCGACCGTCCGCTGGATGTGATCTTCCTGCATGCCAACGGTTTCAACGCCGGGACCTACGCCGCGATCCTGGGACCCCTGGGCGACCACCTGCGCGTTCTCGCCGTGGACCAGCGCGGGCATGGCCGCACGACCCTGCCGGCCGAACCCTGGGCCCATGACGCCTGGCTGATCTTCCGCGATGACCTGCTGGCGCTTCTGGAAGCCCTGGGCGAGACGCCCCGGGTGCTGGCCGGCCACTCCATGGGCGGCACGGTCTGCCTGCTGGCCGCCGCTGAACGAGCTGATGCGGCCAGGGGTCTGGTGCTGTTCGATCCGGTGGTGGTGACCGCCGAGCGGCAGGCGATGCTGGGCCCGGAGGGCTTCAGGAACTCCCCCCTGGCCCTGGGCGCCCAGCGCCGCCGGGCGGTGTTTCCCGACCGCGAGGCGGCCTTCCAGGCCTACAGCGGCCGCGGCGCCTTCAGGACCTGGCCGGAGGCGTCACTGCGGGGTTATCTGGCCGACGGCCTGCTGGAGGGCGACGACGGCCAGGTCCATCTGGCCTGCCGGCCCGAGTGGGAAGCGTGCAACTTCGCCGGCCATTTCCACGACACCGTCGGGGCTTTCGGCAAGGTCAGCGCGCCGATCCGCATCCTCAAGGCCGGGATCGGCTCCACCTGCGGCCTGGAAGCCCATGAGGCCGAGGTGGTTCACGACCAGGTGACGCTGGAGGTTATCCCCGGGACCAGCCACTTCCTGCCGATGGAGCGGCCGGATCTGGTGCGCGAGGCGCTGAGGGCCGCGGCGAGGTAGCCCCTCTATTCCGCCTCGGCGGCCTTCTTCTTCTTTTTCTTCTTTTCGGCCTTCGACGCCTTGGCCGGCTTGTCGGCCTTGGCCTTCTTCACCTTCGGCTCGCCGCCGGCCAGCGCGGCCAGGGCGTCCAGGAAGCCGTCGCGCTTGCCCTTGGGCAACAGCGCCAGCAGGCGGGCGTCGGCGGTGGCCGCCCTTGGACCCGTCTCGGCCAGGGCCGCACGGCCCGCATCGGTCAGGCGGACGGCATTCGCGCGGGCATCGACGGCGGAGCGCTCGCGGACCAGCAGGCCCTTGTCGAGCATCCGGGCGACCATGTCGGCGAGGGTCGAGCGATCAACCCCGGTGGCGGCGACCAGGTCGGCCTGGGCCGCGCCCTCCTTGGCCGCGACGGCGGCGAGCACCGCATGCTGGCGCTGGGTGACGGACCCGGCCCCACCTTCCTCGGCGTAGAAATCGAGCGCCCTCTGGGCCGCGCGATGCAACAGATGTCCGACGGACGCATCCGTGCCGCGCTTGCCGCCCTTGTCCTTGGCCATGATTGCCTCCGCCGAACCTGCCGGGTGCGGACCATAGTCACCTTACACGTCGGTTTGACGACAGACGATTCCGGACCGGCTATTCGGCCGTCGGCGCGGCCGTCTCCGGGTCCGGCCCCGCCTCGGCTTCAGCATCCTTCATGCCCTTCATGATCAGCGGCACCTGGATGAAGGAGAAGACCAGGGCGAGAATCTGCAGACCCGGAAAGCGGAAGGCCACCCAGACCGGCTCGGGCTGGGTGCGCCAGACCGCTTCATTGAGGATGGCAATGGCCAGGAAATAGAGGCCATAGCGCCAGGTCAGGATCTTCCAGGCCCGATCAGTCATGACCAGGGCCTGGCCCATCAGCACCTTGAGCGGATTGCGGTTCAGCAGGGAGCCGCCGATCAGGAAGCCGGCGAAGGCCAGGTTCACGAACGTCGGCTTCATTTTCACGAACCGGGCGTCGTCAAAGATCAGCGTCAGGCCGCCGAACAGTAGGGCCGCGCCGCCGGCCAGCAGGGGCATGGGCGCCACCCGCCGCTCGACCGCGAACCCGAGCACCAGGCCGGCGGCCGATCCGGCCACCAGCCACCAGGTCGCCTGCACCGCGTCACGGGTGACGATGTAGCCGACCAGAAAGGCCAGCAGGCCGCCGTAGTCGACGGTTCCGCGCACCCACCGGCGCGCCTTGGGCGACAGCTTGCTCATGCCGGCAATCCTACCAGAGATCGCGAGAAGGCCCGCGCGTCGAACGGCTGAAGGTCTTCGATGGCCTCGCCGACGCCGATCAGCTTGATCGGCGAGTCGGAGGCCTGGGCCACCGGCACCAGCACCCCGCCGCGGGCGGTGCCGTCCAGCTTGGTCATGACGATGCCGGACACGCCCACCTGGTTGCCGAAGATCTTCTCCTGGGCCAGGGCGTTGCGGCCGACGGTGGCGTCGAGCACCAGCAGGGTCTCGTGCGGCGCCTCGGGGTCGATCTTCTTGACCACCCGGATGACCTTCAAGAGCTCGTTCATCAGGTCCTGCTTGTTCTGCAGGCGGCCGGCCGTGTCGATCAGCACCACATCGAAGCCCTCGGCCTTGGCCCTGGCGATGGCGTCATAGGCCAGGCCCGCGGCGTCGGCGCCGGTCTCGCGACTCATGAAGGCGGCGCCCGACCGGTCGGCCCAGATCTTCAGCTGCTCCACCGCGGCGGCGCGGAAGGTGTCGCCGGCGGCGATCAGCACCTTGGCGCCCTTCAACCGCAGGTCCTGGGCGATCTTGCCCAGGGTGGTGGTCTTGCCCGAGCCGTTGACCCCGACGAACAGCACCACATAGGGCCTGGGACCCGACAGCGGGTCGAACACCCCCTGGCGCGGGACTAGTTCGGCGGCCACGGCCTCGGCCAGGGCTTCCTTGACCTCGTCTTCGGTGGAGGACTTGCCGAAGCGGGCCTTGCCGAAGGCCTCGGTGATCCGGGCGGCGGCGTGCGGGCCGAGGTCGGCCTCGATCAGCATCTCTTCCAGCTGGTCGAGCTGTTCCTGGTCGAGCGGCTTTTTCACCAGCACGCTGGTGACCTGCTCGGTCATCTCCCGGGTGGTCCGCGACAGCCCGGACGTGAGGCGCTGGAACCAGCCCTGTTTCTGCTCAGCCATGGAGGGGCTCTTAGCGGGTCCCCATTCCCCCGTCATCCTCGCGCTTGACGGGGGGCCTATCAACACGCTGTCAGCGGGCCGGCTACCGACCCCGGAACACCGGCTCGCGCTTTTCAAGGAAGCTGGCCACGCCTTCCTTGTGGTCCTCGGTCTTCATCAGGGCGCGGATGGTCTCGATGGCCCAGCCGCCAAGGTCGCGGGGGTCGCCGTAAGTCCCGCGGCGCAGGCCTTCCTTCATGTAGCGCAGCGCCAGCGGCGGGTTGACCGCGATGCGGGCGGCCAGGGCCCGGGCGCGGTCCATCAGGGCCTCGTGCGGCGTCACCTCGCTGACCAGGCCGATGCGCAGGGCCTCGGGCGCGTCGATAATGTCGCCGGTGAACAGCAGCTCGGCGGCCTTGGCCGGGCCGACAATCGAGGGCAGGCGGTAGAAGCCGCCGACGTCGCAGACCAGGCCGCGCTTGATGAACATCTCCGAGAAGCGGGCCCTCTCCGAGGCGATGCGGATGTCGGCATAGAGGGCCAGCTCCATGCCCCAGCCGATGGCCGCGCCGTTGACCGCCGCGATCATCGGCTTGTCGCATTCCAGCGCCGCCATGGCCGCCGGCGTCGGTTTATGACGCACCACCGGGGTGGTGTCGGCCGACACGGCCTTCGGTCCCGCCATGATCTCGCGCACGTCGTCGCCGGAGCAGAAGGCCGGGTCGGAGCCGGTGACGATCACGCAGCGCGCGTCGACGTCCGTCACCGCCCGGCGCAGCGCCTTCTCCAGCCGGTCATAGGCGTCCCAGTTCAGGGCGTTGCGCTGGGCCGGCCGGTTGAGGGTGATGGTCGCGATGTTGTCGGCGACCTCGTAGGTGACGGTTTCGTCGCTCATGCCGTCGTCGCCTCCGCGATCCACGCCTCCACCTGCCTGTCCAGCACGTCCAGCGGCAGGGCGCCGTCGCGCAGGATGACGTCGTGGAAGACGCGGATGTCGAAGCGGTCGCCGAGCGCCATCTTCGCCCGCAGCCGCAGGGCCATGATACGCAGCTCGCCGGCCTTGTAGCTGGTCGCCTGGCCCGGATTGCAGAGGTAGCGCTCGACCTCCTTCACGATGTCCCGCTCGCTGAGCAGAGTGTTTTCGCGGAAGAAGTCGATGGCGTGCTGGCGGGTCCATTTCTTGTGGTGCAGGCCGGTGTCGGTGACCAGCCGCACGGCGCGCCAGGCCTCGGTCGAGAGCCGGCCGAAGTCGGAATAGGGGTCCTGGTAAAAGCCCATCTCCTTGCCCAGCCGCTCGGCGTAGAGGCCCCACCCTTCCGAATAGGCGCCATAGCCGCCGAACCGGCGGAACTTCGGCAGGCCGGGCGTCTCCATGGCCAGCGCGATCTGGAAGTGATGGCCCGGCGCGCCCTCGTGATAGCTGATGCCCTCGATCTGGGGCTTCAGCACCTGGGTCATGTCCGACAGGTTCACATAGTAGATGCCCGGCCGTCTCCCGTCCGGGGAGGGCCGGTTGTAGAAGGCGATGGCCGCCGTCGCCTCGCGCCAGGACTCCACCGCCCGCACCTCCAGCGCCGCCTTGGGCAGCCGCAGGAACCAGTCGGGGGCGATCTTCATCACCTGGGCCACCAGGGCCGTCGCGTCGCTGAGGTAGGCCGCCTTGCCCTCGGGCGTGTTGGGGTACTGGAACTTCGGGTCGGTCTTCAGCAGTTTGAAGAAGTCCTGCAGGGAGCCCTCGAACGCCACGGCGTTCATGATCTGGCGCATCTCGACCTGGATGCGGGCCAGCTCGTCCAGGCCGATCTGGTGGATCTCGTCGGCGGTCAGGGCGGTGGTGGTCGAGACCTTCAGGCGGTTGGCGTAGTACGCGCCGCCGTCCGGCAGGGCCCAGGTGCCGTCATTGGTCTTCGCGTCCTTGCCGATTTCCGCCTGGGTCGCGAGGAACAGCTCGTAGCCCTCGCGGAACGGGCCGGTCAGGGCGGCGCTTCCGCCCGCCAGCAGGTCGGCCTTCACCGCCTCGGGCGCATCGAGAGCGGCGACCTTCTTGCGGAAATCGGCCCAGATGGCGCTGTCGGGGCCATCGCCGAACGGCGCGCCGGTGATCACCTTGCGGGTGTCGGCGTCCACCGGGGCGAAGGTGAAGGCCGGGGCGCGGATGCCGGCCGCGGCGCGCGTCTTCAGGGCCGCGCTGACCTCGGTCATCACCCGCTTCACATCGCGCAGGCGGGCGATGTAGGCGCGGGCGTCCTCAACACTATCGACGCGGTGCTGGTTGATCAGGAACACCGGGATCGCGCCGGCCGGGCTGCCGTTGACGCTGGCGATGTAGCCGTGCAGCCGCCAGCGGTAGTTCTCGCTCTGCTGCGCCACCTGCCGCTCGAACAGCATGAAGGACAGCTTGCCCGCGGGGCTGAGCGCGTCCGGCCGGAAGCGCGCCTTCATCTGGGCCAACTGACGTTCGGCCAGGGCCAGCCGCTTCTGGGCGGCGGCGTCGGTGTAGTCGTCGAGCTTGTCGTAGTCGGTCTTGAGGCCCAGGCCGGTCATCGACTGCGGGCTGAGCGCCGTGGCCTCGTCGAAGGCCGCGTCGAGGAACACGGTCAGGTCCTGGTCCTGGGCGCCGTCGGCGGCGAACACGCCGGAGGTGACGAGCGCGGCGCCCGGCAGGGCGAGCGCCAGGGCGCCGACAAAGGTCCTACGTTTCATGACAGCGACTCCCTCAAACACGACGAGTCGCAGCACCGCATGAAACGGCGCGGCTGTCACGCGGGCGGCGGGAATTCCACATGCCGGGGCAGGCCGTCGTCGAGCCGCAACCAGCCGACCATCCGGCCGGTGAACATGTGTCCCGTCGGCGGGACGGCGCCCGGATCATCCAGGCTGCCGAGCGTCACCGAGATGCGATCCAGCATGGTCCGGCGCTGGGCGAACACCGTCGAGCCGCAGATCGGGCAGAATCGGCGGGTGATCTCGCTGGACGAGGGATAGTGGGCCACCTCGCCGCGAATCTCGACGGCGTTGGCGGGAAACACGGCGCGGGCGAAGAACGGCTGGCCAGTGACCTTCTTGCAGCTGTCGCAATGGCAGACCATCACGTTCAGCGGCTCGGCCCTGACCGTGTAGCGAAGCTGGCCGCAATGGCAGCCGCCGGTGAGGGGAAACGCTGTCATGGGCATGATCATGCCCTTTGGCGCCGCGTTGCACTAGACGAAAGGGCAAGGCCCGCCCTACATGCCGGCCATGGCTGGCAAGACGCTCTACGACAAGATCTGGGACGCGCACCGGGTGGCGGAGGACGCCGGTGAGACGATCCTCTACATCGACCTGCATCTGATCCACGAGGTGACCACGCCGCAGGCCTTCGCGGGCTTGCGCGCCGAGGGCCGCAAGGTGCGCCGCCCCGACCGCACCCTGGCCGTGGCCGACCATAATGTGCCGACCGAGGGCCAGGCCCTGGGCGTCAATGCGGTGGCTGACGAGGAGGCCCGGCTGCAGCTGCAGACCCTGGCCCGCAACGTCGCCGATAACGGCATCGAATTCTTCCCCATGGGCGACATCCGCAACGGCATCGTCCATGTGGTCGGGCCAGAGCAGGGCCGCACCCAGCCGGGCATGACCATCGTCTGCGGCGATTCCCACACCTCGACCCACGGCGCCTTCGGGGCCCTGGCCCAGGGCATCGGCACCAGCGAGGTCGAGCATGTGCTGGCCAGCCAGACCCTGCGCCAGAAGAAGTCGAAGAACATGCGGGTGACGGTCAACGGCGCGCTCTCCGCCGGCGTCACCGCCAAGGACATGGCCCTGGCCATCATCGGCGTCATCGGCACGGCCGGCGGCACCGGCCATGTGATCGAGTTCGCCGGCGAGGCCGTCCGCGCCCTGTCGATGGAGGGCCGTATGACCCTCTGCAACCTGACCATCGAGGGCGGCGCCCGCGCCGGTCTGGTGGCCCCGGACGAGACCACCTTCGCCTATCTGATGGGACGGCCCTCGGCGCCGAAGGGCGCGGCGTGGGATATGGCCGTCAGCCACTGGAAGACCCTGTTCACCGACGCCGACGCGCGGTTCGACCGCGAGGTGGTGCTGGACGGGCCATCGATCGCCCCGACCGTGACCTGGGGCACCAGCCCCGAGGACGTGGTCCCGATCAACGGCAATGTCCCGTCGCCCGACGCCTACGAAACCCTGGACAAGAAGGCCGCCGTGGCCCGGGCGCTCGACTACATGGGCCTGACCGCCGGCCAGCCGATCACCGACGCCCGCATCGACCGGGTGTTCATCGGCAGCTGCACCAACAGCCGGATCGAGGACCTGCGCGCCGCCGCCGCCGTGGCGCAGCAGGCGTTCCTCGAGGGCCGGCTGGTCGCCGACCATGTAAAGGCGATGGTCGTGCCGGGCTCCGGGCTGGTAAAGGAACAGGCCGAGGAAGAGGGGCTGGACGCCATCTTCAAGGCCGTCGGCTTCGACTGGCGCGAGCCGGGCTGCTCGATGTGCCTGGGTATGAACCCCGACCGCCTGGCCCCGGGCGAGCGCTGCGCCTCGACCAGCAACCGCAACTTCGAGGGCCGCCAGGGCCGCGGCGGCCGCACCCATCTGATGAGCCCGGCCATGGCTGCGGCGGCGGCGATCGCGGGTCATATCGTGGATGTGAGGGATTTCCTGTGACCATCACCGCCCTCGATCACATCGCCATGGTGGTGAGCGATCTCGACGTCGCCGAGGCCGGCTACAGCCGGCTGCTCGGTCGCACGCCCAACTGGCGGGGCACGATGCACGGGGCCAGCCATGTCTGGTTCCAGCTGGGCAACACCGCGCTCGACGTCATCGCCCCGACCGGCGAGGGCCCGGTGGGCGACGGCATCCGCGCCCGAATCGCCGAACATGGCGAGGGCCTGTGGGCCCTGTCCTTCAGCACGCCGGACCTGGCGGCCGAGCGCAGGCGGCTCGAGCGGCTGGGCATCCCCACCTATGAGCGGGCCGAGGTCTCGACCAATCCGGACACGGGCGCGACCCGGAGCTGGAACACCGCCGCGATGCGTACGAAATCGACCCACGGCGCCAATCTGATCCTGGTCGAGAACAGACCGCACGCCACGCCCTGGCCCGAAGCGGAAGCCGGCGACGCCGCCGTCACCGGTCTGGATCACGTCGTGGTCAACACCCCCGATCCCGAGCGCGCCGCCGCCCTCTATGGCGCGCGGCTGGGCCTGGACATGAAGCTCGACCGGTCCAACCCCGACTGGGGCACGCGGCTGATGTTCTTTCGGGTCGGCGACCTGGTCGTCGAGGTGGCGCATGACCTGAAGACCGGGGTTTCCGATGGCCCAGACTCGCTCTGGGGCCTGTCCTGGCGCGTCGCCGACGTGGCCGCCGCCCAGGCCCGACTCAAGGCCACCGGCTCCGACGTCTCGGAAGTTCGCACCGGCCGCAAGCCCGGCACCGCCGTCTTCACCGTCAAGGACGCCCCCGGCGGCGTGCCGACCCTCGTCATTGGACCGCAAGCATGAAACCCTTCACCCGCCTCGACGCCCGGGCCGCGCCGCTGAGCCTGGCCAACATCGACACCGACCAGATCATTCCCAAGCAGTTCCTCAAGACGGTCGACCGCGAGGGGCTGGCCAAGGGGCTGTTCTACGACCTGCGCTTTGACGAGCAGGGCCGGGAGAAGAGCGGCTTCGTGCTCAATGACCCGGCCTACAAGGGCGCCCAGATCCTCATCGCCGGAGACAATTTCGGCTGTGGCAGCTCGCGCGAGCATGCCCCCTGGGCACTGCAGGACTTCGGCATCCAGTGCGTCATCTCGACCAGCTTCGCCGACATCTTCCGCGGCAACTGCCTCAACAACGGCCTGCTGACCGTCGAGCTCAAGCCCGACGAGGTCCGGGCCCTGATGGAGGAGGCCAAGGGCGGCAACCACCTGTTCACGGTGGACCTGGAGACCCAGACGGTCACCGCCCCTTCGGGCGCCAAATTCACCTTCGAGATCGACAAGGACCGCAAACACAAGCTGCTCGAGGGCCTGGACGCCATTGGCGAGACCCTGCAGCACGCCCCGGCCATCGACGTCTTCGAGGCGAGGGCGGCTCTGAGCCGCCCCTGGTTGGAGCGGACATGATCCTGGTCATCGGAACCGTCCGGCTGCCGCCGGAGAACATCGCCCTCGCCCGGCCCGCCATGGCGACCATGGTCGCCGCCAGCCGCGCCGAGGACGGCTGCCTCGAATACGCCTATTCCGAGGACCTGCTGGTTCCCGGCCTGGTCCGCGTGACCGAGGCCTGGCGCGACCGCGAAGCGCTGGCGGCCCATTTCCGGACCGTCCACATGGCCGCCTGGCGCGCGGTCTTCCCGACCCTCAACATCACTGACCGCGACCTGTCTCTCTACGAGGCGGGCGACCCCGAACCGATCTAGAGTTCCCATGTCCCAGACCCTGCTCCTCCTGCCCGGCGACGGGATCGGCCCTGAAGTGACGGCGCAGGTGCGCCGCGTGGCCGCCGTCCTGACCCCTGACCTGACCCTCGACGAACGCGACTTCGGCGGGATCAGCTTTGATCGCAACGGCGCGCCGATCACTGAGGAAGCCATCGCCACCGCGCTGAAGTCCGACGCGGTGTTGATGGGCGCGGTGGGCGGACCGAAGTGGGCGGGCGTCCCCCGCGACAAGCGGCCGGAGATGGGTCTGCTGGGTCTGCGCAAGGCCATGGACGTGTTCGCCAACCTGCGCCCGGCCCTTTGTTTCGACGCCCTGGCCGACGCCTCCAGCCTCAAGCGGGAGTTGGTCGCCGGACTCGACATCATGTTCGTCCGTGAACTGACGGGCGGCGTCTACTTCGGCCAGCCGCGCTTCATCGAAACCCTTCCCGACGGCCAGCGGCGCGGCGTCGACACCCAGGTCTACACCACCAGCGAGATCGAGCGGGTCAGCCGGGTAGCGTTCGAGCTGGCGCGCGGCCGGCGCAACAAGGTCCATTCGCTCGAGAAGTCGAACGTGATGGAGACCGGCCTGCTGTGGCGCGAGGTGGTCACCGACCTGCACAAACGCGACTACGCCGACGTCCAGCTCGAACACATGCTGGCCGACAACGCGGCCATGCAGCTGGTGCGCCAGCCGACCCAGTTCGACGTGCTGCTGACCGACAACCTGTTCGGCGACGTGCTGTCCGACGAGGCGGCCCAGCTGACCGGCTCGCTCGGCATGCTGCCCTCGGCGGCGCTGGGCGCGGCAGGCAAGCCTGGCCTGTACGAACCCATCCACGGCTCGGCGCCGGACATCGCCGGACAGGGCGTGGCCAATCCGCTGGCGGCGATCCTGTCGTTCGAGATGGCCCTGCGCTGGTCCCTGAACCGCCCGGCGGAGGCTGACCGGCTGTTCGCCGCCGTCGAAGCCGCCCTGGCGGCCGGGGCGCGGACGCGGGACATCGGCGGCGGGCTGTCGACCGCCGAGATGGGCGACGCGGTGTTGAAGGCGCTCTGAGCCTTTCCGGCGGACCCAGCCGCCTCTACATTTGCCGGGATGTAGATGGGCCCTTTGGCCTTGATGGAAGGATGCGCTCCGGTCGGTCGTCCTGGTCAAGGACGACCCCTTCGGGGCCGCCGCTGCGCGGCCGCGAAGCGGTCCTCGAGCAGGCCGTCCGCCGGAGCAACGCTGGCCGTCAAGACATCAGGGCCCAGTCCGCCACGTGGATGCTGGGGCTGGCCAGGATGACAGCAGGGGGCAGGCCCCCTAAGTCTCCCCCATGACCACCCCCGCCGACCGCGCCCACGAGACCAGGGCCCGTACCGAGCTCGCCGCCTGGCGCGCCGCCATGCTGGCCGAGCCGTCGGCCTTCGCGAAGGCCGCAAAGGGGCTGCAGAAGCAGGTCACCCGGTTGATCCCCGAGAAGGTGCACCAGGCGGTCACGGCCGTCATCGAGCAGATGACCCGCGGCATCCTAGCCGGCTCTGGTTTCGTCACCGGCGTTCCGTTGGCGGAAGGCTCGCTCCGGGAACGGGAGCTCAAGGTCCGCAAGGCCATCGACGGCTATCGCAATGTCGCCACCGCCGAGGGCGGCTTGGCCGGGGCCGGCGGCTTCCTGCTGGCGGCGGCGGACTTCCCCGCCCTGATCGCGATCAAGATCAAGCTGCTGTTCGAGATCGCCCGGCTTTACGGCCACGACGACGCCGACTGGCGCGAGCGGCTGTTCATCCTGGAGATCTTCCAGCTGGCCTTCTCCAGCGCCGAACACCGCAAGGCGGTCTACCTGGCCATGGCCGAGGGCCGGGCGCCCGCCTCGCCCGAGGACTTCGACTGGCGGCGCTTTCAGCAGGAATACCGCGACTACATCGACCTGGCCAAGCTGGCCCAGCTGCTGCCGATCGTCGGGGCGCCGGTGGGGGCGATCGTCAACTGGCGCCTCGTGCAGCAGCTGGGCGAGACGGCGATGAATGCCTACCGGCTGCGGTGGTTTGCCTGACCAAGATCCTCCCCCCTCGGGGGAGGTGGACCGGCGCAGCCGGGACGGAGGGGGTCCGCTCAGATCCAGGGTGACCCCCTCAGTCGGCTACGCCGACAGCTCCCCCAATGGGGGAGCATCCGCGATGCCAAACACCTCGACAAACTTCCGCTCGCCCGCTTCGGTGAAGGCGACGACCCGCTGGCCCTCAACCCGCCGGGCCCAGCCCAGGGCATAGAGCCGGTCCAGCACCGCCGCGCCCAGCGACCCGGCCAGATGGCTGCGCCGGACGCTCCAGTCGAGGCAGGCCTTGCACAGGGGTCGTCGCGCGGCCCGCAGCGGCGCCAGGTCCACACCCAGGGCGGCGAAGAAGGCTTCGCCATACGCCGTAGGCTGAAGATCGGCATCCAGCTGCCCGTTGGCGGTCAGGCTCTCGAGCATGGCCACCCCCAGGTCCCCGGCCAGATGGTCGTAGCAGACCCGCGCATGGCGCAGCGCCGGCTCCCTTGGGCCCGGCCGGGTGCGGGCGTGGCCGGTGCGGGCGGCCAGACCCATCAGCCCTTCAAGCACCCCGGCCACATCGTCGCCGGAGAGGGCGAAGTAGCTGTGCCGCCCCTGCTTGCGGCCGGTCACCAGGCCGCCCTTTTCCAGCCGCGACAGATGGGAGCTGGCCGTCTGCGGCGTGACCCCCGCCTCCCGCGCCAGCTCGCCGGCGGTCAGGGCCTGGCCCGCCATCAGGGCGGTCAGCATGTTGGCCCGCGCGGGATCGCCCAGCAGGGCGGCGACCAGGGCAATGTCAGGGCCGACTTTCATAATTCGATCATCACCGAAACATTGTCACGGGGCAAGCCGATACAGTTCACCCACCATCGAACCATATTGGAACCCTTGCATGGCCGTCACTTGCTTCATCCGCTACGTCATCGACCCCCATCAACGCGACGCCTTTGAGGTCTATGCGCGTAACTGGCTGACCATCATTCCCGCCTGCGGCGGAGACCTGATTGGCTATTTCCTGCCGCATGAGGGGACTGACAACATCGCCCACGCGCTCATAGGCTTCGACAGCCTGGCCGCCTACGAGGCCTATCGCGCCCGCCTGAGGACCGACCCGGACGGCGCGGCCAACTTCCGCCTGGCCCGGGACCAGCGCTTCATCCTCAGCGAGGAACGGACCTTCCTGCGGCCGGTGACGCCATGATCGCGGTGATCTTCGAGGTCATCCCGCGCGAGGGTCTGCGCGACGACTATCTGGACACCGCCGCGCGGTTGCGGCCGTTGCTGGATCGCATCGACGGCTTTCTGTCGATCGAACGGTTCGAGAGCCTCAGCCAGCCGGGCAAGATCCTGTCCCTGTCTTTCTGGCGGGACGAGGCGGCGGTGGCGGCATGGCGGACTCTGGGTGAACACAGTGACGCGCAGTCGGACGGCCGGACCCGGATCTTCGAGGACTACCGCCTGCGCATCGCGGGGGTGGTGAGGGACTACGGGATGTTCGAGCGGGACCAGGCGCCTGGCGATTTGAGGTGAAGGGTGGGCCAGCTAGCCGCGGTTGCTATCGAGCCGCGTCTGCCAGAGGCTGCATGACCAATCGGTAACTTGTCGCTGCACGCGACCGGTTCATGGTCACAAGCCGAAGGATGCTCACGATGTCCGATCCCGCCCCCCAGGACCCCGCGCCGCCGCCGGCCTTCAGCGGGCCCGCGGGCGTCGCCCTCATGGTCGCCGGCATCGCTCTCATGGTCGCCGGCCAGACGGTCCTGCACATGCCCGCAATGGCCTATGCCGGGCTGGCGGTCCTCGCGGTGGGCATTGTCCTGGGCGTGATCAGCCAGAGAGGTAAATGATGAAGACCGCCGCCTTCCTCCTGACCGGCCTGCTGCTGACGGCGGGGTCGGCCGCCGCCCAGACACCGACGCCCGCCCCGGCCTGCGCGACGCCAGGGCACCGGCAGTTCGACTTCTGGGTCGGCAGTTGGGACGTCTATCCCACCGGCCAGGACAAGCAGGTCGCCCGCAGCCTGATCGAGCGGCTCTACAACGGCTGCGCCATCCGCGAGAACTGGATGCCACTCAGCGGCGGCGGGGGCGGCAGTCTCAACAACTACCTCGCCGGCGAGAACGGCTGGCGCCAGACCTGGCTCGATTCCAGCGGCGCCCGCGTCGAGTTCAAGGGCGGCTGGAACGGCCAGGCCATGGTCCTGACCGGCATGTGGGCCGGCGTCATCGGCCCGGGCCAGGACGCCCTGGTGCGGATGACCTACACGAAAGACGCCCAGGGCTGGGTGCGCCAGTTCGGCGAGGCCTCGCAGGACGGCGGCAAGACCTGGACAGTCAATTTCGACCTGACCTACAAACCCTCCGTCGCCGCCGCGCCGCCGGTGAGCTAGGCCTGCCGGCCCGAATTCACCCGACGGTGGTCTTTCTTTCGCCCATTTGCGCTAACACGCTTAGGTCGTCTGGCGAAAGTGGGGGCCCTCAGGTTGCGTATTGTGAACACCGTTCCGGCGGGGGTAGGCCTGCTGGGCGCCCTGCTGGCCACCTCGACCGCCTGCGCCCAGGCCACGACCCCGGCCGGTTCGCCGCCCGCGCCCGCGCCGGCGCCGGCGACAAGCCCGCCACCCGCGCCGTCGACATCGACCCCGGCTGCTCCGACCACCGTGCAGGCCGTGGAAGTCAGGGCGGTCGATACGCCGATGAAGAGTTCCATCGACCGCCGCAGCTACAGTATCGAGGGCGACCTTCAGGCGACGACCGGCTCTATTGCCGATGCGCTTAAACGTGTCCCCTCGGTCGAGGTCGATATCGAAGGCAACATCAAACTGCGGGGCGATTCCAGCGTCACCATCCTGATCGACGGCAAGCCTTCGGGCGTGATGACCGGGCCGGGCCGGGCAGACGCCCTGCAGCAGCTTCCGGCCGACCAGATCGAGCGGGTCGAGGTGCTGACCAATCCGGGCGCGCAATATTCGCCGGAAGGGTCCGCCGGCATCATCAATCTGGTGACAAAGAAAGGACGCCGGGCGGGGGCCGGCGCGTCCGGCTCGGTTCGATTCAATCTGGGAACCGAGGATCGCTACAACGGCGGGATCAACTGGGCCTACAACGGCCGGGCGCTCTCGCTGTCGGCCAACGCCGGGCTCTGGCGTTCCGGCAATCGTTTCGACTCAACCGGTGACCGCACGCTGTCCAGCCCGGGCGAGGTCTTCCTTCGTCTCCAGACTACCAGCGCGGAGTCCCGGGGCCTGGGCGGAAACCTGCGACTGGCGGCGGACTACGACCTTGACCCGCGCAACCGGATCAGCGGCGAAGCCAACGCCTTTGTCTTCGGGTCCACCTTCGGCAGCGACTATCGATTCGAGAACCTCGACGGCGCCGGTGCTCTCTTGAACCTCACCGAGCGCCGGACGGCGTCGGACGCCGACGGGACGTCCACCAGCGCCTCGTTGAGCTGGAGGCGCGAGTTCACCGGCGACGACCACAACCTGACCCTCCGGGTGGAGCGTGACCGCTGGGTCTGGGGCACCATTTCGGACGATCGACTCGACACCCTCGCTCCGCCGGACCCAACCCAATTCGAGGACAGCGACAGCCGCTATGTCTCCAGCAACCTGGGCGTCAAGGGCGACTACAGCCGTCCTATGCCAACCACGGGTCGCCTCAAGGCGGGCTTCGATTTCCAGAAGAGCAGGGAGGATAGCGACGTCCTGCTCTCGACCGGGCCAGCGGCGGATTCGACGGTCCTTGATCCGACTCGCTCGCACCGCCTGCTGTTCGACGAGACGGTGCTCTCAGGCTACCTGACCTACGAGCGGCCGTTCGGCGACCTCACCGTTCTGGGCGGCCTGCGTTTCGAGTCGGCCACGGACGATATCAACCTGCTGACCACCGGGTTGAAGACCAGCCACGGCTACGATCGCGTCTATCCCTCGCTGCATCTCGATTACCGGCTGAGCGACACCTCCCGGCTCAAGGCCAGCTACGGCCTGCGGATCCGCCGGCCGGGGGCCTACGATCTCGACCCCTGGCTGGTCTACATCGACGCCTTCAACTATCGGCAGGGCAACCCCGATCTCGAGCCGTCCGAGACGCGGTCCTGGGAGGCTTCCTGGGAGTATCGCAAGGGCGGAAACTACTACCTGGCCACCGGCTTCTGGCGGCAGACGGACGGCGAGGTCACCGACGTGCTGGTGGACCTTGGCGGCGGGGTATTGCTAACCACCAAGGCCAACCTGGCCGAGAGCCGCTCGGGCGGGCTCGAGTTTGTCATTAATCGCAAGCTGACCAGCACTCTCGGTCTCAATCTCACCGGCACGGCGCAGTGGAGCCAGATCGACGCCGCCTCGCTAGGCTTCGGTGGCGACCGCTCGACCTGGTCGCTCGGTGGCCGGGCCAGTTTCGACTGGCAGGTGACGCCGGTCGACCTCCTCCAGGTCAACGCCGTCGCCACCGGCAAGCGCATCACGCCACAGGGCTTCACCGAACCGACCTACAGCGTAAATCTGGGCTATCGGCGCAAGCTTGATGACCGCTGGTTCCTGACCGTCACGGCCACGGACATCTTCGACAGCCTGGAAAGCCGCACGGTCACCGACAGTCCCGGCCTGTCTGGAACCTACGTTCGCAGGGGCTCCACGCGAGGGCTGTTCGTCGGGCTACGCTACCGCTTCGGTGCGGCAAAGCCACAACGCGACCCGGCCTTCGACTACAGCGCCGGATCGGGGGGTGGCGGGCCGCCGAACTAGACGACCGCGCTGACCACCAGAAACTGGGGATTATCGACCCGGGCCATGAACTCGCCCATGACCGCCTGCAGGTGGTCGCTGCCCAGGTCCTCGGCGGTGAAGCCGTCCAGATCGGGGATGTCGAACACCTCCACATAATCCGCCGTCGGTTCGCCCTCGCCGATCAGCAGGCGCTCGACCCGGTGGTTGGTGAAAGCCGCCACCCGCCTGATGCCGCGGATGTTCGGATAGTCGTAGCTGCGCACCCAGTCCTCGAACGCCTCGCGGGTCACGCCCGCCTTGAGTTTGTAGGTGATCATCACGTTGGTCATGGCGCCCTCCGGTTCTCGATTGTGCAGACCTAGTGCGGCCGGCGTGGAGAACCAGACCGAAAAGGGGGGCTGAAGGCGAGGAGAGCTTTCCTCGCCTTGCCACACAGGCGCTGGAGGCGTAACCGTCCGCGCTCATTCAAATGCAGGAGAGACGTCGATGGGATACCGCGTCGCCGTTGTTGGCGCCACGGGCAATGTGGGCCGTGAAATGTTCAACATCCTCGAGGAAGTGAACTTCCCCGTGGACAAGATTCACGCGATCGCCAGCCGCAAATCCATCGGCGTCGAAGTGTCCTTCGGCGAAAAGATTCTCAAGTGCGAGGATCTGGCCCAGTTCGACTTTTCCACCGTCGATATCGTGCTGATGAGTGCGGGCGGCGATGTGTCCAAGGAATGGTCGCCGAAGATCGGCAAGGCCGGCGCGGTGGTCATCGACAACAGCTCCGCCTGGCGCATGGACCCGGACGTGCCGCTGGTGGTCCCCGAAGTGAACCCCGACGCGGTCGAGGGCTTTGCGAAGAAGAACATCATCGCCAACCCCAACTGCACAACCATGGGTCTGATGGTGGCGCTCAAGCCGCTGCATGACCGGGCGAAGATCAAGCGGGTGGTCGTGGCCACCTACCAGTCGGTGTCCGGCGCGGGCAAGGAAGGCATGGACGAGCTGTGGGAGCAGACCAAGGGCGTCTTCGTCCTGGGCGCGCCCGAGCCGAAGAAGTTCTCCAAGCAGATCGCCTTCAACGTCATCCCCCAGTGCGACTCCTTCCTCGACGACGACTCCGGTGAGACCAAGGAAGAGCGCAAGATGCCCGACGAGACGCACAAGATCCTCGATCCGGCGATCAAGGTCAGCGTCACCTGCGTGCGGGTGCCGGTGTTCGTCGGCCACAGCCTGGCGGTCAACGTCGAGTTCGAGAACGCCATCAGCGATGACGAGGCCCGCGACCTGCTGCGCGAGAGCCCCGGCCTGGTGGTCATCGACAAGCGCGAGGACGGCGGCTTCGCCACGGCCAAGGATGTCCAGGGCGAGTTCCCGGTCTACGTCAGCCGCATCCGCAACGACCCGACTCTGGAACACGGCCTGTCGCTGTGGGTGGTCTCCGACAACCTGCGCAAGGGCGCGGCGCTCAACGCCGTCCAGATCGCCCAGCTGCTCCACGACCGTGGACTGATCAAGCAGCGCGCCCTGGCCTGATGCCGGCCGGGGACCTGTACCGCAGGTACGTGTCCCCTGTTCCCAGCTCGATTGGGGGACACGTACCTTCGGTACATGTCCCCGGAGACGTCGCCACGTGCCGCCGGTGAAGGATGAGAGCCGCGCCGCCCTGATCTCGGGAACCCTCTGCTACACGCTGTGGGGCCTGTTCCCGATCTACATGCACGCGCTGGCGCGGCAGGGTGTCGATCCGTTCGAGATCACCGCCGAGCGGGCGGCCTGGGCGGTGGTCTGGGCCGGGCTGCTGGTGTTGGCCGCCCGCAAGCGCGAGGAGCTGGCCCGGGTGCTGAGCGAGCCCCGCACGCTGGGACTGCTGCTGGGCTCAGCCATTCTGATCAGCATCAACTGGCTGCTCTACGTCATCGCGGTGAACAGCGAGCGGACCCTGGAAGCCAGCCTCGGCTATTATATCAACCCCCTGATGAACATGGCGGCCGGCGCCCTGTTCTTCCGTGAACGGATCGACCGGTTCGGCTATGCCGCCATCGCCCTGGCGGCCATCGGGGTCGTGCTGCAGACGGCGGCCGTGGGGCATCCGCCGCTTCTGTCGCTGGGCCTGGCGATCAGCTTCTGCGGCTATGGCCTGATCCGCAAACAGGTCCGCGCCGACGCCCAGACGGGCCTGTTCATCGAGACCGCGATCCTGGCTCTGCCCGCCCTGGCCTATGTACTCTGGCTGCAGAGCCGGGGCGTCGGCCACTTCGGCGACGGACCCTGGACCACCTTCCTGCTGCTCTGCTCCGGGCCGCTGACCATCGCGCCGCTGGCCCTGTTCGCCTGGGCCGCCCGGCGCATTCCGCTGGTCTGGCTGGGCTTTCTGCAGTTCATCGCCCCGACGCTGCAGTTCTTCGTCGGCGTCATCGCGGGGGAGTCCTTCACGCCGCTGCGGGCGGCGGCTTTCGGTTGCATCTGGATCGGGGTAGCGGTGTTCGCCTTCGGCGCCTGGCGGCGCACGCGGCGGTTGGCGATCGCCTAGGACCCGCTAAGGTCGGCGGGTGATGAACCGTCGGACAGTCCTGACCAGCGGCGCGACGGCGGCGATGACGGCCGGCGCGTTCAATCCGCTGGCCTCCCTGCTGGACGGCGGGGGCGATGCGGGACTGGCGGTTCCGGCCTGGGCGGCCGTATCGAGCGCCGGCCCGGCGCGCGCCGACGGCCTGGCCAACATCGCGGCCGACCGCGCCATGACCGTCGACTCGCCGGTCCGCATCGCCTCCATCTCCAAACTGGTCGCCACGCTGGGCTTCATGACCCTGGTCGAGGCCGGCAAGGTCGGGCTGGACGACGACGTGGGCGACATCCTCGGCTTCGCACTGCGCCATCCGCGTTTTCCCGCCGAGCGGATCACTCCCCGACGCCTGCTGTCGCACACCAGCGGCCTGCGCGATGGGCCGAGCTATCCCGTCGGCTTCGGCCGTCCGCTCAGCGCCGCCCTGACGCCGGACGGCGCCCAGTGGGATGGCGGCGCCTGGTTCGGGCCGGAAAGCGAGCCGCCGGGCGACTGGTTCGCCTACTGCAACACCGGCTTCGCCGTGCTGGCCCAGGTCATCGAAAAGGTCAGCGGCGAGCGGTTCGACCGGTTCATGACCGACCGCCTGTTCCGGCGGCTGGCTCTGGACTGCGGCTACAACTGGAGCGGCGTCAGCCAGGCGGCGCGCGACCGCGCCGGGGTCCTCTACCGCAAGGCGCCGTCGGACGAAGGCCCCTACGACCCGGCCGGCCCCTGGATCGCCCAGCTGGACGAGGCCGTCCCGGCCGCGCCCGCCATCACCCACGCCCGCGCGCCCGAGGCCGCCGACCGGCCGTTGGACAGTTATGAGGTCGGAACCAACGGGTTCCTCTTCTCGCCCCAGGGCGGCCTGCGGACCAGCGCTGACGACCTCGCCCGGATCGCGGGGCTGATCACGCGCGGCGGCGGGCCGATCCTGGGGCGGCGGACCCTCGCGTTGATGACCACGCCGGTCTGGCGGTTCGATCCGAAGACGCCGAACGGCGACGGCTATGGCGGCATGATCCGCGCCTATGGCCTGGGGTGCCAGACCCTGACGGGCGTCGGCGGCGACAACCTGTTCGACGGCTGCGAGGGCTGGGTCGGTCACGCCGGCGACGCCTACGGCCTGACCTCGGGGCTGTGGATGAACCTGAAGACCGGCCGCAGCATGGCCTATGCGATCACCGGCGAGGCGCGGTCATTGAAAGCCAACCGGGGCCGGTCGAACTTCACCCGCCAGGAGGAGCTGCTGGCGGGGGTGCTGGCGCAGGTCTGAGCCGAAGGGGACATGTACCAACGGTACGTGTCCCCTACGGCTAGTTCAGCGCCCGCTTCACCGCCGCCGCGAACACCGCGCCGGCTTCCGGCGCGTGTTCGAGGAACAGGTCCGGCTCGATAGCTTCCAGCTCCATCACCCGCAGCGTCCCGTCCGGGTGGCGGATCAGATCGACGCGGCAGTAGGTCAGGCGGCCCGGCGCGGCGGCGATGACCTTCTCCGCCACCTCCAGCGCCCCTGGCGGCGGGGTAATCGGGCCAATGGTCGAGCCGAACTGCGGCTGGACCCGGAAGTCCCCCGCCTTGGCCACCTTGCCGATGGCGTGACTGAACACACCGTCGAAATGGAGCAGGGAGATCTCCCCCTCGCCGGACACCGCCGGCAGGAAGGGCTGGATCATCGCCGCGCCCGACGGGCCGCCGACCAGTTTTTCGCCGGCGGACAGCTTCACCGTCTCATGCGAGCCGCCCGACACCTGCGGCTTGACCACCAGGGTCTCCGCGCCCAGCTCGGCCCGGGCCCGCGCGACCACGGTGTCATCGGCGTGATCGGCGAAGATGGTCGGAACGACCGGCACGCCGGCGGCTTCCAGGTCGGCCAGATAGGTCTTGGTGGTGTTCCAGCGCAGGACGGCCGCCGGATTGAGGGACTTCACCCCCCGGGCCTCCAGCGCATCCAGCATGGCCAGCCAGTCGGCGGCATCCTGGTGATAGCCCCAGGCCAGCAGCGGCAGGACGGCATCGACTTCCGCTTCGGCGGCCTTCGGCCATTCCATGGAGACGACCTCCAGCCCCGCGCCGGAAAGGGCGGCGGTCAGCCGGTCGAAGGCCGGGCCCCAGACGCGGACGTACTCATTGTGGGCGGCGGGAGTGAGCAGGGCGACGCGGGCCATGCCTTCCGCCTACTTGAGACAGTCCCGGGCGACAAGGCCGGGTTTGCCCCACGGGGCCTTGTCCTGTAACGAGCCCCGTCCCCTTCACAACGCCAGAACCCGCCGACATGCCCGAGCTCTACGACGTCGCCGCCATCGGCAACGCCATCGTCGATGTGATCGCCCCCTGCGACGACGCCTTCCTGGCGGCCCAGGGCCTGGTCAAGAACAGCATGCAGCTGATCGACGAGGACCAGGCCGAGGAGCTCTACGGCCACATGGCTCCCGGGATCGAGACCTCCGGCGGCTCGGGCGGCAACACCGTGGCGGGCGTGGCCAGTCTCGGCGGCCGGGCGGCCTTCCTGGGCAAGGTCGCGGACGACCAGCTGGGCGAGGTCTATGAGCACGACATGCACGCCATCGGCGTGGCCTTCGACTCGCGGCCCCTGACCGGCGGCCCGCGCACCGCCCACAGCCTGATCAACGTGACCCCCGACGGCCACCGCACCATGTGCACCTTCCTGGGCGCATCCACCGAGCTCGGCCCCGACGACATCGACCCGCTGATGATCGAAAGCGCGAAGATCATCTTCCTCGAAGGCTATCTGTTCGACCCGCCCGAGGCTCGCCGCGCCTTCGCCAAGGCAGCCGGCCTGTCGCGCGCCGCCGGCCGGCTGATGTCGATCACCCTGTCGGACTCGTTCGTCGTCGAGCGGCACCGCGACGTGCTGCTGGCCTTCATCGAGACCGAGTGCGACATCGTCCTGGCCAACGAGGCCGAGGTGAAGGCGATGTTCCAGACCGACGACTTCGAGGCCGCGTCCCAGGCGCTGGTCGACCGCACCCGCATCTGCGCCATCACCCGGGGCGAGGCGGGCTCGATGGTGTTCGCGGGCGGGACTTCGCACGTCATTCCCGCCTACCCTGTGGAAAAAGTCGTGGACACGACCGGCGCCGGCGACCAATACGCGGCGGGGTTTTTGCTGGGCCTGGCCCGCGGACGGTCGATGGACGTCTGCGGACGGCTGGGCGCCCTGGCCGCGGCCGAGGTGATCAGCCACTACGGCCCCAGACCCCAGGTCTCGCTCGAGGCTCTGGCGAAGGCGGAAGGACTGTTCTGATGGCCCGCACGGCCGAAGTGGTTCGCGAGACGAAGGAGACGCGGATCCGCGTCCGCATCGATCTCGACGGGACCGGGGAGGCGAAGGTCTCCACCGGGATCGGTTTCTTTGACCACATGCTGGACAGCTTCGCGCGCCACGGCGGCTTCGATATCGAGGTCGAGACCAAGGGCGATCTGCACATCGACATGCACCACACCGTCGAGGACACCGGCATCGTTCTCGGCGAGGCGGTGAAACAGGCGCTGGACGGCTTCAAGGGCGTCCGCCGCTTCGGCTCGGCCTATATTCCGATGGACGAGACCCTGTCGCGCTGCGCCCTGGACCTGAGCAACCGGCCTTATCTGGTCTGGAAGGTCGCCTTCAGGACGCCGAAGGTCGGGGAAATGGACACCGAGCTGTTCAAGGAGTTCCACCACGCCTTCGCCATGAACGCCGGCGCCTGCGTGCATCTGGAAACCCTCTACGGCGACAACAGCCACCATATCGCCGAGAGCGGCTTCAAGGCCCTCGCCCGCGCACTGCGGACGGCGGTGGAGCTGGATCCAAAGACCCATGGACGGGCGCCGTCCACCAAGGGCTCGCTCTAGGAAATCCTCCATGCAGAGCGTCGCCCTGATCGACTACGGGTCGGGCAACCTGCGCTCGGCCGAAAAGGCGCTCCGCCGCGCGGCGGAGGGGCTCGGCTCGCCCGTGGACATCGTCGTCACCGCCGACCCGGAGACGGTGGCCAGGGCCGACCGGCTGGTGTTGCCGGGCGTGGGGGCCTTCGCCGCCTGCATGGGCGCGCTGTCAGCGCGGGACGGGTTGATCGAGGCCATGACGGCGGCGGCAGTCGGCCGCGGCGCGCCGTTCCTGGGCATCTGCGTGGGCATGCAGCTGCTGGCCGACCGGGGGCTGGAGTTCGGTGAGACGAAGGGTTTGGGCTGGATCGCCGGCGACGTGGCGCGGCTGCACCCCGCCGATCCCTTGGCCAAGATCCCGCACATGGGCTGGAACGCGCTCGAAGCGGTTGCCGACCACCCCTTGCTGGCGGGTCTCGGCGAGGGCGCGCACATGTACTTCACCCACAGCTTCGCCTTCACGCCCGCCGATCCGTCACATGTGATCGCCAGTGTCGACCACGGCGGCCGCTTCGCCGCGGCGGTGGCGCGTGACAACATCATGGGGGTGCAGTTCCACCCCGAGAAATCCCAGACCCAGGGCCTGAGGCTGCTGGCGAACTTCCTGGAGACGCCCGCGTGATCCTCTATCCCGCCATCGACCTGAAGGACGGACGCTGCGTGCGTCTGCTGCACGGGGACCTCTCCAAGGAAACCGTGTTCAACAATTCGCCCGCCAACCAGGCCGAGCGGTTCCAGAAGCAGGGCTTCTCCTGGCTGCATGTGGTCGACCTGAACGGCGCGGTCGAGGGCCGGCCGGTCAACGGCGAGGCCGTGGCCAGCATCCTGGGCGCGGTGTCGATTCCGGTGCAGCTGGGCGGCGGGGTGCGGACCCTGACCGCCATCGAGGGCTGGATCGAGGCCGGGGTCAGCCGGGTGATCCTGGGTACGGTCGCGGTGAAGGATCCGGCCCTGGTCAAGGCCGCCGCCAAGGCCTGGCCGGAACAGATCGCCGTGGCCATCGACGCCCGCGACGGCATGGTCGCCACCGAGGGCTGGGTCGGCGGCTCGGACATCGGGGTCATCGAGCTGGCCAAGCGGTTCGAGGACGCCGGCGTCGCCGCCCTGATCGTCACCGACATCGGCCGCGACGGGGCCATGACCGGGGTCAACATCGACCAGGTGGGCGAGGTGGCCGACGCGGTGGGCGTGCCCGTGATCGCCTCGGGCGGCATCGCCTCGGTGCGCGACATCGAGCTGCTCAAGGCCCGCAAGGGCGTGGCCATCGCCGGGGCGGTGCTCGGCCGGTCGCTGTATGAAGGCGCAGTCGATCCGGCGCAGGCCCTGAAGATCGCCGGCTGATGCTCAAAGTTCGCGTCATCCCCTGTCTCGACGTCAAGGACGGCCGCGTGGTGAAGGGCGTCAATTTCGTCGCCCTGCGCGACGCGGGCGACCCGGTGGAGCAGGCGGGCGCCTATGACGCGGCCGGGGCGGACGAGCTGATGTTCCTCGACATCACCGCCAGCCACGAGGGCCGGGGCGCGATCCTCGACGTCATCGCCCGCACCGCCGACGTCTGCTTCATGCCCCTGTCGGTGGGGGGCGGGGTGCGCACGGTGGAGAACGCCCGCCGGCTGCTGCGCGCCGGGGCCGACAAGGTCTCGATCAACACCGCCGCCGTCGAGGACCCCGATCTGGTCGCCCGCATGGCCGACGCCTTCGGCTCGCAGTGCGTGGTGGTGGCCGTGGACGCCAAGGCGCGTGGAGATGGCGGCTGGAACATCTTCACCTACGGCGGCCGGACAGACACCGGCATCGACGCGGTCGACTACGCCGCGCGGGCCGTGGAGAAGGGCGCGGGCGAGATACTGCTGACCTCCATGGACCGCGACGGGGCCAGGACCGGCTACGACATCCCGCTGCTGCGGGCGATCACCGGCGCGGTCAGCGTGCCGGTCATCGCCAGCGGCGGGGCGGGCAACGCGCAGCATCTGGTGGACGCTGTGAAGCTGGGCGGGGCGGACGCGGTACTGGCTGCCTCGATCTTCCACTTCGGCGAGGTGTCGATCCCCGACGCCAAGCGCGCCATGGCCGCGGCGGGTATTCCGGTGCGCGCTGTCGAGGAGAAGGC
The DNA here is from genome assembly GCA_030678995.1 of Caulobacter sp. Classification (GTDB taxonomy): domain Bacteria; phylum Pseudomonadota; class Alphaproteobacteria; order Caulobacterales; family Caulobacteraceae; genus Caulobacter. The sequence continues at coordinate 26,963 of JAUXTQ010000016.1, forward strand.
CGCATGAGCCGGCTGTCCGACGTCATCGCCCGCCTGGAGGCCGTGATCGAGAGCCGCAAGGGCGGCGACTCGGCCGCTTCCTGGACCGCGAAGCTGCTGGCTGATCCGGCTCTGGCCGGGAGGAAGCTGATCGAGGAGGCCGCCGAAGCGGTCGAGGCGGCGGAGTCCGGTGACCGTGACCACCTGGCCGCCGAGGGGGCGGATGTCCTCTACCACCTGCTGGCCCTGCTGGCGGCGGCGGGAGTGTCGCCGGATGAGGTCGCGGCGAAGCTCGAGGCCCGCGAAGGAACCTCCGGCATCGCCGAGAAGGCTTCGCGCGACCAATGACCCGCAAGGCGAGCTGTTGCTGTGGCGCGGCGTCGATTGAGGTGGTCGGCCAGCCTACGCTCAACGGCGTCTGCCATTGCGCCAACTGCCGACAGCGCACGGGAACGGCCTTCGGCTGGTCGGCCTACTTCCTCGATAGCCAGGTTGTCGGCAGGACGGGCGACTTCGCCAACCACAGGATCCGCGACGAACAGGTCCGATCCTTCTGCCGGGCCTGCGGCACAACCCTGTTCTGGACGTCCGCGTTCATGCCGGGTCAGACGGGGATCGCCGGCGGCGCGTTCACCGATCCGCCCCTACCTGAACCCAGCCTCTCGGCCATGCCGCATCACAAGCTCGACTGGGTGTCTCTACCCGAGCGCTGGTCACAGGGCTTCAATCCCGGCGGTTCAGGCGGCAACCAGACCTAGCCGCTCCGCATCCGCCGTCGCCGACAGCTCCAGCGCCGCGAACATCTCGGCGCGGTCGGGCCCCAGCTTTGGCGGATAGTATTTCAGCTTGAGCGCCTTTGGCGTCGCCCAGGCTCCCAGCACGCTGGCCAGGGTCGCCGGCTGTTTCAGCCAGGCGGTGGATGGCTCGAGCATGTGGAATCCGCGCATGAAGGCCCGCAGCAGGGCGGGGTTTGAGCGGATCGCCGGCGCGATGGCGTCCTCGGCGAAGCTCTTCAGCAGCCGGGCCTTGAAGCGCGGGCGGTAGGCGGGGTCCAGCGTGTTGCGCGCCCGGCGGATCGCCTGGCGGTCCTGGGCGCGCATGTCGCGGAAATAGGGCCACACGTCCGAATCGATGGCCGCCTGGTAGGCCAGGGCCCGGGCCGCCGGATCAGTCCCGGCGTCCAGCACGTCCTTCAGCAGATAGGCCGCGATGGCGGCGAACGAGCAGCCCCGGCCGTAGAGCGGATTGGTCCGCGCCAGACCGTCGCCGGCGAAGAACAGGTTGAGCGCGATCGGCTTGCCGTCCTTCACCGTCGAGCGCCAGCGGCTCTTGAGGTCGCCCATACCGAACACCTTGCTGATCGGCTCGGACCTGTCCGCGGCGATCCAGGGCGCCAGGCCCGGGATCAGGCTGCAGATACGGTCGAAAATTTCCGGCCGCATGACCGCCACCCGCAGGGTCTCCTCGATCTCCGGCACCGACAGGGTTACCGAGAAACAGCCGTTGTCGCCGGGAAATACGCCGTACTTGATGAAGCCCATGTCGCCGGCGCCGGGGGCCGGACCGCGGTCAGGCGCGCTCTGGCCCGGCAGCAGCCGCCAGTGGCGGGTGTAGTAGAGAATGCCGGCGTCCTCGCTCTCCTCGTCCCAGCTGACGCCATGCTCGGCCAGCCAGTCGAAGCCCTGGGACGTGCGGCCGGCGGCGTCGACCACGACATCGGCCCGTTCCTCGCGCTCGGTCTCGCCATCCTTCAGCCGCAGGCCCTCGCAGGCAAAGCGGCCTTCGGCGTCCACCTGGCCCAGCAGGCCGGTGACATTGACGTTGCTGTGCAGGGTAACCCCCGGCATCCGCTCCACATAGCGGCGAAGGACCAGCTCCAGCGTGGTGCGACGGCTGGTGATGACGGTCAGGACCTCGTCCGCCGGCTCCGGACGATAGCGGTCCTTGCTGGCGGCGGGCAGGCCGTCGGCGAATTTCATCTCCTGACAACCGGCGGCGCGAAATTCATCCAGCAGGGCCGGGTGATGATCCCGGACCAGGTTGCGCAGGCGGGCGAGGAAGGCGTGGCTGTGGCGAAGGTGGCCGACACCGCGCCGGTTCCAGTCGGCGAACGCCTCGTCCGCCCCGCCACTGGGCGTGGGCGGGTCCCGCTCAAGCACATCGACCCGTCGGCCCGGCCCGGCCAGCGCCAGGGCGGAGAACAGGCCGGCCATGCCGGCGCCGATCACGAGAATGCGTTGGTCCATCGCCTCACCTGCCCCCAGGTTGGACCACCATTATGGCGACGACGAGAACGTCAAACCAGTATGACGCGAGGTCAGGCCGGCCCTTTTCGCTTCAGGGCCACATAGAGCGCGCCCTCGCCGCCGTGTCGGCGGTGGGCCTGGGAAACCCCGGCGACGATCTCGCGCAGAGGCGGGACCGCCAGCCATTCCGGCGTGAAGCGCCGCAGGACCCCGTCGCCCTGGACCCCTTTGCCGGTGATCACCAGCGCCTCGCGGCAGCCCTCGGACCAGACCCGCAACAGAAAGGACTCCAGCGCCGCCCGGGCCCGGTCATGGGTCATGCCATGCAGGTCGATACGGGCCTCAAGGGGCTCGTGGCCGCGCACGATGCGCTTCTGCCGGCCCGGCTCGATGGCCTCCGGCGGGCGGACGGCCTTCGCCTTCGGCGCGGCGGGCGTCTTCGGCAACGGCAGATGGGCCGGCGCGCCCTCGGCCGGCGGCGATATCACGTTGGGCGCCAGGCGGCCGGGCAGCGGGCGCACCGTGGCCGTCACATGGCCCCAGAGATGGGCCTCGTCGGCCTTCAGCTTGCGCGGCACGGCTAGCCTCCGGAAGCGACCGGGGCCAGGCGGTACATCCGCAGCACGTGGCGCACCCGGCCGGCCTCGACCCCGGCTTCGTCGCCGCGGCCCATGTAGAGGTCGGCGCGCACCTCGCCCTTGATCGCCCCGCCGGTGTCCAGCGCCACCACCAGGCGGCGGTAGGCGGGGAGGGCGCCGGTCAGGGCCGGAGCGCTGGCGTCGATCCAGAACAGCTCGCCCATGCCGTGGCGGCTGGCGTCCACGGCGATGGCCCGGCCTGCGGGCAGCGGCACGCCGGCCGCGCCGGCCGGGTCGCGGCCGTCGTCCTCGGACAGGGTGAAGAAGACGTAGCGCGGGTTGAGTTGCATGACCTGGTCGGCCTCGCGGCCGCGATGCCGGGCCAGCCAGCCGCGGATGGCGTCGCCGGAGGTGTCGGCGTCCTTCAGCAGGCCCTTCTCGCGCATCGGCCGGGCGATGCCGGTGAAGGGGCGGCCATTGTGCGCGGCGAAGGCGGCCCGCATGCGCGCTCCGTCCGGGAAGACCAGCACGCCGGAGCCCTGGATCTGCAGGAAGAACAGGTCCTCGGGTCGCATCCAGGCCAGCACCTCGCCCATGCCCTTCGTCTCGATCGCCGCGCGGTCGGGATAGGCCTCCATCCGGCCGTCCTCCAGCCGGCTGACCAGCTTCTGGCCGGGCGGGGCGGAGGGATCGATGTCGGACAGGTCGGAGATGATCAGGTCGGCCGGGCGGGCGCGGACCGGGGCTGTAAATTCGCCTCGGCGGGCCTCGCGCGCCTCGTAGACGGGGGCGAAATAGGCGGTCAGCAGGCCCGTATCACCCACGGGCTCGGGCCGGAAATTGGCTTCCAGAAAGGACTTCGACGCCGCGTCATCGGCCAAACCCAGAGCCCGGGCCTTGCGACAGACCTGTTGCACGGCCGGATCGCGGGCGGCGCCGCAGGTGGCGCGGAAGGCCTCCAGGGCCGCCTTGTGATCCTCGGTTTCCCACCCGGGCAGGACCGCGAAGGCCGCCGCGGGCGGCGGCGGAACAGGCTCAGCCGGGGCCGCAATCGGCGCGACCGGAACCACGGGGCCGGGCGCGAGCGCCACGTCGGCCTTGGGCGTCGCACAGGCCGTCAGGACCAGCGCCAGCAACGCGCCGGAAACTCGAAGTCGCATTACGCCTCCGCGGCGTCCACGTGAACCAGGGTCCAGTTGGGGTCGCGGCTGTTAAGATTACGTTCGAATGTCCACAGTTCGGCGGTCCGGCGGTCGTCGACCGCCTCGCCCTCGGGGCCCTTGGTGCGCGAGCGGAACTCGGCGAGGAACCGGACAACCGCCCGCGCCGTTTGGCCTTCCACCTCGATCCGCTCCAGGTCGGCCCGCGGCGGGTGGAGGAATTCGACCCTCTCGGTGCGGCCTTCCGTCTCACGCTGGGCGATGGCCGCCTCGAAGCTGGCCTCCACCTCCGGCCCGAGCAGGTTCTTCAGAGTGGCGTGATCGCCGGCGGCGAAGGCGATGACGATCAGCTCGTAGGCCTGGCGGGCGCCGGCGAGGAAGGCGCCGACATCGAACGAGGAGTCCCGGGCCCGCACGGCCGCGAGGCCCGACAGGTCGGCGGACTCGCCCGCCGCGGCGTCAGGCAGGGCCACGGATTCGCCGTCCGCCAGCACCGGCGCGGGGGGCGCATCCTCGGGCTGGCGGCCGATGCGGCGGCCGAGCACCGCGTACAGCTGGTAGAGGACCACCGCGGCGAAGAAGGCGAAGATGACGAGTTCGAAGAACTTGGGCACTTGGGGACCGGCTGGTTAGCGTCACAGGCCAATATAGGCGAGCCCGGCGACGGCGTAAGGGGCGAAACGTTGCACGGGCAGGGGCTGCGTGATAGCAGCGCGCCTTCCGCCCGCAAAGCCGGGCCCGTCCGATTTGACGTCCAGGATCACATTCGTCTCATGAGCGACACGTCCATCACCCCCCCCGTCGAGAACGGCGACGACCAGGGCCAGCCGGGTTTCCGCATCCTGGCCCAGTTCGCCCGCGATCTGTCGTTCGAAAACCCGCACGCGCCCGAATCCCTGCGCGCGGACGGCCAGGGCCTGCAGCCGCAGATCGAGATCGGCGTGGAAATGAACGCCCGCGGCCGCCCTGACGGCCTGTACGAGGTGGATCTGAAGCTCACGGCCCAGGCCAAGCGCGGTGAACAGACCGCCTTCCACGTTGAGCTGCTCTACGGCGGCCTGTTCCAGATCACCGGCGTGCCGGACACCGAACTGGAAGCGGTGCTGATGATCGAGTGCCCGCGCTACCTGTTCCCCTTCGCCCGCCGTCTGATCTCGGACGTCACGGGCGAGGGCGGTTTCCCGCCGTTCCAGCTCGACCCGATCGACTTCGCCGGCGTCTATGCCGCGCGCAAGGCCCAGGGCGAATCCGGCTTCACCGGCTCGGCCTGATCTTTCTTCGAGTCGCTCCCCCCAGGGGAGCTGTCAGCCCACAGGGCTGACTGAGGGGGGCTGGATATCGGCGGAAGGCCCCCTTCCGTCTCGGCTTCGCCGAGCCACCTCCCCCGTGGGGGAGGGACTCTGGGACTATTGCCCCTAAAGCCCGAATTTGATCCAGACGGCCTTGTCCTTGAGCATCCCGCGCACGAACACCTCGTGCGCGGCGCGTTCCTCGTCGGTCGAGCGCGGCGCGAGCGGGCGGGGTCTGGCGCCATAGGGCGCGGCCAGGGTCGAGGGGCCGATGGTGCGGATCGCCGGCGCGGCCATCAGGTCCAGGCCCCGTTCCTTGCCACCCTGCAGCTCAAGATAGACCGCCGCCAGCAGCCGGGCGTCGATCAGGGCGCCGTGCTTCTCCCGCCCGTCGAGGGAGATTTTCATGCGTTTGCACAGCGCATCGAGGGAATTGTACATCCCCGGGAACTTCTTCTTGGCCAGGGACAGGGTGTCGATCCACTGGTCGTCCGGCGTTGGCGCCCGGTCGCAGCGGGCCAGCTCGGCGTTGACGAAGCCCCTGTCGAACGGGGCGTTGTGGGCCACGATCGGGTCCTCGCCGACGAACTCGAGGAACCGTTCGACGATCTCCGGAAAACGCGGCTTGCCGTGCAGCGAGGCCAGGCTGATGCCGTGCACCCGCTCGGCGTCCGGATCGATCGCGCGGTCGGGATGGACGTATTCGTGGAACGCCTTGCCCGTGGGCATGTAGTCGACCACCTCGACGCAGGCGATTTCGATCAGCCGGTGACCGGTGCGGGGATCGAGGCCCGTGGTCTCGGTGTCGAGGACGATGTGGCGCGCCATGGCCTTCTCATTGGCCCGGTTCGGGGAGGACGTCCAGCGGTCCGGCGCGCAGCCGCTTCAACACGTCGCGGACCTGGGTGCGGGCGTGGTCGAGGCCCTGGCCGGTGTCGATGACGAAGTGGGCCCGGGCCCGTTTCTCGGCATCGGCCATCTGCCGGGCGAGGATGGCGTCGAGCTTGGCTTCGTCCATGCCGGGCCGGGCGAGGACCCGCTGGCGCTGCACGTCGGCGGGGGCGGAGACCACCACCACCGCGTCTATCCGCCTTTCCCCGCCGGTCTCGAACAGCAGCGGAATGTCGAGGATCACGATGTCGGCGCCGGCGGCCACGGCCTGCTGGAAGAAGCCGACCCGGCTCTCGCCGACCAGCGGATGGACGATGCTCTCCAGCCGCTTCAGCTCATCGGGTTTGCCGACAACGTGATGGCTGAGTTTGACGCGATCGACCGCGCCATCGACCACCACGCCGGGGAAGGCCGCTTCCAGGGGCGCCACCGCCGCGCCGCCCTTGGCGTAGAGGGCGTGGACTTCGGCGTCGGCGTCGTAGACCGGCACCCCCTCGGCGGCGAACATCGCCGCGGTGGTGGACTTGCCCATGCCGATGGAGCCGGTCAGGCCGACGGTGATCATGCGCACTCTCCAATCGCCTTGAGCGCCAGGGCGCGCACGTCGACCCCGGCGGGCGGCGCCTGGCCGAAGAAGGCCTCGAAACTGGGAACCGCCTGGCGGATCAGCATTTCCAGCCCGTCGACGGTGCGCAGGCCAAGACCCGCCGCCCGTTGCAGGAATTCAGTGCGCAGCGGCCGGTAGACCATGTCCATGACCACGGCCGACTTCGGCGCGGCGGCCAGGTCGATGTCCGGACCCGCGCCGCCGTTCAGGCCCAGCGACGTTGCGTTGATGATGACGTTGGCGTCAGCGAGCCGGGGATCGTCCACCGCGATCACCGGCGATCCAATGTCGGCGGCGATCGCCTCGGCCCGCTCGTGGGTGCGGTTGACGATGCAGACCTCCGGCGCGCCGGCCAGGACCAGGGCCGCAGCCGCGCCCCGGGCCGCCCCGCCCGCGCCGAGGATCACCGCCGGACCGGCCCTAGGGTCGAATCCCGGCGCCTGGGCCGCCATGGCGCCCAGCAGGCCAAGGCCGTCGGTGTTGTCGGCCAAGACCGTCCCGTCGGCGCGGAACAGCAGCAGGTTGGCCGCGCCGGCCAGCCGGGCCCGGTCGCTGACCTCATCGGCGGCGGCCAGGGCCGCTTCCTTGAAGGGGATGGTGACGTTGACCCCGCACAGGTCGCCGCCGCCGCGCTGGTCCTCGATGAACACCGCCAGGCCGTCGAACCCCGGGTCGATCTGGACATAGTCGGCGTCCAGCCCTGCAGCGGCGATCCAGGCGCCGTGGATCAGCGGGCTGAGGGAATGGGTGATCGGATGGCCGACCACGGCGGCGCGCAAGGCTGTCACAGGTCCAGCGCCCCGTAGCGCCGCAACAGGTCCAGCAGACCCATCAGGGGCAGGCCCAGGATGGTGAAATAATCGCCGTCGATGCGGGAGAAGAGCTGCACCCCCTCGTCCTCCAGCCGGTAGCAGCCGACCGAACCCAGGATGCTCTCGCCGGCGCCGGCCAGATAGCTGTCGAGGAAGGCGTCGCTGAACGGCCGCATGGTTAGGCGGGCGGCGGGAATCTCGCGCCAGATGACGGCCCCGTCGAGGGCCACGACCACCGCCGAATGCAGCTTGTGCGTCTTGCCGCGCAGATGCTGCAGGCGGTCACGAGCCTCGGCCATGGTCTCGGCCTTGTCGAACAGGGCCCCGGCCAGGTCGAGGGTCTGGTCCGCGCCGATGACCAGCGCGCCGGGGCGATGGCGCGAGACCTTGATCGCCTTCAGCTCGGCCAGAGCATCGGCCACCTCGCGAGGGCCATTGCCCTGCGCCAGCAGCCCGGCCTTGACCGCGCCCTCGTCGACGCCGGCCACGGCGACATCGAACGTCACGCCGGCGGCGGCCAGCACCTGGGCCCGCGCCCGGCTGCCCGAGGCCAGGACGACATCGATCATCCCAGCACCTCGACCACGCCCCGGCCGCCGGACAGCAGGTTGATGATCGCCGCGGCGGTTTCCTCGACCGAGCGGCGTGTCACGTCGATCACCGGCCAGCCCATGCGCTCGAACAGGCGGCGGGCGGCGATGATCTCCTCGCGGACGGCGTCCTGGTCGACATAGGCGCTTTCGCGCTGCTCGTTCAGGGACAGCAGGCGGTTGCGGCGGATCTGGATCAGCCGGTCGGGGGAGGCGATCAGCCCGACGACCAGGGTGTTCTTGAGATTGATCAGGGCCGGCGGCAGCGGCGCGCCCGGCACCAGCGGATGGTTGGCCGCCCGCACGCCCCGGTGCGCCAGGTAGATGCAGGTCGGGGTCTTGGAGGTCCGCGAGACCCCGACCAGCACCACGTCGGCCTGCTCCAGATCCCGCCCGCCCTGGCCGTCGTCGTGGCCCATGGCGTAGTTCAGGGCTTCCATGCGGTTGAAATAGTCGGTGTCCAGGGCGTGCTGGGCGCCCACCCGACTGGAGATCGGCGCCCCAAGATAGCGCGACATGGCCGAGACCACCGGATCCAGAGCGGCGATGCAGGGGATGTCGTTGCGCCGGCAGCCCTCCTCCAGCGCCGAACGCAGCGCCGGATCGATGATGGTGTGCATCACCACGCCGGGCGATCCGGCGATCTCCTCCAGCGCCCGCTCCAGCTGACGGGTGGAGCGGACCAGGGCGTAGATGTGCTCGATCGGCAGGATGTCGGTGAACCGGGCGCAGACCGCCCTGGCCATGGCGTTGAGCGTCTCGCCCGTGGAGTCGGACACGAGATGGATATGGAAATAGGTCGCCAGGCGGGTCGCAGCGGTCATCGCCTCTTCCATAGGGCGCCGCGCCGCCCGGGACCAAGCCTGAACCGGACCTGTGGATAGGCCGTTAACGAAGCCTTAACCCTACTGGGCGCCGTTTGGACATTCATACAGACGCCCCTGGCCGGGCAGGGCCGGCCTGGGCGCCGCGGGGACAGCCGCCCCCGTTTCGGGCAAGGCCGTCCCCAGGTTCGGCCGCCATCCGCCGCCGGTGAACAGCCGATCTCCCCAAAGTCTAACGACCACCGGTATCTGGGCCCTTGTCCCCGCCGGGCGGTATTAACCTTTCATTAAGGATTTCCGTCCGGTGACCGGGTTTTCCCCGGGATTCACACCCCGCCCATCGACATGGGGACAGCCGTGGGTATGGCCGGTAGTACGGCCTGAATCCCCGCCGCGGCACAGCATCCGTCCCCTCGGCGCCCCGGCCCTACTTCTTCCACCCCATCCTTCTTAATCTCTTATTAAGGATTGAAAGAGGGTCGGTGGACTTGCCTCTCGCCGCGCTGGCCCTATCAAGGCGGGCAATGACCCAATCCATCCTCCCCGGCCTGCTGCGCGTCCTCGATGGCGAGACGCTTGAGCGCCCACCCGTCTGGTTTATGCGCCAGGCCGGGCGATATCTGCCCGAGTATCGCGCCCTGCGCACCACCACGCCGGACTTCATCAGCTTCTGCCTCAATCCCGAGAAGGCCGCCGAGGCGACGCTGCAGCCGATGCGGCGGTTTCCCTTCGATGCGGCCATTGTGTTCGCCGACATCCTGCTCCTGCCCCAGGCCCTGGGCCAGGAGGTCTGGTTCGAGGCGGGGGAGGGTCCAAAGCTCGGCGCCCTGCCTGATCTGGACCGGATGGCCGGCGAGATCGAGGCCTCGACCTTCAAACTGCTGCCGGTCGGGGAGACCCTGACCCGCGTACGGGCCGCGCTGGAGCCTGAGCGGGCCCTGATCGGCTTTGCCGGCGCGCCGTGGACCGTGGCCACCTACATGATCGAGGGCGGCTCCTCGGACCGCAGCAGGGCCCGCACCTTCGCCTATGAGCGGCCGGCCGAGATGGACCGGCTGCTGGACATCATCGTCCAGGCGACGGTCCGCTATCTGGCCATGCAGGTCGATGCCGGCGCCCAGGTGCTCAAGCTGTTCGAGAGCTGGGCCGAGGGTCTGCCGGAGGATTTGTTCGAGCGGCTGGTCTGCAAACCGCACCGGGCGATCCTCGACGGCCTGGCCGGGCTGGACGTGGCGGCGCCGGTGATCGGCTTCCCGCGCGGCGCCGGCAGCTTGACGCGGCACTATGCCGACACCGTGGGCGTCGACGCCGTGGCGCTCGACACCGCCGCCTCGGCCGAACTGGGCAAGAGCATCCAGGAACGGGTGGCCATCCAGGGCGCGCTCGACCCGCTGTTGCTGCGCGCCGGCGGGGCGGCGCTGGACCGGCGGGTGGACGAGCTGCTGGAGCAGTGGAGCGACGGGCCCTACATCTTCAACCTCGGCCACGGCATCATCCTCGACACCCCGATCCCGCATGTGGAACGGGTGTTGAAGCGGATTGCCGGGGGATGAGCCGGCGGCGGGTCGCGGTCGTCCTGTTCAACCTCGGCGGGCCGGACGGTCCGGACGCGGTGCGGCCCTTCCTGTTCAATCTGTTCAACGACCCGGCGATCATCGGCCTGCCGGGTATCCTGCGGACCGCCGTGGCGAAGCTGATCTCAAGCCGCCGCGAAGAGCCGGCCAAGGCCAACTATGCCCTGATGGGCGGCGGCTCGCCGCTGCTGCCAGAGACGCGTAAGCAGGCGGAGGCGCTCCAGACCCTGCTGGCCGCGCGGCTCGCCAGCGACGAAGTCCGTTGCTTCATCGCCATGCGCTACTGGCATCCCCTGACCGGCGAGACCGCCGCCGATGTGGCCGCCTGGGCGCCCGACGAGATCGTGCTGCTGCCGCTCTATCCGCAGTTCTCCACCACCACCACCGGCTCGTCGGCAAAGGCCTGGCGGGAGACCTACAGGGGGCCGGGCCGGGTCCGGACGATCTGCTGCTACCCGACCGAGCAGGGGCTGGTCGAAGCGCATGCCGGGCTGATCCGTGACAGCTGGAGCGCGGCGGGCCATGACGGCCCGGTCCGGCTGCTGTTTTCGGCCCATGGCCTGCCCGAAAAGGTCGTCAAACAGGGCGATCCCTACCAGGACCAGATCGAAGCGACCTGCGCGGCCGTGGCGGCGAAGCTGGACGAGGGCTGGGACTGGAAGGTCTGCTACCAGAGCCGGGTCGGGCCGATGACCTGGATCGGGCCCTCCACCGAGGACGAGATCCGCGCCGCCAGCGCCGAGGGCCTGGCCCTGGTGGTCACCCCGATCGCCTTCGTCTCCGAACACGTCGAGACGCTTGTCGAGCTGGACCATGAATATGGCGAGATGGCCCGGGCGGCGGGGTGCCCGGCCTATGTGCGGGTCCCCGCCCTGGGCGTGACCGGGACCTTCATCCAGGGCCTGGCCGGGCTGGTGGCGGCGTCCCTCGACCGGCTGGGAACCGGGCCCGGCGCGGGCTATGCCTGTCCGGGCTTTGGCAAGTGTCCCCGAACGGAGAAGGTCGCATGACCTGGTTCGCCAACCACTACGATCTGCTACGCGGGCTGCACATCATCGCGGTGATCGCCTGGATGGCGGGAATGCTCTATTTGCCGAGGCTCTACGTCTATCACACAGGGACCACCGCCGGATCCGAGCTGGATGTCACCTTCCAGATCATGGAGCGCAAGCTTCTGCGGATCATCATCAACCCGGCGATGATCCTGACCTGGCTGCTGGGTCTGAGCCTGATGGCCGCGCGGCCCGACGTGCTCGGCCAGCCGTGGATGTGGATCAAGCTGGCCGGCGTCCTGTTCCTGACCAGCTGGCACGGCTTCCTTGCCGGCGCCCGCAAGAAGTTCGCCGCCGGGACCAACACCCGCTCGGCGAAGTTCTGGCGCATGACCAACGAGTTGCCCTTCCTGGCGGCGATCATCATGGTCCTGGCGGTCACTACCGAGTTCCTGACCCGCTAGGACCAGCCGCCAAATCAACGGATTCCTTGACGGCGGGGGGCCAGTGTGGTTCCCCTGCCCCAGACGTCGGGCGTTACCTCCGGCGTTCCCGCCTCTTCGCCGGACCCGCGCCCGTCTACCGGAGCGCCCATGGGACGGCCCCCCAGAATGACTGCCCGCGCCTCCACAGGCGCAATCCATCGCCGCGCAGGGACCGCCAGGCCCCGAACCGGTTCAAGTTTCGAAAGACGGGCCACCGCGCCCGCACGCCCAGAGTCCACCCATGTCTGAAGACACCCCCCAGTCCTCCGAAACCGATGTCGACACCACCGTCGAGGCCGCCACGCCCGACGAGGTCGCCGAAGCCGCGGCGGAAGCCGCCGAGAACGCCGCCGACGGCGAAGGCTCAGAGATCGCCGCCGCCGTGGCCGAGCTGGGCCTGACTCGCATGTCGCTGCAGGAGCTGAAGGAGAAATCCCCGGCCGACCTGTTGGCGCTGGCCGAGAAGCTCGAGGTCGAGAACGCCAACTCCATGCGCAAGCAGGACATGATGTTCGCGATCCTCAAGACTGTCGCCGAGGAAGGCGTCGAGATCTCGGGATCGGGCACCATGGAAGTCCTGCCCGACGGCTTCGGCTTCCTGCGCAGCCCGGAGGCCAACTACCTGCCCGGCCCCGACGACATCTATGTCAGCCCCTCGCAGATCCGGAAATTCGGCATCCGCACCGGCGACAGTGTCGTCGGCGCCATCCGCGCGCCGCGCGAGGGCGAGCGCTACTTCGCCCTGACGACGGTCGAGCAGATCAACTTCGAAACGCCCGAAAACGTTCGCCACAAGGTCCACTTCGACAACCTGACGCCGCTGTATCCCGAAGAGCGGCTGACCATGGAAATCGAGGACCCGACGCTGAAGGACCGGTCCGGCCGGATTATCGACATCGTCGCCCCGCTCGGCAAAGGCCAGCGCTGCCTGATCGTCGCCCCGCCCAGGGTCGGCAAGACGGTGATGCTTCAAAACATCGCCAAGTCGATCGCGGCCAACCACCCTGAATGCTACCTGATCGTGCTACTGATCGACGAGCGGCCCGAAGAAGTCACCGACATGCAGCGCACGGTGAAGGGTGAGGTTATCTCCTCGACCTTCGACGAGCCGGCGACCCGCCACGTGGCCGTGGCCGAAATGGTCATCGAAAAGGCCAAGCGCCTGGTCGAGCACAAGCGCGACGTGATCATCCTGCTGGACTCGGTCACCCGCCTGGGCCGCGCCTACAACACCGTCGTGCCGTCGAGCGGCAAGGTGCTGACCGGCGGCGTCGACGCCAACGCCCTGCAGCGGCCCAAGCGCTTCTTCGGCGCCGCGCGCAACGTGGAGGAAGGCGGCTCGCTGACGATCATTGCCACGGCCCTGATCGACACCGGCTCGCGGATGGACGAAGTCATCTTCGAAGAGTTCAAGGGCACCGGTAACTCGGAAATCATTCTCGACCGCAAGGTCGCCGACAAGCGCATCTTCCCGGCCATCGACATCCTCAAGTCGGGCACCCGCAAGGAAGAGCTGATCACCCCCAAGGACCAGTTGCAGAAGACCTACGTCCTGCGCCGCATCCTCAACCCGATGGGCGCCCAGGACGCGATCGAGTTCCTCATGGACAAGCTACGCCAGTCGAAAAACAACGGCGATTTCTTCCAGTCGATGAACACGTAGGGGCGGTTCGGTCCCAACCCTTGTCCTCTCCCACTTGGGAGAGGAGGACCATGCGAAGCATGGTGGTGAGGGAGGCGCGGGGGTGGTCGATGGACCCACAACTGCTCGGCAGACCGCGACCTGATGTCTTGATGAGCAGTTTTGCTCCGGCGGGACCTTCGTCAAGGACGGGCCCTGCGGGTCCGCCGCTGCGCGGCCGCGAAGCGGTCCTTGACCAAGGTCGCCCTCCGGAGCGCATCATTCCATCAAGGCCTTCAGGGCGGATCAACATCCGGAGACGGGTCGCGTCGGAGCATCCTGCCTTCCAGCCGGAGCGCCGGCGCGGTAGCCTGTCGGCCAACCGGGAGAACCACGCCATGATGAAGGTATATTTCGCGCCGTTCGCGCGGTCGCTGCGTATCCTCTGGACGTTGGAAGAGTTGAACGCGCCCTATGAGCCGGTGCGGGTTCAATTTCCGCCGCGCCTGGCCCAGCCCGACTATCTGCACATCAACCCGCTGGGTCAGATCCCGACCCTGGTCGATGGCGAGACCAAGCTGTTCGAGTCCGTCGGCGCCTGTGAATACGTCAACGAGACGAACGGCGGCGACCTGGCGATCACCGCCGGTCAGCCCGGCCGCGCCGACTACCTGCAGTGGCTCTGGTACGGCGAGGCGACCCTGATGCCGCCGCTCGGCGCCATGGTTCGGCAGAGTTTCGGCCCCGAAGAGAGCAGGAGCCCGGCGGCTCTGGCCGAGGCGAAGGCGACCCTGTTCGAGCGCCTGGCCTTGATCGAGGCGCGTCTGGAGGGTCGCCAGTATCTGGCCGGCGACCGGTTCACCCTGGCCGACATCTCGGTGGCCTATGGCCTGAACCTGGGCGGTATGTTGCGGGTGGCCGCCGAGTACACACCCAATGTCGCCGCCTATTTCGAACGGATGAAGGCCCGGCCGGCGTTCCAGGCGGCCGCCGCCCAAGCTTAGGATGCCTCGCCCGGACCGGCCACATCAACAGGGCGAACTCCGCCACGCAGTGCCGAACCGAGCCGGGGCCCTACGGAATCAATAACGTCGACCCCGTCGTCGCCCTTGCCTCCAGCGCCTCATGCGCCTGGCGGGCCTGGGCCAGCGGGAAGGTCTGGCCGATCTCGATCTTCACCGCGCCGGAACCGATCACCTCGAACAGGGCGCCGGCGCTTTCGTCCAGCTCCTCGGTGGTGGTGACGTAGTCGAACAGGGTCGGCCGGGTGAGGAACAGCGAGCCGCCCTGTGACAGCCGCAGGGGCGCCACCGCGGGGGCCGGCCCCGACGCGTTGCCGTAGCTGACCAGCATGCCGCGCCGGCCGAGGCTGGCGAGGCTGCCCTCGAAGGTGGCCGCCCCGACGCCGTCATAGACCACGCGGACCCCGGCCCCGCCGGTGATCGCCCTGACCCGGGCGGCGACGTCCTCGTCGCGGTAGAGGATCACCTCGTCGGCGCCGTTGGCCCTGGCCAGCTCGGCCTTGTCCTGCGAGCCGACGGTGGCGATGACCTTCGCCCCCAGGGCCTTGGCCCACTGGGTCAGGATGCTGCCGACCCCGCCGGCGGCGGCATGGATCAGCACCGCGTCGCCCTTTTTCACCGGGTAGCAACGGCGCAGCAGGAACTCGGCCGTCATGCCCTTGAGCATGGCGGCGGCGGCCGTGCGGCTGTCGACACCCGTGGGGATCCGCGCCGCACGCCCGGCCTGGACCAGGTGGTATTCGGCATAGGCGCCCATCGGGCCGTTGCCATAGGCGGCGCGGTCGCCGACGGCGAAACGGGTGACCCCCTCCCCGACGGCCTCGACCACGCCGGCCCCTTCCAGCCCCAGCACCGCCGGCATCTTCAGCGGATAGAGGCCGGTGCGGTGGTAGGTGTCGATGAAGTTGAGCCCGATCGCCTCGTGGCGGATCAGAATCTCGCCCGGGCCCGGCGCGGGGACGGGCAGATCGACGGCCTCGAGGACTTCGGGGCCGCCGGTGCGGACAGCCTGGATCGCCAGCATCAGACCAGGTTCGCCTTGAAGAAGGCCAGGGTGCGGGCGTTGGCCTTGCCGGCGTCGGCGGCATCGTAATGTTCGCCGCCCTGGCGGGCGAAGGCGTGATCGCGGCCGGGGTAGTCGTGGATTGTGATCAGCCGATTGCCGTCCAGCGCCGCATGAATCGCCGCCTGGGCCTCCCTGGGCACGAAGCCGTCCTCACCGGCGATGTGCATCATGAGCGGCCTTTTGATCCTGGCCGCCTCGCCGGTCAGGGCGTCCAGGCCCACGCCGTAGTAGGACACCGACGCGTCGGCATCCGTTCGGGCGGCGGTCAGGTAGGCCATCTTGCCGCCCAGGCAGTAGCCGACGGCCCCGACCTTGCCGGTGCAGCCCGGATCGGCGCGGATGGCGTCGATGGTCGCGGCGATGTCGGCCACGCCCTTTTCGGCGTCGAACAGGCCGAACAGTTCGAACGCCCGGTCCCACTCGGCCTTGGTCTTGTCGGTGATGTCGATATCCGGCTCGATGCGCCAGAACAGGTCCGGGCAGATGGCCAGATATCCCTCGCCGGCCAGCCAGTCGGCGGTCTCGCGCATCACCGCGTTGACCCCGAATATCTCCTGGATCACGACCACCGCCGGCGCCTTTGCCGCGGCGGGCCTTGCCACATAGGCTGAAAAGGCGCCGTCCGGCGTCTTGATGGTGAGGCGTTCTCCGCTCATCGTCGTAGTCTCCCGTCTGTTCCACGGGGTGTTAGCGCGGCGGACCCGCGCTGGCCCATAACAAAGTCGTGGAACCGGACATCAAGGAAGCCCGATGAAGGTCACGATCAATATCGAATGCGATCCGGTGGAGGCCCGCACCTTTCTGGGCCTGCCGGACGTCAGCGGCCTCAACGACCACCTGGTCGAGGAGATGAAGAAGCGCATGGACGCCAATATGGCGGCCCTGGCGCCTGACGAGCTGATGAAGAGCTGGATGAGTTTCGGCACGGGCGCCACCGAGCAGTTCCGCAAGCTGATGACGGCGGCGACCACCGGCTCCGGGTTCGGGACCAAGCCGCCGGAATGACGGACACCATCTTCGCCCCGGCCACGGCGCCCGGCCGCGCGGCCCTGGCGGTGGTGCGGGTCTCCGGTCCCCGCGCGGGCGCGGCGGTCAGGGCCCTGGCCGGGCGTGTGCCGTCGCCGCGCCGGGCGTCGCTCGGGAAGCTCAAGGATTCCAACGGGATCGTCATCGATGAGGCCCTGATCCTGTGGTTTCCGGGGCCGGGCAGTTACACCGGCGAGGATTGCGCCGAGTTTCACCTTCACGGCGGTCTGGCGGTGGTCGAGAGCGTGGTCGAGGCGCTGGCGGCGGCGGGCCTGCGGCTCGCCGAGCCGGGCGAGTTCACCCGCCGCGCCTTCCAGAACGGCAGGCTGGACCTCGCCCAGGCCGAGGCGGTGGCTGACCTGATCGACGCCGAGACCACGGCCCAGGCCCGTCAGGCCCTGGACCAGCTGAGCGGCGGCCTCTCCCGCCGCTATGACGGCTGGCGCGACCTGCTGATCGAGTCCCTGGCCGTGCTTGAGGCGGCGGTGGATTTCCCCGACGAGGACCTGCCGGAAGATGTGGCGGCGCGGGCTCGGCCGCATCTGCGCGAATTGCTGGAGGATCTAAGGGCCGCCCTGGCCGACGCCGACCGGGGCCGGCGAGTGCGCGAGGGCTTTCGCATCGCCCTGATCGGCGCGCCCAATGCCGGCAAGAGCAGCCTGCTCAACGCCCTGGCCGGCCGGGAAGCGGCTATTGTCACCGCCACGCCCGGCACGACACGGGACGTCATCGAGGTTCCGCTGGTGCTGGCCGGCTACAAGGCGCTGCTGGCCGACACCGCCGGGGTTCGCGACACGGTGGAGATCATCGAGGCCGAAGGCGTTCGACGCGCCCGGGCCTGGGCGCGGGACGCGGACCTGCGGCTGTGGGTGGTGGACGCCTCGGACTCGGCGGGTCACTGGCGCGAGGCCGCGGGCCTGGCCCGGCCGGGCGACCTGCTGGTGTTGAACAAGAGCGATCTTGCTCGGGGAACCGATGCCGGAGCGGCTTCGGCGGGGGACCTGGAGTCGCTGTCGGTGGCGGCGACCTCGGAAACCGACATGGCGGCCCTGCGCGGCTGGCTGGAAATCCGGGTGGTCAGCGCCCTCTCCGGTTCGGAATTCCCGGCCGCAACCCGGCTGCGCCACGCCGAAAGCCTCACCGAGGCCGCCCAGCGCGTGGCCCGCGCCCTGGCCCAGCCGGAGCCAGAGCTGGCGGCGGAGGATGTCCGTCTGGCGGCCCGGGCGCTGGAGCGGGTTTCAGGGCGGGTCGATCCCGAACAGGTGCTGGACCGGGTCTTCTCGAGCTTCTGCATCGGTAAGTAGGTGTTTCACGTGAAACATCTGTCCTCCCTCCCCTTTATGGGGAGGGATGTCGGCGAAGCCGACAGGGTGGGGCAGCCGTCGGAATTCCCCACCCGTCCGGGCTTTGCCCGTTCACCCTCCCCACAAGGGGGAGGGAGAGGACTCCCGAAGGGCGTCGAATTCCGCTATAGGACCACCTCGTCGCCCCCGCCTGCCGGGGGCGTTTCCTTTCGGACCCGTTGAGATGACCCGTTTCTGGGATGTGATCGTGATCGGCGGCGGACACGCCGGCTGCGAGGCCGCGTCGGCTTCGGCGCGCGTCGGCGCCCGGACCCTGTTGCTGACCCACAAGATCGAGACCATCGGCGAGATGAGCTGCAACCCGGCCATCGGCGGCCTGGGCAAGGGCCATCTGGTGCGGGAAATCGACGCCCTCGACGGCCTGATGGGCCGAATGGCCGACAAGGCCGGCATCCAGTTCCGCATGCTCAACCGGTCGAAAGGCCCCGCCGTGCGCGGCCCGCGCGCCCAGATTGACCGCAAGCTCTATCGCGAGGCGATGCAGGCCGAACTGGCCGGCCAGGCCAATCTGGAGATCATTGCCGATGCTGTCGAGGACCTGATCGTCGAGGGTGGGGTCCTCACGGGGGTTGTCGGCGGCTTGGGCGAGACCTACGCCGCGCCGAAGGTGGTGCTGACCACCGGCACCTTCCTCAAGGGCGTCATCCATCTGGGCGGAAAGCGTATTCCCGCCGGCCGGGTCGGCGACGCGCCGGCCATCGGCCTGGCCGACCGGCTCTATAGCCTGGGCCTGGACATGGGCCGGCTGAAGACCGGCACGCCAGCGCGGCTGGACGGTTCGACCATCGCCTGGGACCGGCTGGAGATGCAGGCGGCGGACGAAACGCCGATCCCCTTCTCCTTCCTGAACAGCGAAATCACGGTCCCGCAGATCCAGTGCGGCATCACCTGGACCAACGAAGAGACCCACCGGATCATCGCCGAACGGCTGACGGAGTCGGCGGTCTACGGCGGCCGGGCGACCGGACGCGGCCCGCGCTACTGCCCGTCGATCGAGGACAAGGTGGTCCGCTTCGCCGACAAGACCAGTCATCAGGTCTTCCTCGAGCCGGAAGGGTTGGACGACGACACGGTCTATCCCAACGGCGTCTCGACCTCAGTCTCCGAAGAGGCCCAGCTGCTGTTTCTGCGCACCATCGCGGGGCTGGAGAAGGTCGAGGTGCGCCGGTTCGGCTACGCCATCGAGTACGACTACGTCGATCCCCGGGAGCTGTTCCCGACGCTTGAGGTCAAGCGGCTGCCGGGGCTCTACCTGGCCGGCCAGATCAACGGCACCACCGGCTATGAGGAGGCCGGGGCCCAGGGGCTGGTCGCCGGGCTCAACGCCGCCCGCGCGGCGTCGGGCGCCGAGGCGGTCACCTTCGCCCGGGACGAGGCCTATATCGGCGTGCTGATCGACGACCTGGTCACTAGGGGGGTCACCGAGCCGTACCGGATGTTCACCAGCCGGGCCGAATTCCGCCTGACCCTGCGCGCGGACAACGCCGACCAGCGCCTGACCGGGCGCGGGATCGAGCTCGGCTGCGTCGGTCCGGAGCGGGCGGCAGTGTTTCACGTGAAACAAAAGGCCCTCACTGAAGCCCGCGCCCTGGCCCGGACCCTGACCCTGACGCCCTCCGCGGCGGAGAAGGCGGGCCTGACGGTCAAGGCCGACGGCCAGCGCCGCGACGTGCTGCAGCTGATCGCCTATCCGGACATCGACCTGGACCGTCTGGCCGTGAACTGGCCTGAACTGGCCGCCTGGGCCCCGGAAATCCGCGAGCAGATCGAGATCGACGCGGCCTATGCCGGCTATCTCGACCGCCAACAGGCGGACGTCGATGCCTTCCGCCGCGACGAGGCCCTGCGTCTGCCGGCCGATCTGGACTACACGGCCGTTGGCGGCCTCTCCAACGAGATCCGCGACAAGCTCACCGCCGTGCGACCCCTGACCCTTGGCCAGGCCGCACGGATTGAAGGGGTTACCCCCGGCGCCCTGACCGCCCTGCTCGCCCATGTCCGCCGCCCCCGCGCCGCCTGAGGCGGTCCACGCGGCGCAGGACGCCGCCCGATTTCAGACGCTCACCGGCGCGACCGACGCCCAGATGGCCGATCTGGAGCGGTTCCGGCAAATGCTGGAAGCGGGCAACGCGGTGATGAACCTCGTCGGCCCCGCCACCCTGCCCGATTTCTGGAACCGCCATGCCTGGGATAGCGCCCAGCTGCTGCGGCTGGCGCCCGAGGCGAAGACCTGGGCGGATCTTGGCGCCGGCGCCGGGTTTCCGGGCCTGGTGCTGGCCATCCTGCTCAAGGGGACGCCCGGCGCGACCGTCCATCTGGTGGAAAGCATGGCCAAGCGCTGCCGATTCCTTGACCAGGTCGCGACCGAACTGGCCCTGCCGACCCGGATTCACAACGTCCGTGCGGAAGACCTGTCGCTGGCTGTGGATATCGTTACCGCCCGGGCTTGCGCGCCTATGACGCGGCTGCTCGGGTACGCGCGACCCTATATGAAGAAGGGCGCCCGCGGATTGTTCCTCAAGGGACAGGATGTGGTATCGGAACTGTCTGAAGCCTCAAGATCGTGGCGGTTCAAGGCTGAGCTCGTGCCCAGCCTGAGCGACTCGAGGGGACAGATCGTCGATCTGGAGAGCCTGGCCCGTGCCTGAGACCCCAAAGCCCATGCGCGTCCTGGCCGTCGCCAACCAGAAGGGCGGCGTGGGCAAGACCACCACCGCGATCAACCTGGGCACGGCCCTGGCCGCGGTCGGCGAGCGGGTGCTGCTGATCGACGCCGACCCCCAGGGCAACGCTTCCACGGGCCTGGGCGTGCCGCGCCAGCAGCGCAAGGTGACCCTCTACGACGTGCTGATGGGCGAGACGCCGATCGCCCAGGCGGCTATCGCCACAGCCCTGCCCGGCCTGGACCTGATCGCCTCGGATGCGGACCTGTCCGGCGTTGAGCTTGAGCTGGGCCAGCAGGCCCGCCGGTCATACCGCCTGCGTGACGCCATGGAACGGCTGCGCATCGCCGGGACCTATAGCTATGTCCTGATCGACTGCCCGCCGTCGCTGAACCTGTTGACGGTCAACGCCATGACCGCCGCCGACGCCGTGTTCGTGCCGCTGCAGTGCGAGTTCTTCGCCCTCGAGGGCCTGACCCAGCTGATGCGCACCATCGAGATGGTCCGCGGCAGCATCAATCCGGTGCTGGAGATCCAGGGCATCGTCCTGACCATGTACGACCGCCGCAACAGCCTGTCGGACCAGGTGGCGCGCGACGTTCGCGCCCATTTCGGCGACAAGGTCTACGAGACGGTCATTCCCCGCAACGTCAGGGTTTCCGAGGCGCCGTCGTTCGGCAAGCCGGTGCTGATCTACGACCTGAAGTGCGCCGGATCGCAGGCCTATCTCAAGCTCGCCCGCGAGGTCGTCGGGCGCGAACGCCAGCGGCGCCTGGCGGCCGCATGAACGGAGTGACGACGCCGATGGTCGAAGGTCGCAGGGGTCTGGGTCGGGGCCTGTCCGCCCTGCTGGGTGAATCCGATGCGGAAAACGCCGCCGGTTCAGCCGCCGCCGCAGCGGGCGTGCGCGAAATTCCCATCGAACTGATCCAGCGCAACCCCAACCAGCCCCGCCGGCGCTTCGCCGAGGCCGAGATCGCCGAACTGGCCGACTCGATCCGCGAGAAAGGCGTCCTGCAGCCCGTACTGGTCCGGCCGGCGCCCGGTATGGCCGGGGAATACCAGCTGGTCGCCGGCGAGCGACGCTGGCGGGCGGCGCAACAGGCTGGCCTGCGGGCCATGCCGGCCCTGGTACGGGACCTGGACGACAAGCAGGTCCTCGAAATCGCCATTGTCGAGAACGTGCAGCGCGAGGATCTGGGGGCCATCGAGGAGTCCCTGAGCTACCGCGCCCTGATCGACCGGTTCGGCCGCACCCAGGAGGAGGTCGCCCAGGTCGTCGGCAAGAGCCGACCGCACGTGGCCAACGCTCTGCGGCTGCTCAACCTGCCGGCCGAGGTCCAGACCATGCTGGCCGATGGCCTGCTGAGCGCCGGTCACGCCCGGGCGCTGATCGGCTCGATCAATCCCGTCGCCCTGGCGCAGGAAGTCATCGATCGCGGCCTCAATGTGCGGGACACCGAGGCCCTGGTGAAGCGCGGCGCGCCGGAGAAGAAGTCGGCGCCGTCCGCCACCCGGCGACAGGCCAAGGTGACCGACACCCTCGATCTGGAGGAGAGCCTGTCGGAGGTGCTCGGCCTGGCGGTCGACATCCGCGACCAGGGCGGCAAGGGGGAGCTGCGCATTCAGTACACCACCCTCGAGCAGCTCGACGACCTCTGCCGCCGTCTGATGCGGGGCGTCTGACACGCTGGGAAGCGTAGCGGAGCAGGCTGAACCCGGCTTATTTCGTCACAGAGCCGATTTTCAATTTCGGCCCTGGAACGTTTTGAAATCGTTGGGATAAATTTCAAGCATTTTGAGAAATTCTCAAGCTGGCGACCACTCGCCCGATCCGGTTGGTCGGAACGCTCCGCTGGCGGATGATCAGCCACCGGCCGGCGACGGCGCAAGTCTCGGCAGGGTCGCCCAGACCCGGCTGTCATGAGCCGGCACAATGATCAGTCCCGGCATGGCGGCCTTGATCTGGTGCAGGCGGATCAGCATCGCCCGGGTCGCGGCGCGGTCCGCGTCGACCTGCCGGACGATCCACGGCTTCTCGGCGGGCAGGTCGACACCCTCCTGCTGCCAGGCCGTGTCGCCGATCAGGGCATAGCGCTTGCCGTCCGGGGTGGCGATGAAGGCGACGATTGAACCAGGCGTGTGGCCGGGGGCGGGAACCAGCACGACGCTGCCGTCGCCGAATACATCCCGGCTGCGGGCGAAGCCCAGATGGGGACCGTCGGGGAAGTCGTACGCGACATAGCGCGTGGTCCCCAGTTGCCGGGCGAGGGCGGTCGAGGCGTCGTCCCCACGGACGAAGGCGAGTTCGTCGCGCGTCACCCAGACCGGCGACCCCGGCAAGGTCTCCAGCCCGCTGACATGGTCCCAGTGGGCATGGGTGAGCACCACCGCCGTCAGGCTGGACGGGGCGATGCCGGCGGCCGTCAGCTGGTCGGCGACCGAGGTCTGGTGGTCATACTTCGTCGTCACGCGCAGCAGCCAGGGCGAGGTCTTGCGGTGAGCCTCGACGCCGGGGCCGAATCCGGCGTCGAACAACAGGGTTCCCGCAGGGTGCCGGATGAGGATGGCGCCGGCGGTGAACACCCGCTCATCGCCTAACCGCCCGCCCTTGAAGGCAAAGGCGGCCCGGGAATACATCCGGCCGGTCTGCAGGGCATAGAGGCGCATGGCGGCGGGTGGCTGAGGCGCGGGCATCGCCAGGGCCGTGCCCGTGGGGGCGGCCAGCGGGGCCGATGAGCAGCCGGCCAGGCCGAAAGTCGCGGTCAGGACAAGCGAAAGAAGGGCAAAACGCATGGCGAGCTCCGATAATGGATTAGACTATACTGTCTATTCCATTATCGCTCGTCAATGACTCTCTCACCAACCCTGCCGCGCCGCCGTCCGTAACGGGCGAGAAACGTCGCCACCGCCTCGGTGACGACGGTGTCTAGGTCCAGGCCCCCGGACGGCGCCGGTTCCGCCGCCATCACCCCGGGCCACAGGCTAAACTCGTTGATCAGGGCCAGGAACTGCCGGGCCGCGACGGCGGGCCGCGGACAATCAAGAACGCCCTGCGCATGCATGGCGCCGAGGATCCCGGCGAGGGTCTCGAGGGTCAGGCCCTGGCCGAAGCGATGGAACTCCTCGCCGATCCAGGGCCGTGACCGCGATTCGGCAATAACCAGGCGGGTAAAGGCGATTTGGTCGGCGCTGTCGATGAACCGCAGAAAAGCGCGCGCGATCCCGACGAGCTTGGCGGCCGGGTCCGGAAAGCGGACGTCGCCGATGGTCGCCCTGACCTGGTCGGACCAGGTCATGACCCCGGCCCAGTGCCGGCGAACCATCGCCCGGAACAGGGCATCCTTGCCGCCAAAGCGATTATACACGGTCTGGCGCGACACGCCCGCCGCCTCGGCGATACGGTCGAGGTTCACGCCATCGTACCCGTCGTCGAGGAACAGGGTCCGGGCAGCCGACAGGATGGCGTCCTCGGATCGTTGGGCGTCTGCCCTGGCCCGGGCGGCGCGTCCGTCGCCTGATCTCGATCTTCCAGCGGGGTTCATCCATGGACTATATCGTAAAGTCCAGATTTGTGCAGCCCTACAACCCCAATCGTCGCGCCCGGCCCGCGATGGTCAGGGCCAGGCGCTCGGCCAACAGACTGTCGGGCGATCCGGCGGTCTTGCAGGCCAGGTCCGCGGCCAGCACCTCGGGATGCAGGGCGAGCAGGTGCTCAAGGTTCCAGGCCCGGGCCTGACGCAGGAACTCCCGTTCGTTTTTCCAGAACACGCCCGAGGCCTTGGCCGCCTCGGTGAGGGAGGCGCCGCTCTGGGCGAGGGTCAGGGTGCGGCGAAGCTTCGCCAGATGCATGCCCATGGCGCGGACGGCGGCCGGTCCGCCGTCCCCCTCAGCGGCCGCGCGACGCAGCCCGGCCTGGGCGGCGCCCAGCTTGCCGCCAAAGGCGTCGGACGCGGCGTCCTGCAGGGAGGCCTCCGGCTCGACGCCGAGGAAGTCCTCCAGATCGGCGGCGGTGGCCACCCGGCCGCTGCCCGGGCCGAGCCACAGCGACAACCGCTCAATCTCCTGTCGCGCCACACCCCGTTCGCGAGGCATGCGGGCGACGAACATCTCCAGCGCCCCGGCATCCAGCCCGACCTTGTCGGCGGCGAGGGATTCGCGGACCAGCCGCGCCACGTCCCCGGGTTCGTCCTCGTAGCAGGGGATGGTCGCGCAGCCGGCCGCCTTCTCCGCCGCCTTGCGCAGGGGGGATGAGCGGTCGATCGCTCCGGCCTCGATGAGGAAGAAGGCGTCGGGATTGAAACGGCCCTCGGTATGGCCGGCCAGGGCCTCGGCGACCGTCCGGTCCGGCCCGATCTTCTCGGTGGAGAACCGCACCCGCACCAGCCGGCGGCCCCCCATCATCGAAATGGCGCTCAGCTCGTCGGCCAGCCGGCCTTCGCCGACCTCGTCCTCGGTCATCATGGCGACGTCAAAGGGATCGTCCGGGTTGGCGGTGACCGCCCTGGCCAGCCGGTCGGCCCGCTCGCGCACCCCGCCCCGGTCCCGGCCATAGATGACCGCGGCGCGGAAGGCCGCGTCGGGTGTCTTGAGGAAACGCTCGATGTCGGGACGTTTGGAGAGGATGGCCATGTCACGCCCTCAGGCGAAGTGGGAACCGGTCCGCCGCCTGGAGGGCGTGACCAAACGAATCCTGGTGCGCATGCGGGCGCAAAACCGGTTGCCACTTTTGCTGCATGCGCACTGCAGGCCTAGTCCGCGGACGCACCGCCGGCCATCCAGTCCGCCAGCTGCAGCTGGATCTTCCGCGCCAGCTCCGCGGCGGCCCGGGCCTGGCCGTCCTGGTTGGCGACAATGGCGGCATAGGGCTGGTCGGCCCGGTCGAAGGTGACTTCGGTGCGGGTCATGCCGTCGCGGACCACCGCGCCGGTGGCGACATTGGTCAGCTTCCAGTTGGCGACCAGTTCCAGCTCATAGCGGCTGGCGGCAGCGTCGACCCGGCGGCCGCGCGGCGTGCGGGTCTCCTTCAGGTCGATGGTCAGCCGCCAGACCGGCGGCTTGGCCGCGTCGCGGGCGAAGGCGTCGTCCAGGGACTGGCGCAGCAGGAATCCGGTGCGGCCTTCCGGCGCCACGGTCTCGATCGACGACAGGCCGGGGCTGACTCCGGGCACGGCGTAAAGCGGCGTGAAACCGCAGCCGGCGAGGGCTGGAGTGGCCAGCAGAAGGGCAAGGGCGAAGAGGCGGGCCTGCACAGGACTACCCCACGACAATGTTGACGATACGACCCGGCACGACGATCACCTTTCGCACGGTCAGACCCTCAAGGTGGACCGAGACGTCGGCGTCCGCCAGAGCCTTCTCGCGCACCTCCGCCTCGTCGGCGCCGGGCGCCACGCGGATCTCGCCGCGGCGCCTGCCGTTGACCTGCACCGGCAGGACCAGCTCGCTGTCGGTGGCCAGGGCTGGATCGAACGGCGGCCAGGGCGCATCGACGATCATCCCCTTGCCGCCCATCCGCACCCAGCATTCCTCGGCCAGGTGTGGCGTGAATGGCGAGATCAGCCGCGCCAGGGCCGACAGGGCTTCGCCCCTCGCCACCGCCACGCCGCCGTCATTGGCCGGGAAACCTTTGAGGACATTCAGGAATTCATACAGCCGCGCGATGCCGCTGTTGAACCGGAACTGCTCGATGGAGTCGGTGACCGCCTTGATGGTCTTGTGCGTGGCCCGGCGCAGTTCGTCGCCGCGCGGGTCCTGCACGGCGTCAGCCGGCGCCTGAATCTCGGTGTCGAACTCGTTCCAGACCCGTTGCACGAAGCGCCCGGCGCCCTCGACGCCGCCGGTGGTCCACTGCACGTCCCGCTCCGGCGGGCTGTCGGACATGACGAACAGTCGGGCGGCGTCGACGCCGTACTGCTCGAAGATGTCCTCGGGCGCGACGACGTTCTTCTTCGACTTGGACATCTTCTCGATGTCGCCGATGACCAGGGCTTCGCCGGTCTCCGTCAGGCGGGCGCGGCGGATGCCACCCTCGGTTTCGAAGGCGATGAATGAAGGCTCGACCCATTCCCCGGACTGCCGGGCGTAGGTCTCGTGGGTCACCATGCCCTGGGTGAACAGGCCGGCGAACGGCTCGGCGACCGAGACCATGCCCTCGTCCTTCAGGGCGCGGGTGATGAAGCGGGCGTAGAGCAGGTGCAGGACGGCGTGCTCGACCCCGCCGATGTACTGGTCCACCGGCAGCCAGCGATCGACGGCGGCCCTGTCCACCGGCTCGGCGGCTTGCGGATTGGCGAAGCGGGCGAAATACCAGCTGGAGTCGACGAAGGTGTCGAGGGTGTCGGTCTCCCGCTCGGCCGCGCCGCCGCAGGTCGGGCAGGCGACGAACCGCCAGGTCGGATGACGCAGCAGCGGGTTGCCCGGCCTGTCGAAGCTGACGTCGTCGGGCAGGGCGATCGGCAGCTGGTCTTCCGGCGCCGGCACGGTCCCGCAGGTCTTGCAGTGGATGATCGGGATCGGGCAGCCCCAGTAGCGCTGGCGCGATATGCCCCAGTCGCGGAGGCGGTAGACCACGGCGCCCTTGCCCTTGCCGGCTTCCTCGATGCGGGTCACCGCGGCGGCCTTGGCCTGCTCGATGGTCATGCCGTCCATGAAGCCGGAATTGAAGATCCTCCCCGGGCCCGTGTAGGCCTCGGACCCGACCATGAAGGTGGCCGGATGGCCGTCCGCCGGCAGCACCACCGGGGTGACCGGCAGGCCGTACTTGCGGGCGAAGTCCAGGTCCCGCTGGTCGTGCGCCGGACAGCCGAAAATGGCCCCCGTGCCGTATTCCATCAGGATGAAATTGGCGATCCACACCGGCAGGGTCTGGCCCGGCGTGAACGGGTGGGTGACCCGCAGGCCGGTGTCGAGGCCGAGCTTCTCGGCCCCCTCGATCTCGGCTTCGGAGGTGCCGCCGCGACGGCAATCGGCAACGAATTCAACGATCTTCGGGTCGTTGGCGGCCAACTGCTCCGCCAACGGATGATCGGGCGCGATACCGACGAAACTGGCCCCGAACAGGGTGTCTGGCCGAGTGGTGTAGACCTCGATGCCAGACTCGAAGCCGGCGGGCGCCACGCCGGCGAAATCGAACGAAAACTGCAGGCCGGTGGAGCGGCCGATCCAGTTTTCCTGCATCAGCCGGACCTTGTCCGGCCAGCGGTCCAGGGTCGCCAGCCCCTCGATCAGGTCATCGGCGTAGTCGGTGATCCGCAGGAACCACTGGGTCAGCTTCTTCTTCTCGACCAGGGCGCCGGAGCGCCAGCCGCGGCCGTTCTCGACCTGCTCGTTGGCCAGCACGGTCATGTCGACCGGGTCCCAGTTGACCGTGGCCTCCTTGCGGTAGACCAGGCCCCGCTTGAGCAGGCGCAGGAACAGCTTCTGCTGCTGGCCGTAGTATTCCGGGTCGCAGGTGGCGAACTCACGGCTCCAGTCGATGCTGAGGCCCAGCAGCTTCAGCTGCTCGCGCATCGAGGCGATGTTGGCGTAGGTCCAGGTCTTGGGATTGACGCCCCGCTCCAGGGCCGCGTTCTCGGCCGGCATGCCGAAGGCGTCCCAGCCCATCGGGTGCAGCACCGCATGGCCCCGCGCCCGCCGGTAGCGGGCCACGATGTCTCCCATGGCGTAGTTGCGCACATGGCCCATGTGGATGGCCCCCGACGGGTAGGGGAACATCTCGAGGATGTAGTACTTCGGCCGTGGATCATCGTTCGAGACACGGAAAACGTCCGCGTCCGCCCAGGCGGCGCGCCACTTGGGCTCTACGTCCTTCGGATTGTAACGGGCCATTCGGCGAGGTTTGCGTTGTCCGGTATCAGCCGGAGATGTTGGCCAGGCGCAGCTGGCGCGCCTTGGTCAGGATGGCGTTTTCGATGTCCGTCTCGGTCTGGGCCGCGGTCGGCGCATCGGTCCAGCCGCCGGCGCCGTCGCCGATCTGCTTGAACACGGTGACATTCAGGCCGTCAGCCCTAAGTCGCGTGTCGAGGATGTAGACGGTCGCCTTGAACCGCTCGTCCGGCTTTTCCGGGTTCACGTACCAGTCGGTGATGACCACGCCGCCGTAGGGGTCGGCCGAGGCCAGGGGCATGAAGGACAGGGTGTCCAGCGTGGCCCGCCACAGATAACCATTGACGCCCAGCTGCGACGCGCCGGCATCGCCTTTGGGGGCGGAACGCCGGCCGAGGCCGAAGGGACGAAAACCGCCTTCATCCTGGGTCTGGAAGGTCCGCGAGCCCCCCGACGAACCACAGGCGCTCACGCCCACGAGACTCAGGGCCAGAACCCCGGCGGAGGCGACCCGAATCCAAGACCTGCGCGCAAACGCCATATTCTCTCGCTCCACTCGTTCCAGCCGGCGCCTTTACCGAAAAGCGCTGCGGCCGATACCCCCGTGCCCAGTGACTGCGTCTACAACATGGCCTCGCCGCCGCCAAACAGGAATCGCGTGTCCCTCGCGCCACAGGCGAGGTGGGAATCGGCGGAGTCAGGCCCCGACTCCCCCAGGACTCGGTTGACCCTGCCGTGTAAGGGCCTTTAATCGCGTTCAAGGTCCACCCATCTTCATATCCGAAGATGCACAGGACAGAACGGCTGGGGGAGCCGAAGCGGCGGAATGGCAAAGGTTTGGAACATCGCGGCGGTTGCGGCGCTGGCCCTCACGGGGTCGGTGACGCTGGCGCATGCGCAAGGCGTTCCGGCCAAGCCGCGGGTGCAGCCTGCGCCCGACGCCTTCGTTGTCCGCGGCGATTTCAATCTGAGGGACTCCCAGTTCGGGCCTCAGACGGGTCGCCGCACGCTGGTTTGGGACGCCAAGAAGGGCCGCTGGGGCCTGACGCTGGATATCACGTCCCGGGACGCCGACGCCCAGGCTCGCGATGTCGAGGCCGGCGCCTTCTTCCGGGTGACGCCGCAACTCCGGGTCGGCGGCGCCGTGGGCGTGGGCTCGCAGGGCGCGCCGGTGCGCAAGGCCGGCGACAGCGAGGAGGCGCCCCGCGTGCGCCTTGAGACCGCCTTCAAGTTCTGACGGCTTCCGCCAGGCCCTCCACCATAGCAAAGCCCTGCGCGCCCGAACCGACGAGGTCGGGCGCTGTCCGTATGTTGACGCCCCCCAGGGCGTAGACGGGCAGCGGCGCCGCGGCCACGAGCGCTGTGAAGGCCCCTGGACCCATCGCCGGGCCTGCTGACGGACTGTGGCTGGCGAACACGGCCGAGACCAGGGCGGCGTCGCAACCGGCAGCCTTCGCCACCACCGTGGCGTCCAGGTCGTGGGCGGCGGCGGTGAGGATCCAGTCCGGATGGACAGCCCTGAGCGCCCGGGCGTCCGCGATGGCCCGCTGCGGCAGGTGCAGGCCGTCCGCGCCGCAGGCCCGCGCCAGCGCCGCGTCGGCCCCGATCAACAGGACCAGGCCCCGGTCCGTGGCGATAGCCCTCAGCGTTCTGGCCTGGTCGAGGGCGTCGGCCAAGCCGAAGGCCCGGTAGACGACGCCGGCGCCGGCCGGCAGGCGCGCCGCCACGGCCCCCGGATCGGGCGTCCGGGCCGGGTCCGTGACGAACAGCAGGCCGGGCAGGGGCTTTTCGCTGGCGAAACAGGGTCGTAAGGACGCGGCAAGGTCCGCCAGCCGCTGGAGATCGTCGCTTGTCGTCATCCGAAATCGCCGCCGCGCGCCTCGCCGTCCTGGATCGCATCGCCGCCGCGGCCAGGGACGTCGGCCGCGCGCCCGGGGATGTGACTCTGGTCGCCGTGTCCAAGCAACAGCCCGATGAGCGGATCGAGGCCATGCTGGCCGCCGGGCAGCGGGTTTTCGGCGAAAATCGCGTGCAGGAGGCCCAGCAGCGCTGGATCGGCCGGCGGGCCGGCGTCGAACTGCGGCTGATCGGGCCGCTGCAGACCAACAAGGTGCGCGAGGCGGTGGCGCTGTTCGACGTCATCGAGACCGTCGATCGCGAGAAGCTGGCCCGCGCCGTGGCCGACGACATGGTCCGAACAGGCCGATCGCCCAGGATCTATGTGCAGGTCAACACCGGCGAGGAGCCGCAGAAGGCCGGCGTGGCGCCCGGCGAGGCCGACGCCTTCATTGCCCTTTGCCGGGGCATGGGCCTGACCCCCGAGGGTCTGATGTGCATCCCGCCCGACGGAGAGGAACCGGACGCGCATTTCGCCCTGCTGGCGCGCATCGCCGCCCGTAACGGCCTGTCGAAGCTGTCGATGGGCATGAGCGCGGACTATGAAACGGCCGTGCGCTTGGGGGCCACCAGCGTGCGGGTCGGGTCGGCGCTGTTCGGCGGCCGAACACCCCGCTGATCCTCGCGCCGGCCCCTGCGGATCCCTATCTATGGCGGGAAATGCCCCGCGGCGGTTGGCCTGGGGGGCCGAACCGGTGCATGGTCGCTTCATGGTGCAACGAAAGACCCTCCTGATCGTCGATGACGACGCCGATCTGCGCGGCGCCCTCGCCGAGCAGCTCCAGCTCCACGAGGAGTTCGCCGTCGTCCAGGCCGAGACCGCCGGGGAGGGCGCCCGGCTCGGCAGGGAAGCCCGACCCGACCTGATCCTGCTGGATGTCGACCTGCCGGACATGGACGGGCGCGAGGCCTGCCGGTTGATGCGCAAGGGCGGGGTGACCAGCCCGATCATCATGCTGACCGCCGCGGCCAGCGACGCCGACACCATTCTGGGCCTCGATTCCGGGGCCAACGGCTATCTGACCAAGCCTTTTCGCTTCGGCGTGCTGCTGGCCCACATCCGCAGCCAGCTGCGCAGCCACGAGGCGTCGGAAGACGCCGTCTTCCGCATCGGCCCCTATGAGTTTCGCCCGGCCTCCAAGCTGCTGGTCGATGACAAGGGCAAGAAGGTCCGGCTGACCGAGAAGGAAACCAACATCCTCAAATACCTCTACCGGTCGGGATCCAAGGCGGTCTCGCGCGAGGAGCTGCTGACCGAGGTGTGGGGCTACAACGCCGGCGTCACGACGCACACGCTGGAAACCCATGTCTACCGCCTGCGCCAGAAGATCGAGCCCGACCCCGCCAACGCCCGGCTGCTGCTGACCGAGGCCGGGGGATATCGGCTGCAGCCGTAATAGGTACAAAGTTACCTTTGACCAATACTGGATAGGTACTATGGTTTCTCCGTAACCGGAGATATCCGATGTTCCATGTCCATGAGAACTGGAACCACCAGCGGGTTCTCATGCATGAGGCCGGCCGCACGTTCTGCCGGGGCGGCAAAGGTCTTCCTGGCTGGCGATGGTTTGCTCGCTGCGAACCAGGAGGGGCGTTGTGAGCAAGTACGAACCGCTGAAGGCTTTTCTCGAAGGCCAGGACGCCTCCGAACT
>JAUXTQ010000017.1 GCA_030678995.1 Caulobacter sp.
CGGCGTGGTTGGGGGTTATCCAGCGGTTCATCGGCAGCGCTCCGTTGTCTGGGGGTAGACGAGACCGACGGCGCGACTGTGAAATGTAAAGATGCTCCCCCATGGGGGGAGCTGTCCGCGCCGCGGACTGAGGGGGTCCGCTCAGATCTCGGGTGACCCCCACAGTCCGCTTCGCGGACCGCTCCCCCGATGGGGAGCATTTCTAAGGCCACTTCACCGTCGGCGGCATGGAGCTGAGGATCGAGTCGACGTTGCCGCCGGTCTTCAGGCCAAACGTCGTGCCTCGGTCGTAGAGCAGGTTGAACTCCACGTAGCGACCGCGGCGGATCAGCTGCTCCTCGCGTTCCTCCGCCGTCCAGGGCTCGGCCATGCGGCCGCGGACGATTTGCGGGTAGATGTCCCGGAAGGCCGTCCCGACGTCGCGGGTGAAGGCGAAGTCGCGGTCCCAGTCGCCGCTGTCGTGGTGGTCGTAGAAGATGCCGCCGATGCCTCGCGGCTCATTGCGGTGGGGCAGGAAGAAGTACTCGTCGCACCACTGCTTGTATTTCGCGTGCCAGTCGCCGTCGTGGGCGTCGCAGGCGGCCTTCATGGCGGCATGGAAGGCGATGGCGTCCGGGAAGTCCTGCTCCCGCTGGAAGGCCAGCAGCGGCGTCAGGTCCGCTCCGCCGCCGAACCAGCCCTTCGTGGTGCAGATAAAGCGGGTGTTCATATGCACCGCCGGCACGCGCGGACTGGCCATGTGGGCGATCAGGCTGACCCCTGTGGCGAAGAACCGCGGGTCTTCCTTCGCGCCGGGCATGTTCGCGGCCATCTCCGGCGTGAAGGTTCCAAAGACCACCGAGGTGTGTACCCCGACTTTTTCGAACAGACGGCCGTGCATCATCGACATCACGCCGCCGCCGCCGGCGTCCCGAACCCACGGCTTGCGCTCGAATCGCCCCGGCGCGCCGGGATAGAGGTCGGCGGGCGCTTCGTCCTCAAGGGATTCGAAGGCGGCGATGATCTGGTCGCGCAGTGATTCGAACCACGCCCGGGCGCGGGTTTTGCGGTCTTCGAGGAGGGCGGCGTCGGTCATGGCGGGCGTTTTACAGCCTCGCTCACGCGCGTCCATATGGCGCCGATATCCATATTCCCGACATGGTCGGTTGAAAAAGGACGAGACGCGCACTAATCGGTCCTGCGACGGGACTTTGCCGGGGCGGCGATCTACCCAATTCGGGTCGTGCCGCGCGCGTCGGTCACTTTGGTCCCGCAGGCATTTGCAAGCCGCGCCCCTGTCGGCGCGGCGTTTTCGAAGGGTGATCTCAAGGTGGCCCACACCGCCGCGGACGCAACCAATCCAGTCGCCGGGGATGATCCCTCCCGCCGCGACTTCATCCATATCGCCGCCATCACCGCCGCCGCCGGCGGTGGTCTCGCGGCGGTGTGGCCGTTCGTCGCCCAGATGAACCCGTCGGCCGACACCCTGGCCCTGGCCAGCGTCGAGTACGACCTGACCAAGATCGAGCCTGCCCAGCAGGTGGTGATCAACTGGCGCGGCAAGCCCCTGTTCATCCGCAACCGCACCGAGGCGCAGATCGCCGCGGCGGTGAAGGATGACAACAACCCGAGCCTCAAGGACCCGCAGACCGACGCCGAGCGTCACAAGGAAGGCAAGGCCCAGTGGCTGGTCCTGGTCGGCTCCTGCACCCACCTGGGCTGCGTGCCCACGGTCGGCGGCGGCGAGTACGGCGGCTGGTTCTGCCCCTGCCACGGCTCGCACTACGATACCTCGGGCCGGATCCGCAAAGGTCCCGCCCCCCTGAACCTGGCGGTGCCTGAGTACGCCTTCCTTTCCGACACCAAGGTCAAGATCGGCTGATTCAAGATGAGCGGACATTCGACCTATCAACCGAGCAACGGCTTCGCCCGCTGGCTTGACGCGCGTCTGCCCGTCGGCCGTCTGGTCTGGGACAGCTTCGTCGACTATCCGACGCCGCGGAACCTGAACTACTGGTGGACCTTCGGCGGCATCCTGTCGCTCTGCCTGGGCGTCCAGATCGTCACCGGCATTGTGCTGGCGATGCACTACACGCCCAGCGCCGCGGCGGCCTTCACCTCGGTCGAGCACATCATGCGCGACGTGAACTACGGCTGGCTGCTGCGCTACATGCACTCCAATGGCGGGTCGATGTTCTTCATCGCCGTCTACATCCACATGCTCCGCGGCGTGTACTACGGGTCCTACAAGGCCCCGCGCGAGGTGCTGTGGATCCTCGGCTGCGTGATTTACGGCCTGATGATGGCCACGGCCTTCATGGGCTACGTCCTGCCCTGGGGCCAGATGAGCTTCCACGGCGCGGTGGTCATCACCAACCTGCTGGGCGCCTTCCCGGTGGTCGGCGAGGCCATCACCACCCTGCTGTGGGGCGGTTTCGCGGTCGACGAGCCGACGCTCAAGCGCTTCTTCTCGCTGCACTACCTGCTGCCATTCATGATCGCAGGCGTGGTGATCCTGCACGTCTGGGCGCTGCATGTGGTCGGCCAGAACAACCCGACCGGGATCGAGCCCAGGTCCAAGGCCGACACCCTGCCGTTCACCCCCTACGCGACGGTGAAGGACGGCTTCGCGATGAGCCTGTTCCTGATCCTCTTCGCGGTGTTCATCTTCTACATGCCCAACGCTCTGGGCCACCCGGACAACTACGTCCGCGCCGACCCGCTGGTGACGCCGCAGCACATCGTGCCCGAATGGTACTTCCTGCCGTTCTACGCGATCCTGCGCGCGGTGCCGGACAAGCTGATGGGCGTGCTGGCCATGTTCGGCTCGATCGCCGTCATCTTCGCCCTGCCCTGGCTGGACACGTCGAAGGTGAAGTCGATGCGCTATCGCCCGCAGGCCAAGCTCTACTTCTTCATCTTCCTGGTCGTGTGCGTGATCCTCGGCTTCTGCGGCGCCAAGCTGCCGGACGACCAGGTGATCCCGGGCCTGACGACCATCAAGGTCTTCGACTCCGATCTGAACAGCTTCGTCTGGCTGTCGCGCTTCTCCACCCTCTACTACTTCGCCTACTTCCTGCTGGTGATGCCGCTGCTGGGTCTCTTCGAGAAGCCCCTGCCCACGCCTGAAACCATCTCCTCGCCGGTTCTCGGCGGCGACAAGAAGGACTGAGCCCCGATGCTGCGCAAAGTCACCCTGCTCGCGGCGGCGCTGTTCCTGGTTGGCGGCCCGGCCCTGGCGTCAAGCAAGGCCCACGCGCCGCGCGAAGTCGCCTTCAGCTTCGAGGGGCCTTTCGGCCACTTTGACGCCGCCCAGCTTCAGCGGGGCTACAAGGTCTATCGCGAGGTTTGCTCGGCCTGCCACAGCATGGACCTGCTGGCCTTCCGGAACCTCGGCGACAAGGGCGGGCCGTTCTTCGATCCGAAGTACCCCAACGCGAACGACAACCCGGTGGTCAAGGCGCTCGCCGCCGAGGCCCAGATCAACGACATCGACGGCGAGACCGGCGATGCGATGAAGCGCCCCGGCATCCCCGCTGACCGTTTCCCGGCGCCCTTCGCCAACGCCGCGGCGGCCAAGGCCGGCAACAACGGCATCGTCCCCCCGGACCTGTCGCTGATCGCCAAGGCCCGGGCCGGCGGCCCCGAGTACGTCGCCAGCCTGCTGCAGGGCTACGTCGCCGCGCCGGCCGGCCTGACCGTGCCCGCCGGCCTCAACTACAACGCCTGGTTCCCGGGCGATGTGTCCGCCGGCTGGACCGGCGACCATGGCCACGTTCCGCCGGGCGGCTTCATCGCCATGGCCCAGCCGCTGACGGCCGGGCAGGTCTCGTTCGACGACGGGACCAAGTCGACCCTGCGCCAGCAGGCCGAGGACGTCGCCGCCTTCCTGATGTGGGCCGCCGAGCCCAAGATGGAGGAGCGCAAGCAGATGGGCTTCTCGGTGCTGATCTTCCTGATCCTGTTCTCGGGGCTGACCTACGCCAGCTACCGCCGGGTCTGGCGCAACGAGAGCCACTAGGCGCTTGCGCCGTCCATGAGTTCGAAGGCCCGGGATCCATCCCGGGCCTTCTTCATTTTGGGCTCAACCACAACCGGCCGCGGCTAATTCGGGGACAGTTTACCTATTTCGAATCCACTCCGAGCGCCGAACCTGGGCCGCTGGGACGAAATAGGTAAACTGTCCCCGAATTAGCCCGTCTTCACCCGGGGCTGAGCCACAGCCGGCCGCGGCCGATGTCGAGGCGGATACGCCAGCGGGACCACAGGTCCGTGCCCAGGGCGCCGGCGAGGGCCTGATCCAGGTCAGGGGCCAGGGCGGCGGAGGTCTCCTCGAACAGCCGGCCGCCCATCGACAGGGCCCGCAGCCGGCCGGGCGCGATCCCGCGCGGCGCTTCGCTGGCCGCCTTGCTCGGGGGCCGGAAGTCGGCGGCGGTCAGGCGGACCGACGCCCGGGAACTGAAGTCGATGGCGAACAGACCCTGCCGCGCCCGCCGGTCGTCCGACACGGCGGCGGTCAGCACTGGAATCCCGCCGGCCGTGGCCAGCCGCAGCATCTGCGTCCCGCGCCCCGGCGTACGGCCCGCACCGGTGGCGAACCGCACCTTGCAAGGGGCGAAGTCGATGTCGACGACGAACCGCCCCAGCACGTCCGCGCCGATCACCCCGGCGATGGGGGTGGCGAATCCTGGCGCGCGGCCGTCCAGGTCGGCCACGGTCACCTCCAGCCCGGCCAGCGACACCCCGGCGAAACGGGCCGAGGCGGGGAATACCGCTGGCAGGCCCTCCATCTGCGCCCGGGTCTCGTGCAACAGGGTGTGCGGGGCGGAGGGGTCCAGCAGCCAGTCGCCCGCGACGCCGCCGACCTCGGCGGCGATCACCACCGCCCCGTTCTCGAACCAGCAGGCCGCTTCGCCCGCCCGCGCTGTCTGGGCGCCGAGGGCTGTCAACAGCACGGCGAGAAGCGGCGCGCGCAGGGGCATGCGGGCATCCTAGCCAATCGACGCCGTGGCGGCGATAACGGGATCACGGGTGGAGGAGGGCGACATGGCGGGCTGGACGCTGGGGGTAATCGGCGGCTCGGGCCTCTATGACCTCGAGGGGCTGGAGGATCGCGAGACCCTGCGGTTCGACGGGCCGTTCGGTGAGCCTTCCGGCGACCTGGTCACCGGGCGAATCGGGACTACCCGGCTGGTCTTCCTGCCACGGCACGGCCCCGGCCACCGCATCCCGCCCGGTGAGATCAACGCCCGGGCCAATATCGACGCCCTCAAGCGGGCAGGGTGCACCGACGTCCTCTCCCTGTCGGCCGTCGGGTCGTTGCGGGAGGACCTGTCGCCGGGGACCTTCGTCATCGTCGACCAGTACATTGACCGGACGGTGGGCCGGGTCCCGAGCTTCTTCGGCGCGGGCCTGGTCGCCCATGTCTCCATGGCCGACCCGGTCTGTCCGCGAATGGCCGGTTTCGCCGCCAGGGCCGCTCGGGAGGCCGGCGCCCGCGTCGTGGAGGGCGGGACCTACCTGGCAATGGAAGGCCCGCAGTTCTCCAGCCGCGCCGAGAGCGAGCTCTACCGGTCCTGGGGCTGCGCCGTGGTCGGCATGACCAACATGCCCGAGGCCAGGCTGGCCCGGGAAGCCGAGCTGCCCTACGCCTCGGTCGCCATGGTCACCGACTACGACTGCTGGCGCGCCGGCGAGGAGGCGGTGGAAGTCGGCCAGATCCTCGCCGTGCTGCAGGCCAACGCGGCGATCGCGCGGGGGCTGATCCGGCGCCTGGCCCTGGCCTTGCCGACGTCGCGCGACGCCTCGCCTATAGACACCTGCCTGGATGCGGCGATCATCACCGCGCCGGAGGCTCGCGATCCGGCGTTGATGTCGACGCTCGACGCCGTCGCGGGTCGGGCGCTGAGGGGGAACGACCATGGACAGCGAGATTGAGCGGACCATCGACGCCAAGCGTCTGGACGCCTTCGTGGATGCCGCCTTCGCCTTCGCGGTGACCATGTTGCTGATCGCCGGCGTCGAGCCCATCTCGACGCTGGACGGCCTGTACCGGGCGTTGGGGCAGATACCGGCCTCGGCCGCATCCTTCGTGCTGGTGGTCCTGTTCTGGCTGGCCCACCGGGACTATGGCCGCATAACGCCGCACCGGGACCAGGTCGCCACCCTGATCAGCCTGGCGCTGGTGTTCACCGTGCTGGTCTATGTCTTCCCCCTGCGGATGCTGGTGGACTCCGCCTTTCACTGGGGCAGCGGCCGGCGGCTGCCCGGCTCGGTGCTGATCCGGTCGTTCGACGACTTGCGAGCGCTCTACACGATCTATGGCCTGGGCTTCGCCGGCCTGTCGGTGCTGGTGGCGGGCCTGTTCGGCCACGCCGCGCGCCGGGCGGTCGCCTTGAGGGTCAGTGAGGCCGACAGGGTCGATGCAGCTGACCGGGCGTGGATCTGGCTGATGGTCGCCACGGCCGGGGTCGTCTCGGCGCTGCTGGCCACCCTCGGTCCCGTCCCCGCCGCCCCCTGGCTGCCCGGCGCCGCCTACTGGCTGATCCCGGTGATGATCCAGGCGCGGATCCTGCTGAAAAAGCGCAGGGCGCGCCGCGCTGTCGTTCCCGCCGATTGACACAGAGGACTTTATAATACAGAGTCATGGCATCTCAGCAAGGAGAGCGCCCATGCGCCGTTCGTTCGCTGTCGCCATCGCGACCCTGTCCCTCGCCTGCGCCGCGCCGGTCCTGGCCCAGCCGGCTGCGCCCGCGGCCCTCGTCGCCGCCCAGAAGGAGGCGCTTGCCCCCCTGTCGATCATGGACGGCGTCTGGCGCGGCAAGGGCTGGAGCCTCGACCCCGCCACGCGTACGCGTCACGACGTGAACCAGACCGAGCGGGTAGGGCCGTTGCTGGGCGGCGCGGTGAAGCTGATCGAGGGGCGCGGCTATGGCGCCGACGGCTCGATCACCTTCAACGCCTTCGCCGTGGTGTCCTACGACCCGATGAAGAAGACCTTCACCCTCAGCTCCTGGGCCATGGGCCGCGCCGGCGACTTCCCCCTGGTCCCCACCGCCGAGGGCTTCATCTGGACCGTGCCGGCCGGGCCGACCGCCGTCGTCCGCTACACCGCCGTGATCAAAGACGGGACGTGGCGCGAGATCGGCGAGTATGTCGCCGAAGGCCAGCCCCCGCGCCAGATCTTCGAGATGAACCTCAAGCGAGTCGGCGACTCCAGCTGGCCGGAAGCGGGCGCCGTGCCGATGGAGTAGTCGACCTTCCTCCCCAGCTCTGCCGGAGAGGGGGACCATGCGGAGCATGGTGGAGGGGCAGCGCCAGGCTCGCCGGAAGGCCCGGAATTCAGGATGGGGCCGCTCGTGTTCGCGCTGCCCCCTCCACCGCCTCCGGCGGTCCCCCTCCCCAGCGAAGCTGGGGAGGATGAGCAGGCCTAGACCTCCCCCTTGCCCCTGCCGCTGCGGTGGAAGTGCTGCAGCGTGCGGAGCATGGCCAGCTTCGCGCTGTCCTCGTGATAGCCGCTGGGCGCCACGAAGGCATGGCCGGCGTCATAGAGCCAGGCGGGCAGGTCCGGATGGGCGGCGGTGATCCTCGCCACATCCGCCTGCGGGATCGTCTCGTCGGTCCGGCCGAAGTGCAGGATCGTCGGGCAGCGGGGCGTCTCGCCGACATAGTGGATGATGTTGCCGCCATAGAAGCAGGCGACCGCGGCCAGCCCCTCGCAGCGGCAGGCGGCCAGCCACGCGGTCGTGCCGCCAAAGCAGAACCCCAGCAGGTAGACCGGCCCGTCCAGGGCCTCGATGGCGGCCTGGACCACCTCCAGGCAGCCCGCGCCCCAGCCGACCGCCTCGCCCATGGCCAGCCGCCCGGCAAGCCGGGGAAAGTCGGTGTTCTGATCCGGGAAGGCGTTGGTCCCGTCCATCAGGCTCGGCGCGATGACCTCATAGCCCTGGGCCGCCAGCCCGTCGCAGAACTCACGGATATGCGGCGTCACGCCCCAGATGGCGTGCAGCACCACCAGCCCACCGCGCCGGGCGTCGCCGGGCGTCGCGCGCCAGGCGCTGAACGGCTTGCCCGTCCGGGTCGCCAGGGCGATCCGCTCGCCCATGATCAGCCCGCCACGCTGGCCTCGAACAGCGCCACGGTGCGCCGGCGGGCCAGTTCGGCGTCGCCCAGGTCGGAGTCCGGCCGTCCGTCGTTATTGAAGCCGTGGCCGGCGTTCTCGTAGATCCAGACCGGGACTTCCGGATGGGCGGCGGCGATCTTCGCCTTCACCTCGTCGGCGGGGATGTGGCCGTCCTTGCGGCCCAGGTGGATCTCCACCGGGCAGGAGAGGGGCAGGCCGGCCATGCCCGCCACCTGGCCGCCGTAGTAGCTGGAGCCGGCGCTGAGACCCGTGCAGCGCGACGCGGCCAGCCAGACCATCGTCCCGCCGTAGCAGTAGCCGACGATGAACACCGGACCGCGGGGGGACAGGAAATCGATACAGGCCTGGATGTCGCTCATGGCGTTGGCCGGCCCGTTGGCGGTGGCCAGTCTGACCGCCTCCTGGAACTGCGCCGGATCGTCATGCTCGGCGACAAAGCCGGGCTGCTGGCGATCGTACATCGAAGGGGCGATGGCTTCGTAGCCCCGCGCAGCCCAGCGGGCGACGTCGGCGTGGATGTATTGATCCAGGCCGAAGATCTCCTGGATGACAATCACCCCGCCCTTGCGCGGCCCCTGTGGCTGGGCGTGCAGGGCGGCGAAGGCGAAGCCGTCGTGGCCGGAGGTCAGGGTGATCATCTCGGCCATGGGGCGGCTCCTCGGGTTGGGCAAGCGTCTAGCGGGACTGGAAGATCATCGGGCAGCCGGCGGGCCGCGAGGCGGCGTCCGGGCGCGGCGACTTGAAGTCGATGCCGGACAGCCGCAGGAGGCCGTCGGCGCCCAGCTCAGCGCGGCCGTCCAGATCCGCGCCCTGCGGGACGTTGTTGCCCCCGTCCGGCGCGAAGCTGATCGCCCTGGCGGCGGGGTCAAAGCTGTAGGTCCCCCAGAAGTCGACATAGGACTCGAAGGGAGTCCAGGTCGCCTCGAAACGGCCGTTGGCGAGGAAGCGCAGCTCGCGCATCGGCGGATCACCGGCGGGGCAGCCCGCGTCGCCGACCTCGCGCCAGTAGCCGGTCAGCACCAGCGCCTCACGGGCCACGACGATGAACTCGACGGTGACTGTCTTGCCATCGATCACGGCCGACAGGCTCGCCTTCGCGCCCGGCGCGGCGGTCTCTGCGATAGTCAGGCGGGTGTTTTCCGCCGACAGGGTCGCGACGGCGGGGGCAGAGACCGTCAATCGTTTCAGGCAGGCGACCGGAATGGGCCTGCCCCAGGGCGCCTCGGGGCCCCGGGAGACGACCGAAACGGCCAAAGCGGCCCCTTGCCGGGCAACCTCCGGCGACAGAAAGATGCGGTAGTCGTCGCCCTTCGCCTCCCGGCAGGCAGTTCGCAGCGCCGCACCGGTCAGCGCCGGCTCCGCCGCGGCGGGCAAGGCGAGCAGGGCGGCGGCGGCGGCGAGGGCGACGGGGATCAGTCGAAACGCGGTCATGCGCCATTGAAGCAGGCGCGGGCCGCCCGCCGCAACCGGGGTCAGATCTCGGTGGGCGCGATCTCGCGCATCACCTCGCCGATTTCATCGTGCAGGACCAGGTCGGCGTGGGCGTCCATGTCGGTGGCCTCGCGGTTGACGATGGCCAGCATGGCGCCATTGCGCTTGGCCAGCAGCGGGAAGCCCGCCGCCGGGAACACCACCAGGGACGATCCCAGCACCAGGAACAGGTCGCAGGCCAGGGTCTCTTCCTCGGCCGCCAGCATCGGCCCCTCGGGCATCGGCTGGCCGAAGGAGATGGTCGCGGTCTTCACCAGCCCGCCGCAGGACCGGCAGGCGGGGATCTCGCCGCCCTCGACGAACCTCGGCTTGAGGTGATGCAACTCGTGCCGCAGGGCGCATTTGAGGCAGGTGGCGTAGCTGGCGTTGCCGTGCAGCTCGATCACCCGGTCGTCGGGGATGCCGCTGTCCTGGTGCAGATTGTCGACGTTCTGGGTGATCACGCTGGAGACCTTGCCCGCCGCCACCAGCCGGGCCACTGCGTCATGGCCGGCGTTGGGCGCGCGGCCGACCCAGCCGGCCGTGCCGTTGAACACCCGGGTCCAGGCCTCCCGCCGCTTGTCCTCGCTGGCGACGAAGTCCTGGAACTGGATTGGCTTTATCTTCGACCAGACCCCGCCCGGGCTGCGGAAGTCGGGAATGCCGGACTCGGTGGAGATGCCCGCGCCGGTAAACACCACCACCCGGCGGGCGTCCTCGATCATTCGGGCGAGTTCGGCGCGCCTGCTCATGTGAGGGGGCTCATCAGGGGGCGTAGCTCGAGCGGGCCTTCACGCCCCAGTGCCCGTCCTCGCAGGTGATCACATAGATCGAGTCGAACCCGCCGATGACGCTGCCGTCGGCGCGAAAGCGGCTGAAGCGGGTGTCGATATGCACCTTGTCCGAACCGGCATGGATCACCTTGCGGCGTTCCCAGGCCGAATGGTCCCACTCCGTCAGGGCGCCGCTGCCGAACATCTCCGGCTTGTGATAGTCGGCGTCGATGATCGTCAGGGTGTTCGACGCCAGCCGCACGCTGGGAAAATTGAACGTCTTCTGCCAGGCGTCGATGTCCCGGGCGTTGAACGCCGCCATGAAGGCATCCAGGACGGCCTGCGCGGCGGCGATGGCGTCGGCGTGATCGGTGGTCATGGGGGGTAGCCTAGTACGCTTACCCACACCTCGTCATGGCCCGGCTTGTCCGGGCCACCCATGCGCACCCCGGTGCGAGGTTGAATCTCCACGCGCGCCCGGATTGATCGAGGTCTTGGGTGGCCCGGACAAGCCGGGCCATGACGGTCGGGTCAGGGCCTACACGTTGAAGCGGAAGTGCATCACGTCGCCGTCCTTGACGATGTATTCCTTGCCTTCCGACCGCATCTTGCCGGCTTCCTTGGCGCCGTTTTCGCCGCCCAGCTTGATGAAGTCGTCGAAGGCGATGGTCTCGGCGCGGATGAAGCCCTTTTCGAAGTCGTTGTGGATCACCCCGGCCGCCTGGGGGGCGGTGGTGCCGACCTCGATGGTCCAGGCGCGGGCCTCCTTGGGGCCGACGGTGAAGTAGCTCTGCAGGCCCAACAGGGCGTAGGCCTCGCGGATCAGGCGGTTGAGGCCCGGCTCGTGCAGGCCC
The DNA here is from genome assembly GCA_030678995.1 of Caulobacter sp. Lineage (GTDB taxonomy): Bacteria > Pseudomonadota > Alphaproteobacteria > Caulobacterales > Caulobacteraceae > Caulobacter. Next base: position 11,220 of record JAUXTQ010000017.1, read on the forward strand.
AGGGTCTCGAGGAACTCGGCGCGCTCGGCCGGATCCAGCAGGGCGATCTCGCTCTCGATCTGGGCGGAGATGACCACGCTCTTGGCGTTGTCGCGTTTGGCCCGCTCGGCGACCAGGTCGGAGAAGGCGTTGCCCTTGTCGGCCGAGGCCTCATCGACGTTGCAGACGTACAGCGCCGGCAGCGAGGTCAGCAGCTGCAGCATGTGCCAGGCCTTGTAGTCGTCCTTGCTGATCTGCGCGGCCCGGGCCGGGCGGCCGGCGTTCAGCTGCTCCAGGGCGACCTTGACCAGGCGCAGGGTGTCGGCGCTGTCCTTGTCCTGCCGGGCGCGCTTCTCGAGATTGGGCACGCGCTTTTCGAGGCTTTCGAGGTCGGCCAGCATCAGCTCGGTCTCGATGATCTCCAGGTCGGCGATCGGGTCGATGCGGCCCTCGACGTGGGTGATGTCGCCGTCCTCGAAGCAGCGGGCGACGAAGGCCACCGCGTCGCAGTCGCGAATGTTGGCCAGGAACTGGTTGCCCAGGCCCTCGCCCTTGCTGGCGCCGCGCACCAGGCCGGCGATGTCGACGAAGTTGATCCGCGAGGGAATGATGTCTTTAGACCCGGCCACCTTCGCCAGCTGTTCCAGCCGGGGCTCCGGCACCGCCACGTCGCCAGTGTTCGGCTCGATGGTGCAGAATGGATAGTTGGCCGCCTGGGCCGACGCCGTCTGGGTCAGGGCATTGAACAGGGTCGACTTGCCCACGTTGGGCAGGCCGACGATCGCGACTTTAAGGGCCATGGAATTCTCGAACGAAAGGGTGGCGCGCGACCTACCACAGATGCGTCGAACGGCGAAACCGGCCGGGCTTTCGGGTTCAGTTCCCGACCGGATCCGGACCCATGAAAGCGATGATCCTGGCGGCGAAGTCGGCGGGGCGCTCGACGTACATGAAGTGGCCGGCCGACGGGACGATCGCCAGCTTGCCGTTCTGGACCCTGTTCGCGATCTCGGTGGCCTGGACGCGGACGGCGCGCATGTCGGACGAGCCGACCAGCACCAGCGTGGGCGCGCGGATTTCGCCAAGTCTCGGCCTGGCGAGGAGCGTGAAACGCTCCGCGGCGCCGGCCGTGACATTGCCGGGACTGGTGCGGAGCCAGGTGGTCACCTGGGCGCGGGCCGCATCGGCGTTCCGCGTCAGGATGTAGGGGTCCCTTGCCGCCTGATCGAGAAGCCCGGCCCGGAACAGCGCCAGTAAGGTGAGGTTGCGGATGGTGAACCCGAAGGCCGGCTTGAACCCGGCGACCCAGGGACCGGCCAGCACCAGCCCATCGACCGACTCGGGATGGGTAAGCGCGAAGTCGACCGCCAGTCCGCCGCCGGATGACGCGCCGACGAAGGTCGCCCGCGTGACGTCCAGGACCTTCAGCACCGCCTCCAGATCGCGCGCCGGGGCGTAGGGTCCCCTGGCCGGGGCTGAAGCGCCATAGCCGCGCCGATCGTAGCGGATGACGCGAAACTGTTCGCAGAGCCGGGGCCAGACGGCGTCATAGGCGGCCGAATGGAGGATGCCGTCATGCAGCAGCACGATCGTGCGCGGTCCCGCGCCGCAGGTATCGACCCACAGCCGGCCTCCCGGGACATCCATCATGTCTGCTCGCACTGGCGTCACTCCGCTCCAGAACAGCAGGCACAGGATCGCGATCGCCCGGGCGGGCGTGAAGGGCAGGCGCATGGGTGGTCTCCGGTCTTGAGGGTGGTTAGCCGGCGCGGCGCAAGGCCTGGACGCCGTCCTCCGGCACGTATTCGAGAAGGTCTGCCGGCTGGCAGTCGAGGGTGCGGCAGATGGCGTCGAGCGTCGACAGCCGCAGGCCCCTGACCTTGCCGGACTTGAGCAGCGAAAGATTGGCCTCGGTGATGCCGATCAGTCGGGCCAGGGTGTTGGAGCGCATCTTGCGCCGGGCCAGCATCACATCGAGGCGCAGGACGATGGGCATCAGACGAATGCCTTCCGGTCTTCCTCGATCTCGTGGCCGACCGCCATCACCTGGGCGATGACGAAGACCAGCAGGCCGAGCACGAGGGCCTGGACGCTCGACAGATGCATCCAGACCTTGTCGATCTCGTAGCCCGTGGCGGCCAGCACCAGATGGCAGACGAATGGACTGACCGCGTAGAGGCATAGCCAGGCGCCGATGTGGGCCAGTCGCCGGCCGTTGCGACGCCCGAAGACTTCCCCTCTGGCGTACAGGTCGAACAGCCCGCGCAGGTGCCAGAAGATCATCAGGGTCGGCGCGATGCGCGCAATGCCGACCGCGGCGTAGACCAGGCGATGAGGCAGGGTCAGGGTGTGGAAGGCCACCGAGTCCGGCGATCCTTCGCCAATCCAGACCGCGCCCGCGCCGATGCGATAGTTCTCGCCGCCATAAAAGACGACGCCCGCGATGAGGATCGCCGCAACCAGGCCGACAACGCCGATCAGGCCCGTAAACAGCCACGACAGGGCGCGACTGCCGAGCCGGAGGCGCCGCAGCCGGGGCGGCGTCGGCGGGGTGTCGGGGACGGGAAACTGGACGACGGCGGACATGCACACCTCTCGCCATCATGATCTCAACAGAAAAAACTTTCTGTCAAACGATAACGATGCGTGGTGCGTGTCAGGCCAGGGCTTCGGCCGCAAAGTCACGCCACATCCGGGCCTCGCGGCGGAAGTGGGAGGTCGTCTTGGCCGCCCGCTTGTCGATCTCGGCCAGGGCTTCGACGGCCTCGTCGCGACGGCCGACCTCGACGAGAAAGGCGGCGTAACGGGCGAGGCCTTCGAGCCCGGGAAGCCGGCCCGCGGCCCACTGGTAGGCGGTGTCAGCCTCGGCCGTGCGGCCCAGGGCGTGATAGGCGCGGCCCATGGCCAGGGCGGCGGACGCCGTGCGGCCTACCTCGCCCTGAGCGCCCATCTGTTCGAGCAGGGTCAGGGCCTCGGCCGCCCGGTCCAGTTCGAGCAGCGCCCTGGCCCGGCCCAACAGCAGCGACGGATCGTCGGCATGGATGCCGGCGGCGGCCTCGCCATAGAGCTGCTCGGCCTCGGCGAATCGGCCAAAGGCGGCGGACGCGGAAGCGAGGCGCATCCTTGCGCCCACGGTCGGGCTGTCATCGACGGCCGCCTTCGCCGCGCGGTATTCACGTTCCGGATCGAGGGTGTCGCGGGCCGCCTTGCCGAGCCGCCGCGCCGTCGCGCCGCCCATCAAGTCCGGCAGGAGCTGGGTCAGCCCGTAGACCAGGCTGCCCAGGCCGGGGAAGGCCAGCAGGATGAACATCCAGTACATCGGCCGCCCCGTGCGCGTGACGTGGACGCACATGGCGATGGCGATCAGGTAGTTGAGGCCGATGGCGGGGATCATGACGCTACTCTGACGCGGCAATGGCTGGCGTCAATCGGGGTCTCGCGCCAGTTTGCGCGGGTCGGCCTTGGGGGCGGGGGCCAGGCGCATGACCTCGGCCTGGTAGCGTTCGTCGTCGCCGGAAGCGGCGAAGGGCAGGGCGTCGGCGAGGGCGTCGAGCATCGGGTCCAGCCAGACGCGGTCGGCCTTGGCGAGGTCGCCCAGCACGTAGTGCATCACCGCATCCCGGTCGCCGGGATGGCCCACGCCGATTCGGGCGCGGCGGAAGTCGGCGCCGACCTGGGCGGTGACCGAGCGGATGCCGTTGTTGCCCGCCGCTCCACCGCCGGGCTTCATGCGGAAGCGGCCGGGGGCCAGGTCGATCTCGTCATGGAAGACGATCACATCGGCCGGCTTGAGCTTGAAGAACCGCACCGCCTCGCCCACCGCCCGGCCGGCCTCGTTGTAAAAGGTCTGGGGCTTGAGCAGCAACAGCTTCACCAGCCCGTCCGGCGTCTCCACCTGGCCCTCGCAGGCCAGGCCCTGGAAGCGCGCGCGCCAGGGCGCGGTCGCGTGGCGCCGGGCGATGGCGTCCATCGCCTGGAAGCCGACGTTGTGCCGGTTCTTCTCGTATTTGGGGCCCGGATTGCCGAGGCCGGCGAGGATCAGGGTCACGTCAGGATTCCAGCGGGCGGGAAGCCCCAAACGAAAACGGGCGAGCCATAAGCCCGCCCGTTTCGATATCACGATGCGCGAACCAATCAGCCCTCGGCTTCGCCTTCGGCTTCGGAGGCTTCGGCCATGTCGGACATGCCCGCCGAGGAAACCTTCAGGGTCGCCAGCACGAAGTCGCGGTCGGCCAGCACCGGGGTCACGCCCTTGGGCAGCTCCACGTCGCTGATGCGGACCGTGTCGCCCAGTTCCTTGGCGGACAGGTCGACGATGAGTTCTTCCGGAATCGCGTCGGCCGGGCAGTTCAGCTCGACGTCGTGACGCACGATCTCGAGCGAACCGCCCATCTTCAGGCCGGGGCAGATGTCCTGGTTCTTGAAGTGAACCGCGACGGAGATGCGGATCGTGGAGCCTTCCTCGACGCGGTACAGGTCGAAGTGCATCGGCTCATCCGTCACCGGATGGAACTGGATGTCCTTGGCGATGACCGGCTGGTTCTCATCGCCGTACTTCAGGGTCACTAGGTGGCCCAGCAGCTTGCCGGTGTAGAGCGACTTGCGGAACTCGTTGGACTTCACGGCGATGGCCACCGGAGCCTTGGAGCCGCCATACAGGACGCCGGGCACCTTGCCGGCGCGGCGGGCTTCGCGGGCGCCGCCCGTGCCGGTGCGGTCGCGGACTTCGACGTTCAGGACGATCTCGGCCATGGTCTTGCGTTCTCAAAACGAAGTCGCCGCGGCAGATGGATCCGCGCGGCGACGGTCGGTGAATTCAGGGTTGCGCTCGATACACGCTTTCCACGGACGGCGCAACGCCGCCCGGCGAGAGTCTCACCGCAAAGGTTAACGGCGAACCGGCGGCTTTTTCGGCGGCGCTTCGGTGATCGAGGTCTTCTTCGGCGCCGTGCGCGTCACCGGCGCGGGCCGCGGCGGCTCGGGCGGCATGGTCGCGCCGGTCCACTTGACCATGCAGGTCCCGGTGTCGATCAGGATGTGCTGGCCCAGGCAGAAGACGTCCTCGTAGTTGGGCTTGGACACCGCCAGGCACTGGTAGAGGTTCAGCTTGGCCATGTTCAGACAGTAGGCCGCGTTCGGCTCGGCCGACAGGACGGCGATGGCGTCGAAGTTGGCGTCGCCGCCTTCGCCGATGGCCGCCAGGGCCGCCAGGGTCAGGCCGCGCACCACGATCGGCGACCAGGGCGGCGGGGCGGCGCCCGGCGTCAGGCCCAGCTGGGCGGCCGCGGTCGGCCCGGTGCTGGCCTGCTGCAACAGCATGACGTCGGCCGCGTCACCAAGCATCGGCGAGGCCGACAGGGTCTTGGCGGCGATCAGTCGGCCTTCGCGGTCGGGCACGGTGACCTTGGACCAGGCGCTGTGCTGGACGGTGTAGGCCGCCTGCTTCACGGCGCGGCCGTTGACGACCATCCGTGTGCCCTCGGCGCCGAGGGCCTGCAGGATCAGGCCGGCGGCCGAGTCGGCGCCGGGCAGGATGGTGGCCATGTTGGGGTTGGAGATCAGCTGGTCGCGCATGGCGATGCGCTGGGCCGGGTCGGCCGCGATCTTGCGCAGCTCGGCGACGAACAGCGGATCCTGCAGGGCGACGATGGCGGCGTAGGCCACGGCGCCGCGCAGGAACTGCTTGGGCTCATAGGCCGCCGCCGTGCGCAGGGCGGTCTGGATCTGAGCGCCGTCCTGGAAATCCGGCGAGATGGCGTTGGCGCGGGCCATGTAGCCGCGCCAGGCGCTGGCTTCCTCGATCAGGCGCGGGGCCAGGGTGATCGGCGGCGGCGGCGGCGGCGGGGGCGGCGGCAGATAGGGCGCGGGCTTCTCGGGACCGCAGGCGGCCAGGACGGCGGCAAGGGCGAAGGCGGCGAGCGCCGACGCGAACCGCGCAGGTAATTGAAGTTTCATGCCAGCAGCTTCCCCGTCACACCCCGGACAAGTCAATAGAACCCGCCTGAGGGGCGAGAATGTGACGCGGGGCCGTTAAGGTGTCGTTTACGGTGGGGGCGCGGTCGGCGCCTCCTAAATCCCTCCCCCACGGGGGAGGTGGCTCGCCGAAGGCGAGACGGAAGGGGGCCTTCCAGCCGCCCCCCTCAGTCACCGCTTCGCGGCGACAGCTCCCCCGTGGGGGAGCGATTCAAGACTGCGTCTTCCGCGCGGGCTCTTCAGTCGAACAGCTTCGACACCGACTCCTCGTTGGCGATGCGGCGGATGGCTTCGCCCATCAGGGGGGCGCAGGAGACGGCGCGGATCTTCTTGCAGGCCTTCACCGGGTCCGACAGCTCGATGGAGTCGGTGACCACCAGTTCCTTGAGCACCGAGGCGGCCACGCGGTCGGCGGCGGCGCCCGACAGCACCCCGTGGGTGACATAGGCGCTGACCTCGACCGCCCCGTGCTCACTGAGCGCCTTGGCGGCGTTGCACAGGGTGCCGGCGGAATCGACGATGTCGTCGAACAGGATGCAGCGGCGCCCGGACACCTCGCCGATGATATTCATCACCTCGCTCTCGCCCGGCCCCGAGCGGCGCTTGTCGACGATGGCCAGATCGGCGCTCAGCCGGTTGGCCAGGGCCCGGGCCCGGACCACCCCGCCGACGTCCGGCGAGACGATCAACAGGTCGTCGGTCTTGCCGTAGCGGGCGCGGATGTCCTCGGCCAGCAGCGGCACCGGCAGCAGGTTGTCGGTCGGGATGTCGAAGAAGCCCTGAATCTGGCCAGCGTGAAGGTCCATGGTCAGCACCCGGTCGGCGCCGGCCCGGGTGATCAGGTTGGCCACCAGCTTGGCCGAGATCGGCGTGCGGCCGCCGGTCTTACGGTCCTGCCGGGCGTAGCCGAAATAAGGCAACACCGCGGTGATCCGCCGCCCCGACGCGCGTTTCAGCGCATCGATGCAGATCAGCAGCTCCATCAGATTGTCGTTGGCCGGGTAGCTGGTCGACTGGATGACGAACACGTCCTCGCCCCGGACGTTCTCGTCGATGGTCACGAAGACCTCGTTGTCAGCGAAGCGCCGCACCTGGGCCTTGGTCAGGGGAACATCCAGATAGCCGGCGATGGCGCTCGCGAGCGTTCGGTTGGAGTTGCCTGCGAGCAGCTTCATCGGGACGACTCTTCGCGCTGGGGACGTTGCGCGGCTTCTAGCAGGCAAGGCGAACGCGGCAAGGCCGATTCCGCCACACGGCGTTCACTCTTCGCCCTCGACCTCCAGGTCCGCCTCCAACGCGCGCAGCTTCGCCCGGGCGTCCGGCAGGGTGATCAGCCGGCCGTCCTCGTCGACCAGGCCGGTCAGCATGCCGTTTTCCACCAGGTCGACGCTGGGCACCATGTACAGGGTCGCCGGACCCAGCCGCGCCGATTCCTTCATCGGCTCTGCCGGCGCCCCGCGGGCGAGCATGTAACGGTCGGCCTCGCGGCCCTGGCGGCGGGTGGCCACCGTCGACCAGTCGCTCTTGAGATCGACGATGGCGTCATAGGCATGGAAGCCGATGGTCATGTCATAGTCGGCCAGCCGGGTCTCGCCGCCCATCAGCACGATGATGCAGGCGCTGGCGCACTGGGCGCGGGCGACCACGGTCATGCCCGGCCGGGCCTGCAGCATGCGGGCGCTGCGCATGGCCTCGTCGATCAGCCCGCCGGGGCTGGTGATCTCCACCCGCGCCACGTCCCGTCCGGTCAGCTCGGCCTTCAGCCGCCGCGCGAAGCCCGGGCCGATCATGCCGTCGATCTTCACTGTGCGGGACCGGCCGTCCCAGGCGAAGCTGTAGTGACGCATGGTCTCGGCGGCGGTGCTGACGGTCGCCACGTGCCGCGCCTGGAACAGCTGCATGGCGGCGAGGCTGGCCCCGACCAGCACCAGGATGATGGCCATGATGCGGAACAGGCCGCGCAGCTCGGCGCGCAGCCAGCGGCCCGTCCAGCGCCACCAGAGGACCGGCCCGGCCAGGGCGGTCACCGCCAGGGCGACGCCGCCGGCGGTCCAGATCAGCGTCGCCTGGGGGCGCGGCAACAGGTCCAGGCCGTTGAGATAGAGCAGCGTCACCGCCAGCGCCGCCGCCGCCGTGTAGAGGAGACTCATCGCCAGCAGGATCAGGAACTCCAGCGGTGAGGTCCGCCGCCGCCGCCGGCTGGCCCTGGCGGCCTTCTGGAAGTGTTTGCTGATCGGCTCCCAGCCGGCCATGCCCTCGCGCCAGACCAGGCAGCGGTCGGACAGCTCGCCGCGCTCCAGCGCCGCCTGCAGCGCCTCGCTGGAAAAGGGGCCGAGCCGGCGCTGGCCGTCAGCGACGTGCCAGTCGGCCATCAGCCGGTCGCTTTCAGCAGCGCCTCGCCGAAGCGGGCGTACAGCAGCACCGGAATGGCCAGCAGGATCAGCACGATCTGCAACAGATTCATCGGCCGGTGCAGCAGCACCCGGTCGCGTCCGCCGTCCCACGGCGTGTGGCCCCGCTCGGCCAGCTGCTGGAACGAGAAGACCATGGCGATCAGGGAAATCAGCGGCAGGCCCAGCCCCAGGCCCTGGGCCCAGACCTGCAGCTCGCGGCCGAAAGCCCGCAGCACCCCGATCGGCCGTCCGTCCCGCCGCACCACCTTGATGCCGAACAACCACTTGCCCACCGTCAGCCCGGTCAGGCCGGTCATCAGCGCCATGCCGGGGATCGACGCCACCAGGGTCAGGAACACGTTGAGGACGCTGCCTGTGGCCCCCTCGAACATCCCGAAGAACAGGTCCGCCTGGATCGGCGCGGCCAGGTAGAAGACCACGCTGATCACCGCCCAGGTCAGGCCGCCGACCACCAGGCTGTCGATGATGCGGGCGAAATAGCGCCGCCAGGGATGCGGCTCGCGGTCGATCCAGGCGCCCCGGGGATGGGGGATCTTCGGCGGCTCGGGATAGAGCTGCGGCAGCCAGACCGCCAGCGGCGCCCAGCTGGCCACGTCGGCGGGCCGCACCGGCGTCTCGGCGTTGATCGCGCCCTCGGCGACCAGCGCCGCGAGGGCCTCCTCCGTCACCGGCCGGCTGTGACCTTGCGGGCCCGCATAGATCCACAGCCTCGATGCCATCACGCAACGCCCCCGCCCGGAATCACCAGACCAAATTGGGAGACGGGGTTCAACCGGGGAACGCGTGTGGGTTGAAGTAGGGAGATGTCCCGAATGTCTCGACCAGCCTTTGCGACGCCGCCCTTGAGCACCGCCCGGGGACTGCTTCGCCCGCAGGGCGTAGCTGTCCCGCGGATCAGGGCGCGGTCGGGGACAGCTGCGCTTCGCGAAGCAGTCCCCGGTTCGTGCCTGACCCTCTTCATGCCGACAGGATAACCCCGCCCGGAGGACCGGGATTTCCCGGCCGCCATTTTCGGCGCGGGAGTCCCGAAATGTCTCGCTTTGTCTCAAGATTATAGGTCTCAAGAGTCTCGCTTCCGCGCTTACCTCCCCCACTTGGGGGAGGGGGACCATGCGAAGCATGGTGGAGGGGGATGCGCGGTGGTGGACGGTGATGCGCGGTCGATCCGGATGCCCAGTCCAACCCCTGCGCCTCCCACTCCACCACCCTGCGGGTGGTCCCCCTCTCCCAAGTGGGAGAGGCCAGCCCCTTCATCTCACGCCGGCCCGTCCGGCACGCTGGCCTGCATGAGATGAAGGGCGGGGTGTGGGCTGTTCACCGCCACGCCACGCTCGTCATCGTCGGAACAAACCCGACGATGACGGAGGGAGAGGGCCTGCCTGGGTGAAGGGCAGGGGTTCACGATTTGCATTGGTCGCCATCGGGCGTAGCGTCAGGCGGATCAGGAGCCGGAGAGTGTTCCAATGCTGGCAGGGCTGTTTACCGCTATCGCGCTGATGTTCGCGCCGGCGCCGGCCGAACCTGTGCCGCTGGTCAGTCTGGACTTGCCGCCCGGCGGCGGGTTCGGACCCGAGGGCTGTAAGCTGACGATAGTATTCGTCCAGAGCACGGGCGTCATCTACCTGAACAAGCAAAGGATCGATCGGGCGAAGCTCGGCGAGGCCCTCGTCAAGCTGGATGGCAGTCCGGGTGCTTGCAAACGCATAGCCGTGCGGGCGAACGAAGATGCTCGCTACACCGACGTGCTGAGCGTCATTTCGCTAATCCGCTACAACGGATTCACGGCCATTGCTTTGATCTCCGAGGACTGGCGGGCAGACGCCCCCTAAGCCACCTTCACCCGCGCCGCGCTCTCCGGCAGATCCTCCCCGAACGCCCGCTGATAGAACTCCGCGACCGTCGGGCGTTCCAGTTCGTCGCATTTGTTCAGGAAGGTCATCCGGAACGCCAGGGCCAGGTCGCCGGCGAAGATGTCGGCGTTCTGGGCCCAGGTGATCACCGTGCGCGGGCTCATCACCGTGGAGATGTCGCCGTTCATGAAGGCGTTGCGGGTCATGTCGGCGACGCGGACCATGGCGGCCAGGGTGCGGCGGCCTTCGGGGGTGGCATAGCCGGGGTTCTTGGCCAGCACGATCTCGGCCTCGGCGTCGTGCTCGAGGTAGTTCAGCGTGGTGACGATGCTCCAGCGGTCCATCTGGCCCTGATTGATCTGCTGGGTGCCGTGATAGAGGCCGGTGGTGTCGCCCAGACCGATGGTGTTGGTCGTGGAGAACAGCCGGAAATAGGGGTTGGCGCGGATGACGCGGTTCTGGTCCAGCAGGGTCAGCTTGCCGCCGGCCTCCAGCACGCGCTGGATGACGAACATCACGTCCGGCCGGCCGGCGTCGTATTCGTCAAAGACAAGGGCCATCGGCCGTTGCAGGCACCAGGGCAGGATGCCTTCGCGGAATTCGGTGATCTGCTTGCCGTCCTTCAGGACGATGGCGTCCTTGCCGACCAGGTCGATACGGCTGACGTGGCTGTCCAGGTTGACCCGCACCATCGGCCAGTTCAGCCGGGCGCAGACCTGCTCGATGTGCGTCGACTTGCCGGTGCCGTGATAGCCCTGGATCATCACCCGTCGGTCGAAGGCCAGGCCCGCGACGATGGCCAGGGTGGTCATCGGGTCGAAGCGATAGGCCTCGTCGAGGTCCGGCACATGGGAGTCGCGATGGCTGAAGGCCGGAACCATCATGTCGGAATCGACGCCGAACACCTCGCGGATCGAGACCTGCTTGTCGGGAACCAGAGCCTGCAGGGCGTCGGGGGCGGGTGCGGTGTCGGTTTGGTCAGCCATGATGGTTAGACCGATTAGCGCCTTATCAGCGATCAGCAAACATTCGTTTGAGGGAAAAATGGAGCAGACGGCGTGATCGATCGGCGAAGGGTGCTCGAGGGGCTGGCGCTGGCGCGGCGGGAGGTGGGCCTGCTGGCCGGTTTGCTGGCGATCGCGGCGGCCGTGCTGTCGTTCCTGGAGATCGCCGGGCACACGGCGCAGGGCGACACCCACGGCGTCGACCGCGCGGTGCTGCTGTGGCTGCGCTCGCCGGCGGACCCTTCGCTGCCGCTGACGCCCGCCTGGCTGACGACGGCGGCGATGGACGTGACGGCCCTGGGCTCGGTGGCCGTGCTGTCCCTGCTGGTGCTGTTCGTGACCGGGCTGTTCGGCGCCCTGCGGCGCGGGCGGGAGGCGGCGGTGCTGCTGCTGGCGTCCGGCGGCGGCCTGGGCCTCAGCCAGGGCCTCAAGGCCCTGTTCGGCCGCGACCGCCCGGAAGAGGCCCTGCGGCTGGTCGAGGCGATCAATCCCAGCTTCCCCAGCGGCCACGCGATGTTGTCGGCGGTGGTCTACTTGACCCTCGGCGCCCTGGTCGCCCGGTTCGCGCCGGCGCGGCGGGTCAAGGTCTTCGCCCTGGGCGGGGCGAGCGTGCTCGCCCTGCTGGTCGGGGCCAGCCGCGTTTACCTGGGCGTCCACTGGCCGTCGGACGTGCTGGCCGGCTGGTGCCTGGGCGGCGCCTGGGCCCTGGCCTGGTGGCTGGCGGTGGCGCTGTGGGACCGGTGGCGGCCGCTTCCTTCAGATCCTCCCCGCGAAGCCGGGGAGGGGGACCGCCCGTAGGGCGGTGGAGGGGTCAGCGCGAACGCGAGCGGTCCCATCCTGAATTCAGGTCGTTCCGGTCCAGCCGGCGCAGCCCCCTCCACCATGCTTCGCATGGTCCCCCTCCCCGACTTCGCGGGGAGGACAAGAGATCAGGCCAGCCCAGCCTTCTTCAGCGTCTTCCACGCCTTCAGAACCCGTTGCAGCTTGTGTTCGGCGCTGCGGTCGCCGCCGTTGGAGTCCGGGTGGCACTTCTTGACCAGCTCGGTGTAACGGGTGCGGATCAGGTCCTTCTCGGCGGTGTCGGGCAGGTCCAGGTCGGCCAGGGCGCCCCGCTCCAGCTTGCCCAGCCGCCGACCATCGGCCCTCGTGGGAGAGGCCTCGACGCCCGAGCGGTCAGCCCGGCCGAAGCCAAACAGGCTGAATGGATCGGCCCAGCCCATCGGGCCCTTGGCCTGGGCGGCGGCCTCGCGGGAGCGGTTGGACGCCTTGAAGCTCCAGGTCGGCCGCTCGCCGGTCAGCCGTCCGGCCTGCACCTCGGCGATGGCGTCGTCGGTCATCCCGGCGAAGAAGTTCCAGTGCTTGTTGTAGTCGGCGGCGTGCGGCTGGCAGAAGTGATAGAACTGCCCGGGCAGGTCGCGGGCCTTGGGCGCGCGCGCCGTGGCCACGCTCAGGCAGTCGGAATGCTCACAGCGGCGCTCGCCCGGCTTGAGGGCGTGCACGTCCCTTTCCGCCTCGGCCTCGCCGGGTTTGGGGGGGCGGACGCGGATGTCTACGAATCTGGGACGGTATTGAAAGGCGTTCGCCATATTCCGAAGTATGAGCCTCAACCTTTCTCATTCAAGAATTGACCTGCGAAAAATGACCACCATATCGGACTCCATACGCACAAAACTGACCGATGCGTTCGCGCCGACACGGCTGGAGGTCGTCGACGACTCCGCCCGGCACGCCGGACACGCCGGCGCCCGGCCCGGCGGACAGAGCCATTTCAACGTCCTGATCGAGTCGGCGGCCTTCGCCGGGGTGGGCCGCGTGGCCCGCCAGCGGCAGGTCTATGCGGCGCTTTCGGAGGAACTGGCCGGGCCGGTGCACGCGCTGTCGCTGAAGGCCCTGGCGCCGGGGGAATGACGGCTAATTCGGGGACAGTTTACCTATTTCGCTGGAAACAGCTGGTCGGGCGTTCGGACGCCGCGCGCGAAATAGGTAAACTGTCCCCGAATTAGGCCCGCGGCAACGCGTTCAACGCCCGTTCCAGGTCCGCCTGGCGGAACGGCTTCTGCAGCACCGGGGCGCCCCGGTGGGCTTCGGCCAGGCTGCTTTCGCCGTAGCCGCTGGCGAAGACGAACGGCACGCCCCGCGCCTTCAGGGCGTCCGCCACGGGAAAGATCGGGTCGCCGCCCAGGTTGACGTCCAGCACCGCGGCGTCGAGGTCCGCGGTCTGCGCCAGGGGCAGGGCCTCGCGGAGGGTGGAGGCCGGGCCGACCACGCAGCAGCCGAAATCGCCAAGCATGTCCTCAAGCAGCATCGAAACGAGCATCTCGTCCTCGACGATCAACACCCGCAGTCCGTTCAACGCCCCGATACTCACAACAACCCTTCCTGCCGGCGATTCTGCCGTTCCGCCCCGCGCGTGGACACCGGCGCGTGAACCCCCAACGCGGCCGCGCCGATCCGGTTCCCGATTGTGTTAACCAGACTCGATCCAGCCGCCGTCTGTGTCGGCCCGGGGGCTGATACGCAGCTCGGTGATCTGGTTGCGGCGGCGCCGGGCGACCTCGAAACGGTGACCGAAGAAGAAGAAGGTCTCGCCCTCTTCCGGAATGGCCTGGGCCTCCTCGATCAGCAGGCCGGCGACCGTCACGGCCTGGTCGTCGGGCAGGTCCCAGTCGAGGGCGCGGTTCAGGTCGCGCACGGTGACGGTGCCGGCGGTCTCGACCCAGCCGTCGGGCTGGATGCGGAGGCCCTCGACCGTGGCGTCATGCTCATCGTCGATCTCGCCGACGATCTCCTCGAGGATGTCCTCCAGGGCGACGACCCCCTGCAGGCCGCCGTACTCATCGACCACCAGGGCGAAATGATTGCGCTTCTTGAGGAAGCCGTTGAGCTGGTCCTTCAGCTTGGTCGTCTCCGGCGTGAACCAGGGCTTGCGGGCCAGGGCGGCCACGTCGATGGCGTCCAGGCTCGCATCGCCCTGGGCCAAGACCTTGATCAGGTCGCGGACATGCAGCACCCCGACGATGTTGTCGGGATTGTCCCGCCACAGGGGCAGGCGGCTGTGGCCGCAGTCCAGGGCCTGGCGGACCAGCTCGCGTGGCGGCAGGGCGGCGTCCAGCATCTCCACCGACTTGCGGTGGACCATGACCTCCGAGACATCCATTTCCGACAGGTCCAGGACGCCGCCCAGCATCCGCCGGTCGCGGCTTTCGACCACGCCTTCGGCGTGGTGGTACTCGACGGCCCCGCGGATCTCCTCGTGGGCGGCCAGGACGTCGGTCTCCATCGACAGGTTGATGCCGAACGGGCGCAGGGTCTGACGGACGATCCACTGCGCGGCGCGGGCCAGCGGGCCGAAGATGCGCACCAGCCACCAGGTCGGCAAGGACAGGAAGCGGGCGACGACCTCGGGCCGGGTGATGGCCAGAGTCTTGGGCAGGATCTCGCCGAACACCACCACCAGCACCGTCATGATCACCGTCGAGGCGACCACGCCGAGCGTGCCGGGGAAGGCGACCGCCAGCACGCTGGTGGTCAGGGCGGAGGCGCCGATGTTGACCACATTGTTCGACAGCAGGATCGCGCCGATCATGTTCTCCTGGTCGCCCATCAGCCGGTTGACCCGGGCCGCGGAGCGGTCGCCGTCGCGCTCAAGCTGGTGCATCCGGCCACGGCTCGCGGCGGTCATGGAAGTTTCCGCCGCCGAGATCAGGGCGCCTATGCCCAGCAGGATGACGAGGGCGGGGGCGAGGGTGGCGATGATGGCCACGATCACGGCTTGGCTCCTTGTTCGATCAGGAAACGGCGCAGGGCGTCGGGATCGACCCCTTTGGCGGTGAACGCCTCGCCGATGCGGCGGGCGAGGATGAAGGTCAGCGACCCGCCCTGCGCCTTCTTGTCCTGACCCATGTGGTGGATCAGGCGGTCGGCGCTGAACGGATGGCCGGGCGTGTCGGCCATGCCGGCGGGCAGGCCGGCGGCCTTGAGGGCCCGCTGGACCCGGTCGGCGTCGGCGGGATCGCACAGGCCCAGCGCGGCGGAGAAGCGGAAGGCCAGGCCACAGCCGGCGGCGACAGCCTCGCCGTGCTTGAGGGTCTCACCGTAGCCGGTCTCGGCCTCCAGGGCGTGGCCGAAGGTATGGCCGAGGTTCAGCAGGGCGCGGCGGCCCTGTTCCTTCTCGTCCTCGGCGACGATTTCGGCCTTCATCTCGACCGATCGTCCGATCGCGTGGCTCAGGGCGTCGACCTCGCGGTCCAGCACCGCGGCGCTGTTGGCCTCGAGCCAGGCGAAGAAGCCGGCGTCGCCCAGCATGCCGTACTTGATCACCTCGGCGTAGCCGCAAGCCATCTCGCGGGCGGGCAGGGTGCAGAGCACGTCCAGGTCCGCCAGCACCAGTTTCGGCTGGTGGAAGGCCCCGATCAGGTTCTTGCCGCGCGGGGTGTCGATAGCCGTCTTGCCGCCGACCGAGCTGTCCACCTGGGCCAGCAGGCTGGTGGGGACCTGGATGAAGTCGATGCCGCGCTTGTAGATCGAGGCGGCGAACCCGGCCAGGTCGCCGACCACCCCGCCGCCGAAGGCGACGATCACGTCGCCGCGGTCCAGCTCCAGGCTCAGCAGGCGGTCCGACAGGTCGGCCAGGCCCTCGAAGCTCTTGCTCTCCTCGCCGGCCGGCACGGTGATCACATCGACCGCCACGCCCGCCTTCTCCAGAGACACGCTCAGCCGCTCGCCGTGGTGTTCGCCGACATTGCTGTCGGTGACGATGGCGGTGCGCCTGGTCTTCAGCAGCGGCGCGATGCGCTCGCCGGCCCGGTCGATCAGGCCGGGGCCGACGACCACGTCATAGCTTCGGCCGGCCAGGGCCACGGGGATGGTGCGGATCACGCCTCGGCTCCGGCCAGATGGTCGCTCAGGGCCCTGAACACGGCCTCGACGGCTTCGTTGTGCGGGGTGTCGCCGGTTTCGACGATGATGTCGGCCTGGGCGTAGATCGGAAAGCGGGCTTCGGCCAGGGCGGTGAGGACCTCCAGCGGGTCCTTGCCGCGCACCAGCGGGCGGTTGTCCTTGCGGCCAATGCGGCGGGCCAGCAGCTCCAGGTCGGCCTTCAGCCAGACCGACACCGCCCGCGCCTTGATCAGGGCCCGCGTCTCGTCGTTGATGAAGGCCCCGCCGCCGGTGGCCAGCACATGCGGGCCTTCGTCCATCAACCGAGCGATCACCCGCCGCTCGCCGTCGCGGAAGGCCTGCTCGCCGAAGGTCTCGAAGATTTCGGAGATGGTCCGGCCCGCGGCGGTCTCCACCTCGGTGTCGGCGTCCTTGAACGGCAGGTCCAGCACCGCGGCCAGCCGACGGCCGATACTGCTCTTGCCCACGCCCATGAGGCCGACGAGGGCGATAGTCTTGCGGCGAAGGCGGGGGTCGGCGGTCATGGCCCTCCTTGGCTTACACGACTGGAGCGGGGGGAGCCAAGTTTCTGCTGCATCGCCGTCGGGTCATGTTTCCCGGGGAACAGGCCGGGCTTCGGGTCAGGGAGGGTCACGTCGTGACCTACGGCTTGCCGCCCAGTTCATGGTCGAACCGGGCCAACTCGGCGGGCAGTTCCTGTTCTGTTATGGCGCGGAATGCCTCGTCGGAGAGGTCGTCGACCTTCAGGGCGACCCGATCCCGGGCCTTCAGCCGCTGATACTCGTCCACGCCCATCAGAACGAGGCTGGCGCGACCGTGGTTTGTGATGGTCACGGGCTGTTTGAGCGCCGCTTCGCGATAGCGACCGAACGCTCTCTGGAACTCGGCGGACGAGATGCTCAGGCCGGACATGCGGGCGTCTCCAAAATACGAATAATTCGTACTATCAAAATTGTCCACATTTTCAAGTCGCGCACCAAGGGGCGGCTCCCGATTTCGGCGCGAGAGGTGTTAGTGTCTCACCATGCGCCCGCTCGCCCTTGTCGCCGCTCTCGCCCTCCTCGCCGCGCCCGCGTGGGCCCAGGTCGAGGTCTCGACCCTCGCAGCGCCGGACTATTTCTCGCTGGGCGAACGAGACACGGCCATGCCGCGGGACCTGTGGCGCGGGACATCCCCGGCGCTGGCGCGGGACATTCTGCCGACGGTTGGGCGCAAGCCGCTCAGCCCCGCGGCGGCGTCTCTGGCCGGCAGGGTGCTGGGCGCCGGCGTCGCCGGGCCGGAGGGCGCCGGCCGCGACCCGGACGTGGCCGCCGCCCGGGTGCAGGCGCTGCTGGCTCTCGGCCGGCCGCAGGCCGCCTGGCTGGCCACGGAACGCGCGCCGGGCGTCGCCACCAACCCCAACCTGGCCGTCGCGGCGGCCGAGGCGGCGCTGATCGTCGGCCAGGACGAGGTCGCCTGCCGCATCTCCGACCAGCTGTCGGTCGGCCGGGGCGAGCTCTACTGGCTGCGGCTGCGCGCCTTCTGCCAGGCCCGCGCCGGGCAGGTCGACGCGGCGCAGCTGACCTTCACCCTGGCCAATGAGAAGGCGCGGGATCCGGTCTACGGTCGGCTGATGGGCGCCATGATGGCCGGGGCCGGCGATCCCGGCGCGGCGTCTCTGCGCAACGGCCTGGAGCTGGCTCTGTCGCGGCGTCTGGCGCTGGATGTGGAGGCCGCCCGGCCCACCGCCTCGGCCGCCGTCGCCGGGGCGCTGTGGCCGGCGCCGGGAGGTTACGAGACCGAAGAGGCCGCCGCCGCCCGCTCGCTGATCGCCAGCGCCGGGACCACGCCGGGGCTGTTCGACGGCCTGCTGAACGAGGCCGACGCGGCCACGCTCAAGGCCCGTCCGGCCCTGATCGGAAAGATCCTGTTGCTGGAAGCGATGGGCGGCCAGCCGGGCCCCGACGCGCGCGCGCGGTTGGCCCGCGCCGACGCCGGCAGGAGCGCGGCCTCGCCGGCCCTGCTGCTGGCCCTGGACCGCGCCGCGGCGCTGGGGCTGAAGGGTGAGGCCGCTCTGGTCGTGCTGGCCATCGCCGCCGACGCCGGGCCGCAGGGACCGTCGCCGCTGGATCGCGCCCGGATCATCTCGGCCCTGCGCCGGGCGGGCCTCGACGACGACGCCATGGCCTTCGCCATCGAGGGCCTGCTGGTCCCGGCGAAATGAGCCCGTCCCCATGAGCGACGGCTGGACCGAGGCCTTTCTCGAGATGATGGCCGTCGAGCGGGCGGCGGCGAAGAATACCCTGACCGCCTACGGCCGGGACCTGGCCGACGCCGCGGCGTTTCTCAAGGGGCGGGGCGGGGACCTGGCCACCGCTTCGGCGGAGGACATCGAGGCGTATTTCGCCGCCATGGGCGCGGCGGGTCTCTCGCCCGCCACGGCGGCCCGGCGGCGGGCGGCGGTGCGGCAGTTCTATCGCTTTGTGCTGGGCGAGGGCTGGCGGGCGGACGATCCCTCCCGTCGCGTCGAGGCCCCGAAGCAGGGCCGACCCCTCCCCAAGGTCCTCTCCCGGGACGAGGTCGAGCGGCTGATCGTCGCCGCCGCGGCCAGGGACGGGGCCCAGGGCCTGCGCCTGGCCTGCCTGGTCGAGATGACCTACGCGTCCGGCCTGCGGGTCTCCGAGCTGCTGGCCCTGCCGCTGACCGCCCTGGCGCGGGACCCGGCCTTCCTGATGGTCAGGGGCAAGGGCGGCAAGGAGCGGCTGGCGCCGCTGAACGAAGCCGCCCGCAAGTCGGTGAAGGCCTGGCTGGATGTGCGCAAGGGCTTCATCCCCGCCGGCGACGCGGCCAATCCCTGGCTGTTCCCCTCGCGCGGCAAGGGCGGGCGGTTGACGGCCCGGCGGTTCTCGCAGCTGCTGGAGGAGGCGGCCATCGCCGCCGGAATCGACCGCGCCCGGGTCAGCCCCCACGTCCTGCGCCACGCCTTCGCCACCCATCTGCTGGAGGGCGGCGCCGACCTGCGGATCGTCCAGACCCTGCTGGGCCACGCCGACATCGCCACCACCCAGATCTACACCCATGTGGCCGGCGACCGGCTGGCCGAGGTGGTCCGCAGCAAGCATCCGCTCGCGAAAAAGCCCTGACGCATGGTAGGGGCATTGCGGACTCAAGCGACCACTCTCCAGGATCCCATCCCATGTCGGAAACCCGCGACTCCAACGGCGCCATCCTCAACGACGGCGACAGCGTCACCCTGATCAAGGACCTCAAGGTCAAAGGCTCGGGCGGCGTGACCCTCAAGCGCGGGACGCTGGTGAAGAAGATCCGCCTGACCGGCGACCCCGACGAGATCGAGGCCAACGTCGATAAGGTGAAGGGTCTGGTGCTCAGGACCGAGTTCATCAAGAAGGCCTAGGAGGATTGCCGAGGTCAGCCAACGAACGGTGATGAAAACCCCAAAAGCCCTCCTCCTCGATGGAGGAGGGTTGGGTGGTGGTGTGGCCACGGGTTTGGGGCGAATGACGCCGTAGGGCTCGGCGCCCGATAGTGCTATTCGCCTGACGCCATCGCGCGCACCACCATCCCCGACCCTTCCTCCATCGAGGAGGAAGGGAGAAGATGATCGCCCATTCACTCGTCAGACAGCGAATCCCGCCCTGGAGGCCGGCCGCATGCAGCAGGACCTGGAGGCTCTGGGCCACATCGACAAGCTGGTGCTGTTCAGCATCGGCAAGACGCCGGTGACCTCGGGCAGCCTGATCGCGGCCCTGCTGACCTTTGTCGTGGCCCTGGTGGCCGCGCGGCTGATCGCCCTGGCGATGCAGCGGGTGCGGGCCAAGGCGACCCGGGGCGGCGCCGGCCTCTATATCGTCGAGAAGCTGTCGACCTACGGCCTCTTGGTATTCGGGGCCATCGCCGGGGTCTCGACCCTGGGCATCGACCTGTCGTCGCTGGCGGTGTTCGGCGGCGCGCTGGGCGTCGGCGTGGGCCTGGGCCTCCAGGGCGTGGTCAAGGAGTTCGTCTCCGGCATCGTGCTGATCTTCGACGAGTCCCTGCGGGTCGGAGACTACATCGAGCTGGAAAGCGGCCAGCGCGGCGTGATCCACGAGATCGGCGCCCGGGCGACCCGCATCCGCAACAACGACAGCGTCGATATCCTGATCCCCAACAGCCAGCTGATCCAGGGCACGGTGACCAACTGGACCCTGCGCGGGCATACCCGGCGCATCCGCATCCCGTTCCGGGCGGCCTACGGGGTCGATAAGGAAAAGGTGCGCGACGCGGTGCTCGAGGCCGCCGTGGCGGTGCCCTTCACCCTGCCCGACAGCGGCACTTATCGCACCCAGGTCTGGCTGGTCGGGTTCGGCGAGTCCGGCCTGAATTTCGAACTGGTGGTCTGGCCCCGGCTCGAGGCGGTCAAGCGGCCCAACGCCATGCAGGCGGCCTACACCTGGGCCATCGATGACGCCCTGCGCAAGGCGGGGATCGAGGCGCCGTTCCCGCAGCAGGACCTGCGCATCCGCTCCCTGTTCGGCGAGGAGGGCGACGCCGCGCGCCGGACGTTGGGGCTGCAGGCCGGACCGGCGGCGCCGACGCGTGGGCGCAAGGCCAGGGCCTCGAGCAACGACGCCGTTGACGACCTGCTCCGCCCGCCCGACGAGGACGAGGAGCCCCCGGCCGAGCCGCGCAAGCCTTGACGGCCTCGCGGCGCCGCCGCAATACCTCTCGCAATTGCGAAGAGCAGGGACGGGGACCAGGCCGATGAAGACGCCGCGCGGGTTTTTCAAGCCTCTGGCCATCGGCGCGCCGGCGCCGTTACGCGAGCTGCCGGTCCGCGTCGAGCGGATGATCCACTTCGTCCCGACGCACCTGGAAAAGATCCGCGCTAAGGTCCCCGAGATTGCTCCGACCGTCGACGTCGTGCTCGGCAACCTGGAAGACGCCATCCCCGCCGACGCCAAGGATGCCGCCCGCGCCGGCTTCATCGAGATGGCCAATGCGACCGACTTCGCCGCCCTCGGCGTGGGCCTGTGGACCCGCATCAACTGCCTCAACTCGCCCTGGCACCTGCAGGACGTGGCCGACATCGTCGCCGGCGTCGGCGACCGGCTGGATGTGATGATGGTTCCCAAGGTCGAAGGGCCGTGGGACATCCACTACATGGACCAGCAGCTGGCCCTGCTGGAGGCGAAACACGGTCTGACCAAGCCGATCCTGCTCCACGCCATCCTCGAGACGGCCGAGGGGGTCAATAACGTCGAGGCCATCTGCGCCGCCTCGCCCCGCATGCAGGGCATCAGCCTGGGCCCGGCCGACCTCGCCGCCAGCCGCCAGATGAAGACCACCCGCGTCGGCGGCGGCCACCCCTTCTACAAGGTCATCGAAGACCCGCGCGACGACGGCCAGCCGCGCGTCGCGGCGCAGCAGGATATCTGGCACTACACCTTCGCCAAAATGGTCGACGCCTGCGCCGCCTACGGCATCAAGGCCTTCTACGGCCCGTTCGGCGACATCTCCGACGCCGACGCCTGCGAGCAGCAGTTCCGCAACGCCTTCCTGCTGGGCTGCAGCGGCGCCTGGAGCCTGCACCCCAACCAGATCGCCATCGCCAAGCGCGTGTTCAGCCCCGACCCGGGCGAGGTGGCCTTCGCCAAACGCATCCTCGACGCCATGCCCGACGGCACGGGCGTGGTGATGCTCGACGGCAAGATGCAGGACGACGCCACCTGGAAACAGGCCAGGGTGATGGTCGACTGCGCCCGGCAGATCGCGGCGAAGGATCCGGAATACGCGGCGCTCTACGGCCTCTGACATGGCCGAGCGCGAACCGCCCGCCGTCCTGTCGGACTTCACCTTCACCACGCCCCTGCGGGTGCGGTGGGCCGACTGCGACATGCAGGGGATCGTCTTCAACCCCAACTACCTGATGTACGCCGACGTCGCGATGACCGAGTACATGCGGGCCGTCGGCTTTCCCTATCCGGAAGCCCTGTTGCCGCACGGGGCGGACATCTTCGCAGTCAACGCCAACACCGACTTCCGCGCCTCGGCCCGCTTCGACGACGAGCTGACCATGGGCGTGCGGGCCGTACGCTTCGGCCGGACCAGCTTCCTGTTCCGCATCGCCGCCTTTCGCGGCGAGGCGCTGATCTGCGACGTCCGCAACACCTACGTCTGCGCCACCGAGGGCGAGCAGACGCCCGTGCCCGTGCCGGCGACCTTCGTCGAGGCGGTGACGGCGTTCGAGCGGGTGAAGCCGGAATAGGGGACCTGTACCGAAGGTAAGTGCCCCCTCAGACCGCTTCCACCCGGAACCAGGGCTCATGGTCCGGCGCCGTCGTCACGCCGCCGACCGGCATCACCGGTCCGTCGCTCTCCAGCGAAATCTCGAACCGGTTCAGCACCGTGGCCAGCATGATCGAGGCCTCCGCCAGCGCGAAGGACGCGCCGATGCAGATGCGGGGGCCGCCGCCGAAAGGCAGGTAGGCCGGCTCGCTGATCCAGGGCGTCGCCTTGCCGGCGAAGCGGTCGGGGATGAAGGCCGTCGGGTTTTCCCAGTAAACCGTGTGCCGGTGCATCACCCATGGGCTGATCCAGACCAGACAGCCCTTGCCCAGGCTCTCGCCGCAGAGGGCGTGCGGCGTCACCACCTGGCGCATGAGGATCGGCACCGGTGGATAGAGCCTCATGGTCTCCAGCAGCACCTGACGCAGGCGCGGCCAGCGGTGCAGGTCCTCAAGCGTGCCGAGACGCCCGGGTGGGAAGGCGCGGACCTCCTGGCGCAGGCGGGTCTGTTCGGCGCCGTCGAGGCTGAGCAGATAGGCGGCCCAGAACAGCAGGCGCGAGGTGGTCTCGAAACCGGCGAACAGCATGGTGGCGCACTGGTCGCGGACCTCGACGTCGGACAGCGGCTGGCCGGTCTCCGCGTCGCGCACGGCCAGCAGCCGGTCGAGCAGGTCGTCGTGGCCTGCGCCGGGCGGTTCGGCGCGGCGGGCGGCGACCAGGCGGTCGACGGCGGCGAACCAGCGCTTCTGGAACCGGCGGCGCGCCCCGCCGATGAAGGCAAAGTCGCTCTCGGCGCGGGCGAAGCCGTCGAAGAGGGTCGGCCGGCCGGCGGTGGCCACATAGTCGCGGACCATGGCTGCCAGCTCGATCTGTTCCGGGCCGGCGGACAGCGAGAACAACGACCGCAGCACCGCCTCCAACGCCGCCTGGTGGAAGGCGTCGGCGAGGTTTGCGCGCGGCTCGCCGGCCAGGCGCGTGGCCAGGCTGCCGGCCGCCGCATGGAAGTGCGGGATCAGCGACTCGACGCTGCCCGGGGTGAAGGCCGGCGCCAGCATCCTGCGCTGGCCGCGCCACGCCGCGCCTTCCGACAGCAGCAGCCCGGCGCCCGCCAGCGGCCGCACTGGCCGCACCGCCGCCAGCGGGCGGGCATAGGCGGCCATGTTGGTCTGCAGCACCTCGCGGATCGCCGCCGGGTCGTTGACCAGCAGGCTATCGACCCCCAGCACCTTGCGGCGCCCATACGGGATGTCGAACGCGTTCCTCGACCAGTTGCCCAGCGTGTTGGAGAGCGTCGCCACCACCAGCCGCGGGGTCGATAGGTCCACCGGATGCACATAGGGCGCGGGTGGAATGATCGGGCGGGCGAGGGCGTCCATAGGCAGGGTCTAGCACAGCCAGGGACTGACGCCGCAGGTGTCTGTCCCTACGGGGAGTCTCCGGAATGAGCTTGGGAAACGGCGCTTTGGGACAGACACCTGAAGTGTCTGTCCCTGATTCTAGGCCATCTTCCCCGGCACCACCGGATGCGAGCTGGAGAGGCCGCCGTCGACCGCGATGGCCTGGCCGTTGACGTAGCTGGCGTCGTCGGAGGCGAGGAACAGGGCCACCCGGGCGATCTCCTCGGGCACGGCGCCCCGGCGCAGGGGGTTGAGCTGGCCGATCTTGCCCTCGGTGCCGCGCTCGCGGGCGCGGTCGAAGACGATCTGGGTCATGCCGGTCTCGGTCAGGCCGGGGCAGACGGCGTTGATGCGCACGCCCGAGCCGGCCATCTGGTTGGCCCCGGTCTGGACGATGCTGATCACGCCCGCCTTGGATGCGCTGTAGGGCATGCCGCCGGCCCCCGAGCGGATGCCGGCGACGCTGGCGGTGCAGATGATCGAGCCCTTGCCGCGCGGCACCATCACCCGGGCCGCCGCCTGGACGGCCAGGAAGACACCGACCGTGTTGATGCGTAGGACGTTGTTCCAGTGCTCTGCGGTCAGCTCCATCAGCCCCGGCAGGCCGCCGGAGACGCCGGCGTTGGCGAACATCACGTCCAGCCCGCCCTGCTTTTCCGCCGCCGCGATCAGCTGGTCGACCACCGCGCCGGTGGCCACGTCGCCGACGATGGCCTCGCCCTTGCCGCCCGCCGCGGTCACCTGGGCCAGGGTTTCGTTCACCTTGTCCGACAGGTCGGCGATGACGACGTAGGCGCCCGCCTCGGAAAACAGCTTCGCCGCCGCCCGGCCGATGCCGCTGGCCGCCCCGGTGATGATGGCCACGCGGCCGGAGAGCTTGCCCATGATGAAATAGTTCCTGTCCCGAGAGTTCAAACGGTCGTTTGAGGCAATGGAGCATGACCGGGCCGTGCGGCGCAACGTCCTCGCGCCCCGCCTTGCCCCGCTTTTCACCAGCCTCTAGTTTCGCGATGGTTCAGGGGCGGCCCGCGTTAGGCGATTCATGGTTCAGCACTATCTCGAGTTCGAAAAACCGATCGCCGAGCTGGAGGGCAAGATCGAGGAGCTGTCGCGGCTCTCCGACACGGCCGGGGCGGGAACCTTCGACAGCGAGATCGACGCCCTGCGCTCGCGGCTGGGCGAATTGCGCAAGGAATCCTATGCGCGGCTGACGCCCTGGCAGAAGACCCAGGTGGCCCGCCATCCGGAGCGGCCGCACTTCGTCGACTACCTGGCCGGCCTGATCGAGGAGTTCGTCGAGCTGCGCGGCGACCGCAAGTTCGCCGACGACCAGGCGATCATGGGCGGCCTTGGCCGGTTCCGCGGCCAGCCGGTGATGGTCATCGGCCAGGAGAAGGGCCACGACACCACCACCCGCCTGAAGCACAACTTCGGCATGGCCCGGCCCGAGGGCTACCGCAAGGCGGTCCGGCTGATGGACATGGCCGAGCAGTTCAACCTGCCGGTGCTGACCTTTGTCGACACCGCCGGGGCCTATCCGGGCCTGGGCGCCGAGGAGCGCGGCCAGGCCGAGGCCATCGCGCGCGGCACCGAGCGCTGCCTGACGCTGAGAGTGCCGATGATCGCCACCATCACCGGCGAGGGCATGAGCGGCGGGGCGATCGGCATCGCGGCGGGCAACAAGGTGCTGATCCTCGAGCACGGCATCTATTCGGTGATCAGCCCCGAGGGCGCGGCCTCGATCCTGTGGCGTGACGGCGCCCGGGCCAAGGACGCCGCCGAACAGATGCACATCACCGCCCAGGACCTGATCAAGACCGGGGTGGTCGACCGGATCATCGAGGAGCCGGCCGGCGGCGCCCATTCCGACCCGGAATTCGCCATCACCGCCGTGGGCAACGCCATCGAGGAGGAGCTGCGGCTGCTCTCAGATCTGGACGCCGACCAGCTGCTGACCCAGCGCGCCGAGCGTTACTACGCCATCGGCCGCGAGGGGCTGATCTAGCCCCGGCGGCGGGGACCCGATGACCCTGCACATCACCTTCAGCGAGGCCGGCGCGGACGTCCTTCGCGAGGCGCTGCGCCTGGCTGGCCGCGACGCGCGGGTCATCAGCCTGCCGGATGACCTGTCGATGGGTCCCGTCGGCCCGGCCGATCCTGACCGGCGACCGGCCTGGTTCCGCGACCAGGGGATCGGCGGGTCCGAACCCTTTGGCGATGTAGAGGGCTTCTGGCGTGAAGCGTTGGCGCATGGACCGCGCAGGGTGGTGTGGACCAACCGCCGGGTCGCGCGTGAGTACGCGGGCTTTCTCGAATGGCTGTCGCGGAACGGCGCCGGCGCCTTCGCGCTGGTCGATCTCACCCACAGACAGACCCCCGGCGGCGGTAAAGCGATGCTGGGTATTGCGGAGCCGGGAGACGTTGTCGCGTCGGGCTGGCTGGAGGCGGCGCGCCCGCTCTCGGCCCCGGCGCGACGCGAGCTGATGGACCTGTGGGCGCGGCTGACGACGGACCCGGCGCCCCTGCGGCTGGTGCGGGATGGCGTCCTGGTCCCGGCGCTGGTGTCGGCCTTCGACGAGGTCCTGATGGCCGCGACGTCGCGCTACTGGACCCGCCTGGTCCTGATTGTCGGCAAGGTTCTGGGCGAGGAGACGCGGCGCGGCGAACACAATGCCAGCCTCGGCCTGCTGGAGGCCCGGGTGCGGGCGCTGGTCGAGGCCGGCCGGCTGGAGGCGGAGGGCGAAGTCAGGCTTGCCGACGGCGGCTGTTTGATCCGCCGTCCCTGACGATCTGGTCTCCCGCCTCGAAAGCCGCCAGACTGCCGCCGTGTAACGGATGAGGCGAACCATGAAGACCATCGCGATGCTGCTCGCCCTCGCCGGGACGCTGGCCGCCACCCCCGCCCTGGCGGTCGACGCCGCCGAGGTCGAGGCGCGCTACACCCCGGCCTTCCAGACCTGCCTGGAGTCGCCCGAAGGCCAGTCGACCATGGGCATCGTCCAGTGCATCGGCGCCGAGCTGGAGATCCAGGACGCGGCCCTAAACGCCGCCTATCGCGCCCTGATCGCGGACATGACGCCTGCGCAGAAGGCCGGCGTGCAGAAGGCCCAGCGCGCATGGATCGCCTTCCGCGACGCCGACTGCCGGTCCCGATACAGCCCGGACTGGGGCTCGATCTCGACGACCGTCGCCAACATGTGCGTGCTGCAGAGGACCGTCGAGCGGACGATTGAACTTGGGACGTTCAACCCTGATTGGGCGGCGCCTGCGGACAGCGCGCCCGCCGTCGGCCTGCTGCCGGCACATCGCTGAAGACCTATCGCGAGACCTCTTGCCTGACGTGGGGTGACATGTCTGAGTATCTCTCAAACAGACGTTTGGGAGAGACACCATGGCGATCAAGACCCGCTTCACCGAGCTGTTCGGCGTTGAGCATCCCATCGCCCAGGGCGGCATGCAGTGGGTCGGCAAGGCCGAGCTGGTCGCGGCGGTGGCCAACGCCGGGGCGCTGGGCTTCATCACCGCCCTGACCCAGCCGACGCCAGAGGACCTGGCGAAGGAGATCAAGCGCACCCGCGAGCTGACCGATAAGCCGT
Organism: Caulobacter sp.; assembly: GCA_030678995.1. Taxonomy (GTDB): domain Bacteria; phylum Pseudomonadota; class Alphaproteobacteria; order Caulobacterales; family Caulobacteraceae; genus Caulobacter. Next base: position 38,596 of record JAUXTQ010000017.1, read on the forward strand.
TCGGCGTGAACCTGACCATCCTGCCGGCGATCAAGCCGCCGCCCTATGCCGAATACCGCGCCGCGATCATCGAGAGCGGCATCAAGGCCGTCGAGACCGCCGGCTACAAGCCGCAGGAACATGTCGACGACTTCAAGAAGCACGGCATCAAGATCATCCACAAATGCACCGCCGTCCGGCACGCGCTGAGCGCCGAGCGGATGGGCGTGGACGCCATCTCCATCGACGGTTTCGAATGCGCCGGCCACCCGGGCGAGGACGACATTCCCGGCCTGATCCTGATCGCGGCGGCGGCCGACAAGGTGAAGATCCCCATGCTGGCCTCGGGCGGGTTCGCCGACGGGCGCGGCCTGGTCGCTGCCCTGGCGCTGGGCGCCGACGGGGTCAACATGGGCACCCGCTTCTGCGTCACCCAGGAAGCGCCGATTCCGTTGGCCTTCAAGGAGCAGATGGTCGCCAACGATGAGCGTCAGACCGACCTGATCTTCCGCACCCTGCACAACACCGCCCGGGTGATGCGCAACGAGGTCAGCCAGCAGGTCGTCGAGATCGAGCGCGCCGGCGGGGCCAAGTTCGAGGATGTGATGCATCTGGTCGCCGGCACGCGGGGCCGCGACGCCCTGGCCAACGGCGACACCCAGGGCGGCATCTGGTCGGCGGGCATGGTTCAGGGCCTGATCCACGACATCCCGACCTGCAAGGCGCTGGTCGAGCGCATCGTCGCCGAGGCCGAGGACCTGATCCGCGGCCGCCTCGCCGGCATGGTCGTCACCTCCGCCCGCGTCGCGGCGGAGTAGAGATCCTCCCCGTCGGGGGAGGTGGACCGGCGAAGCCGGGACGGAGGGGGTCCGCTCAGATTTCGGGTGACCCCCTCAGTCGTCGCCACGCGCCGACAGCCCCCCGATGGGGAGCATGACCAAGGCTTAACTTCAGTTCGTCACGGATCGGGGACAGGATAGGCCGTCCCAAGGGACAGCCAGTTCTGTCCCGGAGTTCCGCCTTGCCCAGACTGATCCGCACCCTTGTCGTCCTGTCGCTATCCTTTGCCCTGTCCGCCTGCATGTCTGCGGAGGTGCAGCGGTATCCGACCTCGGCGGACTATCCGGCCGGGACCATGGAGCGGGTCGCGTTCCAGGCGGGCGGGCGCCCCTGGCGGCTGTCGGCCCTGCGCACGCCCCGCGCGGCGCCGTGGAAGGTGGTGGTGATCACCGGCACGCCCTCCTGGTCGGAATACTGGGCGCCGACCCTGGCGGCGCTGCCGGAGCGGTTCACGATGATCGTCGCCGACCGTCCGGGGTTCGCCCTCAGCGAGCCGGCGGAGGCCGTCGGGTCGATCAGCGACCAGGCCGACGCCCTGGCGCCCCTGCTGGATGCGGCCCCGGGGCAGAAGGTGATCCTCGTGGGCCAGTCCTACGGCGCGCCGATCGCCTCGCTGATGGCCGCCCGGCATCCGGACAAGGTCCAAGCCCTGGTGCTGATGAGCGCCTTCTTCGGCGAGCGAGGGGCGACCGCGCGGCGGCTGACCAGCCTTGGCGGCATGGTGCGGCCGATGCTGCCGCGGGATCTGAAGAACTCGATTGCCGAGGTGCGCGGCCAGGCGCCCCAGCTGCCGGCTGCTCGCGCGGCGCTCGTCGGCCTGCCCCAGCCGGTGGTGGTGCTGCACGACGACGCCGACACCTTCGTGCCGGTGGCCTCGGCCCGGGCGCTCGCCGCTGGCCGGGGCAAGGCCCCGACGCTGATGATCGAAACCCCCGGTGGCGACCACTTTCTCAACGCCTGCTGCGTCCCGGCGCTGATCGGCGCGCTGGAACGGGCGGCGGGGATGGTAGGAGACTGACCTCTCCCACTTGGGAGAGGGGGACCATCCGAAGGATGGTGGTGAGGGATGCGCCGTTGTCGGCCGACAGCAGCGCATCCCACTCAGTCAGCCCTTCGGGCTGACAGCTCTCCCAACAGGGAGAGCGAAGTTTTTAAGCCTCTTCCGTCTCCGGCTTGACGTCCTCGCCGCCTTCGAAGCTGCGCGGGGCGCGGCGGCGGCGGGGCTTCTTGGCCTCTTCGGCCGGCGCTTCCTCGCGCGTCTCGGCGGGACGGCCGAGGAAGGCGGGGAGTTCGCTGACCGCGCCGTCCTGACCGCGCAGGCGCGGGGATTCCGACACGGCGATTTCCGGCGCCAGGGGCGCGGCCTGGGGCTCGATCACGGCCAGCGGGTCGCGCGGGGCCTCGCCCCGGTCTCCGCGCGGCTGTCGGTCATCCCGGTCACGCCAGCGCTCGCGGCGGCTTGAGCCTTCGCCTTCCTGGCGGGGACGCTCGTCGCGCGGGCGATCATCACGGGGCCGGTCGTCACGAGGCCGGTCATCGCGCTGCGGCCGGTCATCCCGCGGCCGGTCGTCGCGCTGCTGGCGATCACGGCTTTCGAACCGCTGGCCGTCGCGCTGACGACCCTCGAAGCGCTGGCCGCCCTGGTTGTCGCGATTGCCGTCCCGCTGTTGCTGCTGCTGGCCATCGCCCTCGGGGCCCTCGGCCTGTTCGACGTAGCCGCCCTCGGGCGCTTCCTCGGGCTCGGCCTCGAAATCGATGTCGAAGCCAGAGGCGAACTGCTCGCGGCCGACGATGTCGGACACCGGCCGGTGCGGCTGCATGGCCCGCAGGGTCCGGAAATAGTGTTCGGCGTGCTGCAGGTAGTTTTCGGCCAGGACCCGGTCGCCGGCCGAACCGGCGTCGCGCGACAGCTGCTGGTACTTCTCGAAGACGCCCTGCGCGGCGCCGCGCACCTTGATGCCTTCGGGACCGTTGGAATCGAACGCCCGGTTGGCGTTGTGCTGGGGCTTGCCGCCCTGGTTGCCGCCGCTGCCGCCGCGATTGCGGCCGCGTTGACGCTTCATACCCTTGAAATCTCTCATCTTACCCTTCGACCTGCCAGCCGGCGTGCGATCCGCGGATCGGCTGCGTGGGCTGGTTCTGGCTACTGCTTCGGGCTTGCCGCCCGCTTTTGTTGTTTCGAAAAGACGCTGTTCTTCGTCCCCGCCCGGCTTTCAGCGCCGCGACCCGGTCCTCCAGGGACCTCGCGCGCCCGCCGTCGATTGCGATCAATCTCTACGGCGATCTGAGTGGGAACGAGTCAGATGTAGCGCCTCAGGCCCCTGTTTCCAAGGGGTTTCTGGAACCCGCGACAACGCGGTCCCGCAGGCCCAGGTCCTTGATGGTCCGCACGCCCGCCGCGCCGGCCTGCCGGAACAGGGCCTCGACGGCCGCGCTCTGGTCATGGCCGATCTCCACGGCGAACATGCCGCCGGGCTTGAGCACCCGCAGGATTTCGGGCGCCAGGAGGCGGTAGGGATCCAGCCCGTCGGGCCCGCCGTCCAGGGCCAGGCGCGGATCGTGGTCGCGCACCTCCGGGTCGAGGGTCTCGATGACGTCGGTTGGAATGTAAGGCGGGTTGGCCACCACCAGATCGAAGCCCTCGTCGCCCAGTCCCGCAGTCCAGTCGCCGCGCAGCAGGGCGGTGCGGCCGTCGAGGTCCAGGTTGGCGGCGTTCTCCCGCGCCACAGCCAGGGCGTCCTCGGAGATGTCGACGCCCAGCCCCCTGGCCGCCGGCCGCTCGGCCAGGATCGCCAGCAGGATCGCGCCCGAGCCGACACCCAGGTCGAGAATGTTGAACGCCATCTGCTCGGGGAAAGCCTTCAGCGCCTCGTCGACGATCACCTCGGTGTCCGGCCGCGGCGTCAGCACCGCGCTGTTCACGTTGAGCATGATCTTCCAGAAGCCCTTGCGGCCCAGGATGTGGCTGACCGGCTCGCGGCGGCCCCGCCGTTCGACATAGCTCTCGTAGACGGCTTCCTGTTCGGCGGTCAGTTCGCGGTAGGGCTCGGTGACGATCTCCAGCCGGGTCACCCCGGCGGCGGCCTCCAGCATCAGCCGGGCGTCGATCGCCGGCTGGTCGATGCCGATGGTTTTCAGCCGCTCGCCGCCGGCCTTCCAGGCCTTCACCAGGGTGGTCACGCCGCAAGCTCCACGAAATCGCCCTGCGCCACCCGGCCCGCCGCGGTGGTCTGGACATAGATGCCGCACAGCATGTGGCCGTAGTTGTCGAACAGGGCCTTGACCACATCGACATCCCGCTCGGCGGTGACCGGGTCGACCCCGGGAGCGGCGCAGCGGACGATGGACTTGAACACCGTGGCCGTCGCCCCGCCGACCGACAGCGTCCGGTCCTTCCAGTCGTTCTCGATCCAGGCCGGCCAGCCCTCGACATAGAGGTTGGCCCGGAAGCGCAGCGGATCGAGCGGCCGGCCGATGCGGGCCTCGAGATCCCGCACGCTGGCCAGGTTGATGATCGAGACATGGCCCAGCGGGTGATCCATGAATCGCCAGGTTCCCGGCGCCCGCAGCACCTTCAGCGGCGCCCGGGCTTCCTCACCCAGCAGGTCGGTCAGCCAGGCGGCGAACGCCTCGCGGCCCGTCTCTCCGGTCAGGTCGCCGGCGAAGTCGGGCCGGCCGGGCGCGGTCGCATGGAACACGCCGGTGGCGTCGTCGTACCGTGTCCGCGCCTTCGCCACCTCGGCGATGTGCGCCAGCACCGCGAACTTCGTCTTGGGCACGAAGGCGGGCCGGTCAGGGTCGAAGCCGCAGTCCCCAACCTCGACCGCATACATCCGGTCGCCCGGAAAGCCCTCGCCCACGGCCAGATCGGCGGCGTCCAGCCGCTCGGGCGTGAAGCCCTTCACGGGGTGGCGATAGAGGGCGGTGACGGCGGCGCGCATGGGGTGGTCAGTGCCTCAGAGCCGTGCCGGGAGCAAGCTCATCCAGTTTTCAACCGTCATGGCCCGGCTTGTCCGGGGCCACCCATGAACTCCCTGCTTCCGACGGCGCTGTAGTGTCACAACATCCCCTTCTGACACCTCACGCATGGGTGGCCCGGACAAGCCGGGCCATGTCGGTGCTTGTTACGTTTGACCGGGAGGGGTTCAACTCAGCCGTAACTGTCCTCCAGCGTCGCCAGCCTTGCCGCCTGGTCCTCGGCGATCAGGGGGTTGATGACGTCGTCGAGGGCCTCGCCCTCCATGATCTTGGGCAGGTTGTAGAGGGTCAGGTTGATGCGGTGGTCGGTGACCCGGCCCTGCGGGTAGTTGTAGGTGCGGATCCGTTCGGACCGGTCGCCACTGCCGACCTGGGCCTTGCGGGCGTCGGAGCGGGCGGTGTCCAGCGCCTCGCGCTGCATGTCGTAAAGCTTGGCCTTGAGGTTCTTCATCGCCTTGCGGCGGTTCTCATGCTGCGACTTCTCGCTGCTGGTCACCACAATGCCGGTGGGCAGGTGGGTGATGCGCACGGCGGAGTCGGTCTTGTTGACGTGCTGGCCGCCGGCGCCGCTGGAGCGGTAGGTGTCGATGCGCAGGTCGCCGTCGTTGATCTCGATCTCGACGTCCTCGACCTCGGGCAGGACGGCGACGGTGGCGGCGGAGGTGTGGATGCGGCCCTGGGCCTCGGTCTCGGGCACCCGCTGCACCCGGTGCACGCCGCTCTCGAACTTCAGCCGGCCGAACACCCCGTCGCCGGTGATCGAGGCGATGATCTCCTTGTAGCCGCCCATCTCGCCCTCGGAGATGCTGTCGATCTCCACCCGCCAGCCGCGGCTGGCGGCATAGCGCTGGTACATGCGGAACAGATCGCCGGCGAACAGGGCCGCCTCGTCGCCGCCGGTGCCGGCGCGCACTTCCAGTATGGCCGAGGCGTTCTCGTCCTTGTCGCGCGGGGCCAGCAGCAGGGCCACCTCGCGCTCCATGTCCGGCAGCCTGGCCTCCAGCCGCTCCAGCTCGTCGCGGGCCAGTTCGGAGATTTCCGGGTCTGTGTCGGCGGCCATGGCCTCCAGGTCCGGCTTCTCGGCCAGCACCTTTTCCAGCGCCAGCACGGCCTCGGCCACTGGCCTCAGCTCGGCGTGCTCCTTGCCCAGCCGCACAATCTCCGGCCCCTCGGTGGCCGCGCCCATGCGGGCCTCGATCTCGCGGAAGCGGTCGAGCACCTGGTCGAGACGGGCCTGGGGAAGTCGCAAGGTTGGCTATCCGGTGTGTGGCGGGAAGGGGCCGGTGTTTACAGCGGAGGGTGGCGTGCTGTCGATGGAACAGACGTTCCTCCCGGCGAAGCCGGGGAGGGGGACCGCCGCAGGCGGTGGAGGGGGCAGCGCTGTAGTGTTCGGACAATCCCGAAGAACTGCCGCCGGCCGAGACCGGCGTCCAGGCTCTGTCGGCTGACGTCGGCGCTGACCCCTCAGTCACGCTCCGCGCGACAGCTCCCCGGCAAGCGGGGAGCATGGAAGTCTGCGTCTACCCCGCGCGGGGCTTGAGGCCGGCGCGGGGGGCGGTGAAATCGGTGCGGGCCAGCTTCTTTGTCGCGCCAGGCGCTTCCGGCGTGGCGGCCGGAGCGGGGATGGCGGCGGCCACGCGGCGCGGGGCGATCAGGGCCTCGATGCGCTTCTTGGTGCTGTTGAAGGCGGCCACGTCGCGCGGATCGACGCTGATGCCGCCCTGGATCTTGGTCATCGGGTTGATCCGACGGCCTTTGAGCCAGACCTCGTAGTGCAGGTGCGGTCCGGTCGAGGCGCCGGTGGAGCCGACGTAGGCGATCAGCTGGCCCTGACGCACCCGCATGCCGGGCTTGAGGCCCTTGGCGTAGCGCGAGAGGTGGGCGTAGCCGGTCTCATAGCCGCCTGCATGGCGGATGCGGACCCAGTTGCCGTAGCCACCCCAGCGGCGGGCCTCGACGACCACGCCGTCGCCGGCCGCCAGCACCGGCGTGCCCGTGCCGACCCCGAAGTCGATGCCCTGGTGCATCTTGTTGTAGCCCAGGATCGGATGGCGGCGGAAACCGAACCGCGAGGTGATGCGGGCGCCGTCGACCGGCGTGCGCAGCAGGAAGCCCTTGATGCTCTTGCCGATGGAATCGAGGAAGGTCTTCTTCCCGTCGGCGCGGGTGAAGCCATAGAACCGCTGACCCTTGACCTCGGCATAGACCAGGCCGCCGGCCTCGATGGTGCGGCCGCTCTCGGTGACCTTGCGGTCGAACACCAGGCAGAACGGGTCGCCCGCCTTGATGTCGCGGGAGAAGTCGATCTTGTGAGCGAACAGCTTGGAAGCCTCGGCGATCACGCCGGAGGTGGCGCCGATGGCGTTAGCGCTCTCGTGGAACGAGCCCTGCATCCGGCCGCAGGCGGCGACGGTCTCGGGTTTGACGGTCTCTTCCAGCTCGCGCAGGCGCAGGGCGCCGTCGAAGGTGCGCGACACGGTCAGGGTGCTGGCCGCGCCGGTGCGCATGGACAGGCCGACCAGCCGGGCGGGACCGCGGCGGTCGCGCGGCCTGGCGACCGAGGCGACGAAGTCCATGCCGGCGCGGATGTTCACGGTGTCCATGGCCTGGGCCAGGACTCGCACCGCCAGGCGGGCGTCGGTCGGACCCACGCCGCTGCGCAGGACCGCGGCCTCGAGGGTCTCGCCGGGCTGGACCTCGACATTGATGTTCTGGCCGGGGTCGAAGCCCGGCTGGACCTCGGCGCGGGCGAAGGCGATGTGCTGCAGGGCTGTCAGGGCGGCGGGGTCGAGCGGCTGGGCGACGTTGACGGCCGCGCCGCCGGTCAGGTTCCAGCCAAGGGCGAGGACGCCGAAACCGGCGACCGCTACCAGGATCTTGGGCGCGAACCGGAAGGTCGGGCGCCTGGGATCGAATTCCTGCATCGTTCCCCCGTCAGTTTACGATGCCGCACTAGCGTCAGAATGGCACGGCTGGGATGTCCCCCAGCAATCGGCGGGCCGGTCATGCCCGCCCGTGACCCCGAAACGCAAGCAATATTCGATGCTTCGTTCCATTTGTCACGCCCCGGAGCGGGAACCCGAACCCCTAGCGGGTGAGAAGTGAAAGAACCGTCTCCGCGGGCCGGCAGAGCGCCGTTGCCTTCGCAGTCGCGACGATCGGTCGCTGCACGAGGATCGGCTCGGCGATCATGGCGTCGAGGAGGGCCTCGTCGGTCGTGGCCGGATCGGTGAGGCCGAGGTCCTCCGCCGCTGTGCCGTTGACCCGCAGGATGTCGCGCGGCCCCTTGCCCATGCGGGCCAGCAGGGCGGTCAGCTGGGGCCGGGTCCAGCCGGTCTTGAGGTATTCGACCACGGTCGGCTCGATGCCGGCCTCGCGGATCAGCGCCAGGGTGTTGCGCGAGGTGCCGCAGGCGGGGTTGTGGAAGATGGTCACGGCGGGATGGGTCATGGCGCGGCTCCGGGGGTCTTGAGGCCGCGTTCGTACCAGCCCCGGGAACGATTCACGATGGCCACCACGGTCAACATGACCGGCACCTCGACCAGCACCCCGACCACCGTGGCCAGGGCGGCGCCCGACTGAAAGCCGAACAGGCTGATGGCGGCGGCGACGGCCAGTTCGAAGAAGTTGCTGGCCCCGATCAGGGCCGACGGGCCGGCCACGCAGTGGGCCTCGCCTGTCGCCCGGTTGAGCAGGTAGGCCAGGCCGGCGTTGAAATAGACCTGGATCAGGATCGGCACGGCCAGCAGGGCGATGATCATCGGCTGGGCGATGATCTGCTCGCCCTGGAAGGCGAACAGCAGCACCAGCGTGGCCAGCAGAGCCATGATCGACACCGGTCCCAGCCGGGCCAGCGCGCGCTGCAGGGCGGGCTCGCCACGGGTCAGCAGCAGGCGGCGGACGATCTGGGCCAGGACCACCGGCACGATGATGTAGAGGCCGACCGACAGCAGCAGCGTCTTCCAGGGCACGATGATCGCCGACAGCCCCAGCAGCAGCGCGACGATCGGGGCGAAGGCGACAACCATGATGGTGTCGTTGAGCGCCACCTGGCTGAGCGTGAAGTTCGGCTCGCCCCTGGTCAGGTTGCTCCAGACGAAGACCATGGCCGTGCAGGGCGCGGCCGCCAGGATGATCAGGCCGGCGATGTAGCTGTCGATCTGCGCCGCCGGCAGCAGGGGCCGGAACAGCGTTCCGATGAACAGCCAGGCCAGCAGCGCCATGGAGAACGGCTTGATCGCCCAGTTGATGAACAGGGTCACGCCGATGCCCCGCCAGTGGCGGCCGACCTGGCGCATGGCGCCGAAGTCGACCTTCATCAGCATCGGGATGATCATCAGCCAGATCAGGCCGGCGACCGGCAGGTTCACCCGCGCGACCTCCAGCTCCCCGATGGCCTGCGCTGCGCCGGGAAACAGCTGGCCCAGGGCAACGCCGGCAACGATGCACAGCGCGACCCAGAGGGTCAGGTAGCGTTCGAATATGGACATGGTCAGCCCTTGCCGATGCCGTCGAGGCGGGCCTGCAGGGTCATCCGGTCGAGGGACGCCATCGGCAGGTTGACGAAGATCTCGAGCCGGTTGTGCAGCCGGCCGTAGATGTCGGCGAAGGCCGCGGCGATCGCCGCGTCGGTTCCTTCGACGGCGGCCGGATCGGGCACGCCCCAGTGGGCGGTCATCGGCTGGCCCGGCCAGAAGGGGCAGACCTCGCCGGCGGCGTTGTCGCAGACGGTGAAGACGAAGTTCAGGTCCGGCGCACCCGGGTTGTGGGCGCGGTCGAACTCTTCCCACGACTTCGAGCGCAGGCCGGCGGTCGGGTAGTTGAGCCGCTCCAGCAGCCGGATGGCGTGGGGGTTCACCCGGCCGGTGGGCATGGACCCGGCCGAGAAGGCCTTGAATCGGCCGGCGCCGAGCCGGCCCAGGATCGACTCGGCGAGGATCGAGCGGGCCGAGTTACCGGTGCAGAGGAAGAGGACGTTGTGGCTCATCAGCAGGTCTTCACATCACAGTCGGCGCCGCCGAGGACGCCGGCCAGAGGGCCGCAGATCGCCGGCTCGCCCTGGCAGCAGTCCTCCATCAGGAACGTCAGCAGGCCGCGCATGACGTCGTAGTCGGCGGTGTAGATGATCTGCCGCCCGTCACGGCGCGAACGGGCCAGGCCCGCCTGGGTCAGGATGTTGAGATTGGCCGACAGGGTGTTCGACAGGCTGCCGGTGGCTTCGGCGATGTGACCGGCCGGCATCCCGGCGGCCCCGGCCTTCACCAGCAGGCGAAACACCGCCAGGCGGCCGGGATGGGCAAGGGCCGACAGGGCGGCGACGGCGTCAGTCTGTTCCATGATTCGAGAATAGCCGAATTTTGTGACGGTCGCGTGTCGCCAAGTCTCAACTGTCATCCCGGCCGCAGCGCGTAGCGCGGAGAGCCGGGACCCAGATTCGGCTGAGATTGAATCTGGGTCCCGGATCGGCCTTGCGGGCCGTCCGGGATGACAGTGAAGAGGTTATCCGCAGCACCCCGCCACAGCCGGCGCCGGCGTCGCCACCTTGAGCGCTTCGGCATGCGCCGACTCATCCTCGCCGTAGGTCGTGGCCTCGCCCAGGGTGTGGAAGGTCTCCCAGCGCACGCCCGACGGGTCGGCGACCCAGCTCTTGTCGGACTTCGCGTAGCAGCAGGTGGTGGCTTCCTGGTCGAAGGTCGTCTCGCCGGCGGCCTTCAGCCGCGTGGCCATTTCGGCCAGTTCGGCGGCGGTCTCGGCCTGGACGCCAACATGGTCGATGCCGGCCGACCCGCCGCGCTGCGAGATGGCCAGGTTCACCCGCGGGTCCTCCAGCATCCACTTGGCATAGTCGTCCTTCACCACCGACGGCTGGGCGCCGAACAGGGTGGAATAGAAGCCGATGGACCGGCTGAGGTCCTCGACGGCGATGTGCAGGTGCAGGCGTTTCATGGCGGTCTCCTATAAATCGATAATTCGAGAAATATAGAAATAATGCCTGCCGTCAAGAGGCGGGTTGACGATTTCGGCGTCTTGATCAATCAATCAAGAGAACTTGAGTATCCAATCAACCGGGGACCCTCATGGCCACCATCGACGACGCCACCCGCACCATGATCCGCAATCTCGAGGACAAGACCGGCCGGTCTCTGGCCGATTGGGCGGCGCTGGCCAGGGACTCGGGGCAGGAGAAGCACGGCCAGATCGTCGCCTGGCTCAAGAGCGAACACGGGATCGGCCACGGCTACGCCAATCTGGTGGCGCTGGAGTCCCGGGGCGGGCTGACCCTGGATACGCCGGCGGACGACGGCCTGGCGGCGGTGTTTTCCGGCGACAAGGCCGGGCTGCGGCCGCTCTACGACGCGATCGAGGCCTATGTGAAAACCCTCGGCGACGTCGAGGTCTCGCCCAAGAAGGCCAACGTCTCCCTACGGCGCTCGAAACAGTTCGCCCTGGTCCAGCCCTCGACGAAGACGCGGATGGATCTGGGCATCCAGCTCAAGGGCGTGGCGCCGAGCGGCAAGCTGGAAGCCGCCGGCTCCTGGAACAGCATGGTCAGCCACCGCATCCGGCTGGAGACGGCGAGCGACTTCGACGCCGAGGCGAAGAGCTGGCTGAAGGCGGCCTGGGATGCGGCGTGAGCCCTACCAGGACGTCTTGATGCGCCCGGTCCTGACGGCGGAATCCGACAGGTCGAAGGCCATCACCTCCGACGGCCTCGACGGAAGCGGGCGAGCGTCGGCTGGCCAGGGGCCGTCGACAAGCGCGTAGCGGAGCTCGAGTGTTCCCCGACTCATCGCCGGCAGGATGAGCTGATGTGGCGCAGGGACGCCGGCCAGCCGCACGCCGAGCGTCCGGGAAGCCGCGGGGGTCACGGGCGTCGCCGAGGCATCCTCCAGCGCCAGGCTCGCCGACTGATCATCGATCTGCACCGTGCCGTGGAAGCCGCTGGGGACGGTCAGGCGAAGAAGGACCACGCTCGCTGGTGGCAGATTTATCTGGATCCTGCCGTCGGCGCGGCGCTCCAGCGTGACGGAGGCATTGCCCGGGACGCCCGGACGGTCGGCCACGGCCCAGACCGGGCGACGGCCGACCGGCCGCAGATCGACCTTGCCGATCTTGCCGCCGCCCGCGCCGAGCGCCTTGCGGCTCCAGGGATCGAGGTCCGGCGTCTGGGCGGCGATCCAGGTCTTGCCGGTGATCTCGTCACGCACGTGCAACACCTGCGTCGCCTGCGGATAGCGCGGCGACCAGGGATCGCTGAACCGGACCACCAGCAGCAGGACCAGACCCAGCGCCAGGAACCCGACGGCCGGCGCCAGGGCCGGCTTTGGCCAGCGGCCCGAGGGCCAGGCCAGCGGCCAGAGGAGGAAGCCGCCCAGCCAGAGGAACAGGCCGAGGATGGCCGGCAGGTCGAGACCCTGGGCCACGCCATGGAAGAACACCGCCAGCCAGCCGCCGCCGAGCGCCGCCAGGATCGCCAGCGCCGTCGTGCGCGACAGGTCCAGCCGCGTGCCCATCAGGGTCGCCGCCGCGCCGAGACCCGCCAGCACCAGCGGCCAGGCGATGAGGAATCCCACCGCCGGCAACAGGATCTGCAGAGCCAGGGCGGCGACCAGGCCGGTCAGCAGCACGCCCAGCCAGGCGCCGGGCAGGGCGCTCGGCTTGCCGAACGCCGCGTAGCCGAGCAGGGCGGCGGCCAGACCCAGGCCCGCCCCCATGATGTCCCAGCCACCGAACAGGCTGCAGAGCAGCCCGGCGATCAGGCTGCCGCCCGCCAGCCACAGCCGCAGCCCCGACCGGGTCTGCAGGTTCGGAACCAGCAGCAACAGGCCCACCCCCAGCGCCGACAGCGCGGTCTCCCACAGGGTCCACTGCGCCAGCAGCGGCCGCTGACCCATGAAGCCGAACTCGACCCCCGTCGCCCGGCGGGCCAGATGCAGCAGCAGGGCCCCGACCACCAGCAGGAACAGGGCCGCCCCGGCGCCGCGCGCCGCGTCGATCAGGCGGATCGTGTCGGTCTTGCGGCCGCGCGCCACCGCCAGGCCGATCAGGCCCGCCGCGATCAGCAGCACGATCCAGCCGCCCCAGGCCGGATAGGCGAGGATGTGGTCGCCGAAGGTCTGGCTGTAGACCGCGTCGGGCGCCTTGCCGGGCAGGGTGTCGGTGAAAGCGAGCGCCAGCGTCGCCGCCAGCGCCTGCTCGCCCATGTGGCGCACCGACCCCTGGTCCAGATTGGCCGGGGTCGAGGTGGCCGAGTGATAGTCGAACTGCCGGCCGATGAAGGCGAAGTTCAACCCCCGGATCCCGGCCGCGTTGGACACGGTGAAGTCGGTGTCGTTGGGCATGGTTTCGTAGAGGAACACGGCCAGGGAGTTGCTGATCGGGCTGACCGCGCTCTGGGCGAACACCGGGATCAGGGCGCCGTTGCCCGGCCCCGTCTGAAACATGTTGGCCCGGCCGCCGCCGCCGCGGGCCTCCAGGTTGATCAGCAGGCCGATGCGCTTTTTCAGCGGATGATCATGGAAGAACCGGCGGGCGCCCAGTAGTCCCGCCTCCTCGCCGTCGGTGATGATGACGATGATGTCCCGCGCCGGGGTTCCGCGCGCCTTCACCGCCCGCGCGATGTCGAGGATCACCGCCACCCCGGTGGCGTCGTCGGCCGCGCCGGGGGAGCCGGGCACGCTGTCATAGTGGGCCATCAGGGCCAGGGCCGGCTTGCTCCGGTCGCGGCCCGGCAGCACGCCGACGATGTTCTGCACCTGGCCACCGACCAGCCAGGTCTCGCCGCCGAAGGCGCGGCTCTCGATCGCCATGCCGTCCTGCCGCTGAGGCTCCAGGCCCAGCGCCGTCATGCGGCCAACGAGATAGTCGCGCACGCCGGCGTTCTCGGCCGATCCGCCGGGATGCGGGACCCGGCCGATGCGATGGATGTCGACCATCGCCAGATCAGTCTGGAAGGCCGTGGCCACGGGCGTGGCCGAGACGGGCTTGGGCCCCGGGGTCTTCGTCCCGGTCCAGGCCAGCAGCAGCGCGCCGGCCAGCGCCGCGGTCAGGGCGATCGTCCGTTTCATGCTGTTTCTCCCCGAAACCGCGAATGGCGGTGAGGGAGACACGGCGCCGGGAGTCGCGCAACGCTGAACCGGTTCGCCGATCGCCGGTCTTTGTGGTCGCCGCTCGGCCCGGACCGATGCTAGCGTTGGCGCGAGATCAAGCGACCGTTCAGGAGACCTCATGAAGACCGGAATGTTCATCGCCCTGGCCGCCGCGGCCGCGCTCACCGGCAGCGCCGTCACGGCATGGGCCCAGAGTGTTCAGATGCCGGGCGGCAGCTACCGCACCAGTTGCTCGAACATCAGCGCCTATCGCGGCCCGGGCGGCGGCAAGGTCGTCACTGCCCGCTGCCGCGCGGCCAACGGCCGCTGGTTGCAGACCAGCCTGCGCTTCGACAATTGCCGCGGCGACATCGCCAACATCAACGGTCGGCTGACCTGCAAGACCTCGCCCGCGCCGGGCGGTGGCGGCGCGCCGGGCGGCGGATCCGGCTCCAGCCTGGTGCTCTACGGCCAGCCCGGCTATCGCGGCGCCAGCGTGGTCCTGCGCGGCGCGGCGCCGACGCTGTCGCCCTGGTCGTTTGGCGACCGGGCCAAGTCGGTCCAGATTCGCGGCCGCGGTCGCTGGGAAGTCTGCACCCTGACCGACTTCCGCGGCCGCTGCGAGATCATCGGCGACAGCGTCTATGACCTGGGAACCTGGCGGCTGAGCAACCAGATCTCTTCGGCCCGGCCGGTGGGAAGGTAGGGGCGAAGGAAGGGCTTTTCACGTTGAGAGTGGGTGGGAAGGCACAGCCCCATGACCTGGAAGTTTGATCAGGCTCCAAATGTCGTCTGCATCACCTGTCGCTCAGTGATCGACGGCTCCCCAGTCTTGGTTGTCACTCACTATGAAGATGATCACTCGTGGTGTTTTTTGGATGGACAGGCCCACGATCTGAGCGAGGGTCTGGTGGTGGCGATGTCGACCGTCATAGAGGCTCATCCCGACCTTGATGACATCGCCCACCTACCCGCTGGTTGGACCGCCACACGGGCAGCTGCAGACCAGCCTTGGACCAAACAACAGGATTTCTGGGAGCCGGGAGACGCCTAGCCGGCGAGGCGCGCCGACCATCCACAGAGACCCAACGTGAAAACCGCCAAAAGAAAACCCCCGCCGGACGAACCGGCGGGGGCTGTTACGCGACGCTACTAAAACCGGTGGATCAGGCGGCGACGATGGCTTCCTGCGGGTCGCGCAGCACATAGCCGCGGCCCCAGACGGTTTCGATGTAGTTGTCACCCTCGCAGGCGTGCGCCAGTTTCTTGCGCAGCTTGCAGATGAACACGTCGATGATCTTCAGCTCGGGCTCGTCCATGCCGCCGTAGAGGTGGTTGAGGAACATCTCCTTGGTCAGGGTCGTGCCCTTCCGCAGGGAGAGGAGTTCCAGCATCTGGTATTCCTTGCCGGTCAGGTGAACGCGCAGGCCGTTCACCTCCACCGTCTTGGCGTCCAGGTTCACGGCGATCTCGCCGGTCTGGATGACCGCCTGGGCATGACCCTTGGAGCGGCGCACCACCGCGTGGATGCGGGCGACCATCTCGTCCTTGTGGAACGGCTTGGTCATGTAGTCGTCGGCGCCGCCGCCCAGGGTCTTCACCTTGGTGTCGATCTCGGCAGAGCCGCTGAGGATCATGATCGGCGTGTTGATCTTGCCGTTGCGCAGTGTGCGCAGCACGTCCATGCCGCTCATGTCCGGCAGGTTCAGATCCAGCAGGATGAGGTCGTAGTCGTAGATCTTGCCCAGATCGACGCCCTCCTCGCCCAGGTCCGTCGTGTAGACGTTGAACCCTTCGGACTTGAGCATCAGCTCGATGGTCTGCGCCGTCGCGCTGTCATCCTCAATCAACAGTACGCGCATCGATCCCCTCCCCGCGGCACCCGCGGTTACGATTTCAGGCGAGGCGGAATCCGCCTCCGGAGCTCAATTCCGACATTGGAATTAAGCTGCTTTAAGACTGGTTAATGCTGAACGGCCCTTCGAAAAGAATCGTTAAGCCGATTTGCGAATCGGGGGCAAGCGACCATCTCGCGGCGTCGAGTCACTGCAGGGATGACTCTTTCGTGATCGCGGATTCCCGAGGGAATCCCGTGGGAATCCGTGAAGCCTTGCAGCGGTGAGGGAATGGAGTCGCTGGGGCGCCCGGGGGCCGGCTGCATTCGGGGCGGCGCCCGCCCCGTGAGTCAATCTGACGCGGTCGGGTTACGCGACGGCCCGGCTGCGCGCGACAGGATCTCGCGGCGTCACCGACAGAGTCACGTTAATGTCCCGGCCCAGGCGGTCGAGGATCATCATCAGCCGGTCGATGGTGAATCTGTCCAGTCTCACGTTGCGGATGCGTGAGAAATCGGCGGCGGCGATGCCGGTCAGGGCTTCCGCCGCCCGTACTGTCAGCTTGTCGGCGTCGAGCGCCTTGATAATCGCGGCCGCCAGGAGGGCTCTGAGCTGTTGTCGGTCAGCGTCTTCGACGCCGAAGTCGCGGAAAATGTTGCCACTGCCCCGGACGACTTCGAGGGGTTCGTCGCTCATGAATGGGTCTCCTTGAGGCGTTTGATCCGGGCCTTGATGACGTCGATCTCCGGCTTGGGCGTGGCGATTCCCGAAATCGACTTTTTCTGAAAGGCGTGGACCACCCAGATGTCGTCTCCGATCTGAAGTCCGTAGACCACTCGCCAGGCGTCTCCGCGTTCTCTGATCGCCAGTTCCCAAACGCCGGCGCCAAGTCCGGACAGTGGCTTGGCGATGTCTGGCGTTTCACCCTCCGCAATCACCGCCAGCGCGCGAAAAGTGCGGAGCCGGGCGTTCGCCGGAAAGTCCGCGAAGGCTTTTCGCGCCGCCTTCACCCAACTGATCTGGCGCAGGCCTCGCGCAGGCCTTGTCGTGGTCATATTCGACAACACTCGATGCAATGTCAAGGCGTCCCCAGACACATACAACCGAGAGTACAATCAAGCCAGTTCTGCCAGATCAGCCCGCACCGCCCCCGCGATGAACCCGCCGCCCAGCACGCGGCTCGGCTCCTCGGGCGCATAGAGGACGCAGGCCTGGCCGGGGGCGACGCCTTCTTCCAGGGTATCCAGCGCCACGCCCACCACGCCGTCGATCATCGCCAGGCGGCCGGCGACCGGCTCGCGGGTTGAGCGCACGCGCGCCAGCACGGGCCGGCCGATGGCGGCGGCCGCGGCGATGGTCGCCTCCTCGCCCAGCCAGTTGTCGTCCTTCAGGGTCAGGGCGCGGGTCAGCAGGGCCTCGCGCGGGCCGACGATCACCTGGCGAGCATCGGCGTCGATGCGCACCACGAACAGCGGATCACCGCCGCCGATGTTCAACCCACGCCGCTGGCCGATGGTGTAGCGGGTGACGCCCTCGTGGCGGCCGATCACCCGGCCGTCCAGATGCACGATGTCGCCCGGCTCGGCGCCGTGCGGGCGCAGGCGGTCGATGACCGTGTGGTACTTGCCCTCCGGCACGAAGCAGATGTCCTGGCTGTCGGGCTTGTCGGCCGCCGACAGGTCCATCCGCGCCGCCGCGCCGCGCACCGCGGGCTTGGGCAGCCCGCCCAGCGGGAAGCGCAGGAAGTCCAGCTGCTCGCGGGTGGTGGCGAACAGGAAGTAGCTCTGGTCGCGGTTCGCATCGACCGCGCGGTGCAGGGTCGGCCCGCCTGGCCCGTCCTCGCGGCGTACATAGTGGCCGGTGGCCATGGCGGCGGCGCCCAGGTCCCGCGCCACGTCCAGCAGGTCGCGGAACTTGACGGTTTGATTGCAGCGGATGCAGGGCACCGGCGTCTCGCCGCGCAGATAGGCGTCGGCGAACTCCTCGATCACCTGGTCGCGGAAGCGGCTCTCGTAGTCGAGGACGTAGTGCGGGATGCCGATCGCCTCGGCGGCCTGGCGGGCGTCAAGGATGTCCTGGCCGGCGCAGCAGGCGCCCTTCTTCTGGATCGCCGCCCCGTGGTCGTACAGCTGCAGGGTCACGCCCACGACGTCATAGCCGGCGCGGGCCAGCAGGGCGGCGGTCACCGTCGAATCCACCCCGCCCGACATGGCCGCGACCACCCGCGACCCGACGGGCAGGCCGACGGCCGCGCGCACGACGTCGTCGGCGATCTCCAGAGAGGGCAGGGGCGCGTTCATCGGGCGCTATGTAGAGGCTCGGGGCTCAAATTGCGACCGGCGGACTCAGGCGAGCAGGCGGGCGGCTTCTCCGCTAGCGGCGACCAGCCGCACGGCCTTCCGGTCGAAGGACACGAAGACATTGCCGCCGAGCCGCCGGCCCTCGTAGGCGATGACGGCGTCAGCGAAGTCTCCACCCGCCTCAAGCGCGGCCAGACCGACATCTACAGCAGGCCCGTCGAGGTGGACGTTGTCGCTGGCCGCGAGACCCCGCATCGCGGTCGCGATGTCGGGGAGGGCGATCCGATAGAGGCGCGACAGCACCCAAACGAGTTCGCAGAGCGTAGGCAATGTGAGCGCGACGATTTCAGCGCCGGCGACCTCAGCCTCGGCGAGGCCGCGCTGCTGCTCATCGTCCCGGGTCAAAATCCTGACCAGGACATTGGTGTCCGGCGTGATCTTCACCGCTCGCCGGCCCAACCCTTGGCGATGGCCTCATTGATCTCCTCGATCGTGAACGTCGGGCCATCCTTACGATGGAGCATCCCGAAGACGTCCGAGATCTTGCCGGTCCGCCGCGCGGCGCGCACCTCGATACGGCCATTGGGCAGCATGTCCAGGTCGATCTTGTCGCCCGGCCGGACGCCCAGATGCTTCAGCAGGTCCTTGCGCAGCGTGACCTGACCCTTGGCGGTGACGGAGAGGGTGCTCATGGCGAGAAGGTAAGGCAAAACGACATTACTTTCAAGCGAAGCCGGCAGCGGCGATCCCTCCCCGTCGCGGGCGCCGCGTAAACGGTTCAGTGAGTCTTGCGGATGCACCAAGGGCCGACGGCGGTCCGTGGCGCTTGGCGCGAGGGTGAACCAGACCATGCAGATCCAGTGGCGCGATGAGATGGCCATTGACCACGGCCTGATCGACAACGATCACAAGTATCTGATTTCGATCATGAACGAGTTCTGCGAGACCGATCCGACCGACGGCTCGCCCGATCGCCTGGTCAACATCCTGAGCAAGCTGAACGCCTATACGACGATCCATTTCCGTCGCGAGGAAGCCCTGCAGCGGTCGGTCCACTACAGCTACATCGACGCCCATCACCACGAACACGGCGACCTGCTGCGGGCCCTGTACAGCATCCACCGGGGCCTGTTTTCCCTCGATGCGTCGCCGGTCGAGGACGAGGCGGAGGACCCCGCCGCGCCGTCGGGCGGGCCCGATCCGGCGACCCCGGCCGGCCGCGTGGTCAGGGCCCACCGCAAGGTGGCGGAGTTCCTCCATCACTGGCTGATCGACCACATCATCAAGTCGGACCTGCGCATGAAGCCCTATGCCCGGGACATGCTGCCGATGGCCCGGGGCATGAAGCCGCTGAAGCAGATGTCCGCCTGGGTCGACGACTGAGCGGCGCGTGGCCGACCGGCCGCGACCTTAGCCCAGCACCAGCAGGTCGCTCTCACCCGTGTCTGGCAGTTCGCCGGGATCGGCGGCGACATGGGCGTCCATCCGCGCGAAGCCTTCCTCGATCTCGGCCTCGGTCATGTGCTCGAAGGTCGAGATGGCCCGCAGGCGCAGCTTGGCCGCCGCCTCGGCGGCGCTGGCGGCATAGGTCTCGTTGACCACGTCCAGCGCCAGGGTCTCAAGGCCCACGGCGGCGAACACCCCGGCTGCCTCGGCCAGGGTCGGGAACATCTGCCGCTCGATCTCCAGGGCGCGGGGGAAGAACCGCTGCCACCAGCCGCCGGTCATCCGGTCGCTGAACGGGCTGCGCACCAGCACCCGGCCGCCGGGCTTCAGCACCCGGCGGATCTCCGCCGCCGCGGCCGCGCGGTCGGGCACATGGTGGAGGGACAGGAACATCAGCACCGCGTCGGCGCTGGCGCCCGGCAGGGGAATGGCCGCCGCCTCGCCGGCCAGATAAGTCACCGCCGGGTGCGCCGCCTCTGCCCGCGCCACGGCCCGCATCTTCGCCGAGGGCTCCACCCCCCACACCGGCCCGCCAAAGGTCTCCGCCAGGGCCGGCGTCAGCCGCCCGACCCCCGACCCCAGGTCGATCAACGTCAGCGGCCGGCGCGCCGGCAGATGCGCGGCGAACCGCCCCATCCACCGCGCCAGCGCCTCGGCCGGCATCCGCCGCCCCCGCGCATAGACCGCGTGCTGGTTCTCGTCATAGTCGACCCGCTTCAGCGCCATGGGCTCCTCCCGGTGAGTTGGGGATACGACAGAAACCTAGCGGAAAAGGGCGCGGGTCCCCAGTTCCGCGCCACCCCGCTCCGGGGACTGCTTCCGGCGGAGCCGGTAGCTGTCCCGGCTACCAGGACCGGCATCAGGGACAGCTACGCTTCGCGAATCAGTCCCCGGCCGGTGCGTTCGGTCTCCCGTCTTTACCGCAGCAGGTTCAGCAGGGAGCTGTCGCTGAGGGAGCGGAACACCTGGGCGCTGGCTTCGACCGTGGTCTGGGCCTGTTGCAGGCGGCTGATGGCCTCGGCCATATCCACGTCGGTGATGCCGCCGACCATGCCTTCGAGCATCGCGCGGCGGGCCTCCTGGGCGTCCATGGTCTTGTCGACGCGGTTCTGGATCAGGCCGTTGCGGGCGGTGGCGTCGGTCAGGTCGTTGGCGGCGGCGTCGAAGTCGTCCAGCATGCCTTCCAGGAAGCTCGACTGGGCCGTGGTCAGCTGGCCGGTGAAGTCGCCGTTGACGTCGACGAAGTCCTGCACCTGGCGGAAGGCGTCGAACAGGCCGGTCCCCAGCTGGTCGGCGAGGAAGCCCGACTGGATGGTGGTCGACTCGTCCAGCTGGCTGGCCGGGACCAGGTTGTCGTTCTGGAAGAACGACGCGACCGTCGGCTGGGTGGTCAGGTCGGCCAGGGCGCCGGCGGAGACCGGCGGGGTGTCCACCTGGCCGCCGGCGAACAGATACCGGCCGCCGAACCGGGCGTTGAGCGAGTCCGAGGCCGAGGAGAACCAGCTGGAGAGCTCGCTCATCAGCGCCTCACCGCGGCCGGTGGCCAAGGCCTCGGCGACGGCCTGACGGGCCCCGCGGGAGGCGTCGGTGGCCTGGGTCATGGCCTGTTCCTGCGACTGCAGCTTGGAGGTCAGGGTCAGGCCCTGGGAGAGGAAGCCCTCGACCTTGGTCTGGATCGAGCGGGTGGCCAGCAGGGTCTCGGCCTGGCGGGCGAAGCCTTTCAGGTCGCCGGCGACCTTGCCGCTGGAGACCTGGGCGCTGGCGTCCTGCTGGCGCACCTGGGCGCGCATCAGGTCGTTGAGGACCGAGGAATAGCTGTTGCCGGTGGCGACGCGGTTCATGGGCCTAGTCCGTGATCATCAGCAACAGGACGTCGTACATGTCCTTGCTGGCCTGCACGAGGCGGGCGGAGGCGTTGAACGCCTGTTGATAGGTGGTCATGCTGATCAGCTCCTGGTCCAGGTTGACCCCTTCGGCGGCGCTGCGGCGGGTGTCGGCCTCGGAGCCGACGGCCTCGGCGATCGTCTGGCGCGAGGCGGCGGCGTCGGCCTTGCGGGCGATCGAGCCGGCCAGTTCGGAGGCGTAGCGCGAGACGCTCATTGAAGAGGCGGCCAGGCCCCCGGCGGCGTCGAAACCGGTGGTCGTCTCGCCGGCCCGCGCAAGGGTCAGGGCGCCGCTGCCGTTGCCGACCGCCAGCACCGGCTTGCCGGCCAGGGCCTGGGTCAGGTCCAGCGAGGCCAGGGCCAGCCGCAGGGGGTTGGCGGCGATGTCGCCGCGCACCTCGAACCGCTCGGCGCGTCCGGAGCGCTGGGCCAGGCCCACCCCGAACAGCTCGGAGATGGACGGGCCGCCGGCGCCCCGCTCGGTGCCGTCGTCGAGCACCGACAGGCTGGCGCCCCTGGCGTTGGCCGTGAAGGTCATGGCCCCGTCGGCGTCGAGGCTGAACGCGCCGTAGAGGCCAACGCCGGTGGTCGATGAGTTCAGGGCGTCGAGCAGGTCCTGCATGGTCCCGCCGGCGGGGACCGCCACGGTGACGTCCTTGACCCGCACCCCGTCGCTGTCCGCGACCCGCAGGCTGATGGTGTCGCCGGTGGTGAAGCCGTGGCTGCTCGCGGCGCTCAGGCCGGTGTCGTAGAAGGGATAGCCGTCCGACGTGACCAGGTCGTTCAGCCCGAAGAAGTGCGAGAACCCCTTGCTGGCCTTAAGCGAGGGGTTGGTCGCGTCGTCGGCGATGGCGATCCCGGCGCCGCCGCTGGCCGCCAGGCTCAGGGCGCCGCCCGCGAAGCTGGCCGTGCCGAACGCGCCCAGGGCGGTGTTCAGGTTCGGCAGGAAGCTGGCCGTGGTGAAGGCCGTCGCCGCGCCGCCATCGACGCTCATGGTCAGGGCGTCGAAGTCGATGGCCACCTGCCGCTGCAGGATGCCGTCGGCGCCGACCACGCCGATGGTCGTCTGGCCGGTGAAGCCGCTGATGGCGGTCCCCAGGTCCAGGCCGGTGTTGCGGCCGGTCAGACTGGTCGGCGCCGGCACGCTGGAACTGGCGTTGTGCGCGCGGTTCAGCTCATCGACGGCCTTGGTGACGAACTCCGACAGCTGGTCGCTGACCGCCGGCAGCTCCCGGTCGCGCAGGTCCAGCAGGCCGCGGATCTCGCCAGAGGTCAGCCGCGCCCGCAGGTACTGCTGCGCGGTCGCGCCGGGCAGGGTGACGGCGATCTCGCCGGAGGCCCCGTCGGCGCGCACATAGGCCAGGGTAGCCGCTCCGCCGCTGCCGGCCAGCACCGTGCCGTCGGAGGCGCGGATCACCGACCCGCCGTTGGCGCGGGCGTTGACGCTGACGTCCATCAGGCTGCTGAGCTCGTCGATCAGCTGGCTCTGGATGTTCTCCGAGCCGGTGGCGTCGCGGCCCTCGACCAGGGCGCGGCTGATGTCGGCGTTCAGCGAGTCGATCTGGCTCAGCAGCTGGTTGGATCGGTCCACGGCCGCGCCGATGCGGGCGTCGGCCTCGGTGGCCAGGCGCTTGAGCGAGGTCGAAATGCGGCCGGCTTCGTTGAGGAAGTCGGTGACGCTGTCGATCGCCGCGCCGCGCTGGATGGTCGAGGCGGCGTCGCCGGCGGCGGCCGAGAAGGCGGCGAACACCTCGTCCAGCCGGCTGAAGAAGGAGCTGGAGCCCGAGGGGTCGCCGAACAGCGCCTGGGCGCGGTCGAAGGCCTCGGACAGGACGCCGGCCTGGGCGGTGTCGGCCCGGGCGTTGAGCGAGGCGCGCTGCAGGAACTGGTCGGCGGCCCGGCGGATCTGGGTGATATCGACGCCCACGCCCATACCGGCGGAGACCAGCGGGGCCTGCTCGACGATCTTGCGGACGTATCCGGCCGTGTTGACGTTGGCGATGTTGTCGGAAACCGTCCGCAGGCCGGTCTGGGCCGCCATCAGCCCGGTCGTCGCCGACGACATGATGTGGGCAAGGCTCATGCGTTCTTTGCCCGGTTAGCGGCAAAGCCTGACGCGCCTGGCGGCGTTTTTTGCCGGGCGAACGCGACCGCGCTCGCGAGGGTCAAGTCTAACCTGTTGAAATCCATGACGTTTCGTTCCGACCGGAAAACGGTTCGGAATTCAACAGCGCAAGAGCCGCGCCACGACCCGGCGGGCGGCAGTTTCCGGCCCTCGCGACCAATAGCGGCCCGGCAAAACCGACCCGGCGGGGCGTCGGAGGCTGGGTCACGACCGCCCGGAAACCCCTTGTGGAACAACGGGTTGGGGCCGCGATGCGGAACTGGCCCGGCGGTTGCTTTGGATGGATCGAATAATCCGGGCGCAGCAGGCGCCGACCGTTTTACCCTTCCCCCAGGCGACCTCGCCCTAAATGACCGCGCTCGCGTCCAGTCTGCTCGCCGCCCTGCCGGGTGGTTTCGCGCCCTTCGCCGGGGTCGGCGCCGCCGTGTCGACCGGCGTGGACGGCGCGTTCGAGGGTCTGCTGGCCGGTCTGCTGACGGCGGAAACCGATGCCCGGCCGCGCCCGCCCGGCCTGCCGGACGAGGCCCAGGCCGACGCCGGTCAGACTGCGCCCGACGCACTCCTCCTGTCAGACAGCGCATTCACGGTGTTCGCGGCCGCGCCGGCGCCACTGCCCCTGCTGACCCCGGTCGCGCCGGAGGCCGCCGAGGCCGGCGCCACTGTCACGCCCGAGTCGGTGGACGCCGCCTCGAATGCTGTTGCAGCCCTGGCCGCACAGGGCTGGACCCGGCCGCACCTGCCGGTGGCCGCCGCCGTTACAGCCATCGCGCCTGCCGATATGCCGATTCCGGCGCCGGCCGTCGCCGATCGGGCGCAGGTCGACACAACTGGTCTGCCCGCCGCGACCTCGCCGGCTGTTCCGGACACAGCGATGCCGGCGCGGCCGGATCGGCCTGTCCGCTCCGGGCTGCTTTGGCAGACGGATTGGCAGCCTGCCGCCGCCCGGCCAGCCGATGACCAGCCGGTATCCGTTCGACCCGCCGCCGCCCAGCTGGCCGCGCCGGCGATCCCGTCGCAACCCGCGTCTGCGACCCCGGCGCAGCCGGCCGTTCCAGTCGTCCCGCCGACCCGGACCGAAGCCGCCGTCATCGACGTCGTTCCCCTGGCCGCGCCGGTGAAGGCCATCGCGCCGGACGGCGAGAGCCGCCGCCCCGCCATAGCCTCGCGCGGCGAGCGCCCGGCGCACGCCGCCGCCCGCTTCGGCCCGACCCCCACGGCCGCGTCCGATCGGCTGGCCCCGGTCGAGGCCGCCGCCGAGGAGCTTGCCGCCCTCGACGGCGACGAGTCCCAGGCCGTCGATCTGGGCGCCGCGCCCGTTGACCTGATCGAGGCGCCCGAGGCCCGTCCGCCCGCCCTGTCGGCGGAAGCCCGCGCCGCGGCCGTCGGCACGGCCGGCGCCGTGGCCCCCGAGACGCTTGTGCGCGGGTCGCCGGAGACCGTCGCCAAACTCGCCGCCGACATCGTCCGCAAGCTGGACGGCCAGACCACCCGCTTCGACCTGGAGCTGGACCCGCACGGGCTGGGAAAGGTCGACGTGGCCATCGAGATCGACCGGGCCGGCAAAATGACCGCCGCCCTGACGTTTGACTCAGCCCAGTCCGCCGCCGACCTGCGCGGCCGCTCGGGTGAGCTGCGGCTGGCCCTTGAACAGGCCGGGTTCGACGTTTCCGAAAGCGGCCTGACCTTTGACCTCGCCGGACAGGGGCCCGGCTTCGGCGGCCGCGAGGCGGCCCAGCAGGAGCGCGGCTGGAACGGCCGCGCCTTCCAAAGCGCGCAATCGGGCGCCGAGGAGGCCGACGCCGCCCTCGCCGCCACAACCCAACTCCCGTCCCGGACCCGTTCCGGGGTCGACATCCGGATCTGAGGCAGACCATGGCAGACGCCGTCAGCAGTGCAGCCGCCGCAGCCGGAGCTTCGGTCAGCGACAAGTTGAATTCGTCCCGCGGCCGGCTGGCCGACAGCGAGGAAACCTTTCTGCGGCTGCTGACCACCCAGCTGAAGAACCAGGACCCCCTCTCGCCGCTCGATTCCAACGAGTTCACCGCGCAGATCGTGCAGATGACCGGCGTCGAGCAGCAGCTGATGACCAACGACCTGCTGGCCATGCTGGTGGGCATGAACGACGGCGGCCTGGCCGGCTCGGTCAACCTGATCGGCAAGACGGTGACCGCCGAGACCGACGACGCCGTGCTGACCGACGGCGCCGCCAACTGGACCTACGAGATCGACCGCAGCGCCACCAACGTGAAGCTGGAAGTGCTCAATTCCCAGGGCGTCTCGATCTGGAGCCGCGCCGACGCCAGCGTGGCCGGCGGCGAACACACCCTCGACTGGGACGGCGTCACCACCACCGGGCAGCAGCTGCCCGACGGGGGAACCTACACCCTGAAGGTTACCGCCACCGGCTCAGGCGGCGAGACGATCAACGCTTCCACCCGCACCACCGGCGTCGCGACCGGGGTGCAGACCATCGACGGCCAGACCGTCGTCAGTATCGGCAAACTCAAGATCCCCGTCTCCTCGGTGATCGGCGTGGCGTCCACGCTGTGACCCAGACCCGCAAGAAGGAAGGCTAACCTCCCATGAGCATCAACAGCGCCATGCTCGCCGGCGTCACCGGCCTGGTGTCGAACTCGCAAGCGCTCGCCGCGATCTCCGACAACATCGCGAACGTCAATACGGTCGGCTACAAGCGCAGCCAGGCCAACTTCCAGACCCTGGTCACCTCGCGGTCGGCCAACGCCGCCTATGCGGCCGGTGGCGTCACGGCACAGACCCGGCGGTTCGTCACCGCCCAGGGCCTGCCCACCCAGACGACCTCCAGCACCGACCTGTCGATCTCCGGCCAGGGCTTCTTCGTGGTGACGGAAAAGTCGGAAGATCTGCAGCCGACCGACGCGCGTTCGTTTACCCGCGCCGGCTCGTTCGCCCTCGACAACCTGGGCTACCTGCGCAACGACGCCGGCCTCTATCTGCAGGGCTGGCTGGTCGATGATGAAGGCCTGATCACCACCGATCCTTCCGACATCACCCGCCTGCGCTCGATCAACGTCTCCTCGGTCGGCGGCGCCGCCGAACCGACCACCCGCGCCACGGTCAACGCAAACCTGCTGTCCAGCCAGGAGCTGTCGGCTGACGTGGGTCTCTATGACGCAACGCTCAATTCCATGGCCATGTACGACCCCGACCTGGGCACCGGCGTGCGGCCCGACTTCTCGATCCAGGTGCCGGTGTCCGACTCCAAGGGCGGCAAGCGCACGGTCCAGGTCGACTTCCTCAAGAGCACCAATCCCAACGAGTGGTACGCCGAGGTCCGCGCGGTGCCGGCCGCCGACGTGGAAACCGGCGCGGGCCTGACCAATGGCCAGCTGGCCACGGGCCTTGTCGTGTTCACGCCGGACGGCCGCCTCGACTCCGCCGCCACGACCCTGTTCCCCGACCCCGACAATCCCGTGCTGACCTTTGGGGCATCCGCGGACGCCGCGCCGGGCGCGGGCGCGTTCAAATGGGATACGAGCCTTGGCGTGGCGTCGCAGGAGATCCGTCTCGAGCTCGGCGGCGCCGCCGGCGGCCTGACCCAGTTCGACAGCCAGTCGCTGGTGCAGTCGGTGGCCACCAACGGCACCGCCTTCGGCAACCTGACCAATATCGAGATCGACGAGCGCGGCTTCGTCACGGCCATCTTCGACAACGGCATCTCGCGGCAGATCGCCCAGGTCGCCCTGGCCACCTTCCCGAACGCCGACGGCCTGATCCCGGTCAACGGCAACGCCTACAGGGTCGCCCAGGCCAGCGGCACCTACAACTTCAAGACCGCCGGCAGCGGCGGGGCGGGCTTTATCTCGCCCTCGACGCTCGAAGCCTCGACGGTGGACCTCTCGAGCGAGTTCACCGGCCTGATCACTACGCAACGGGCCTACTCGGCCTCGTCGAAAATCATCACCACGGCTGATCAGATGTTGGAAGAGCTTCTGAACATCAAGAGATAACCTTGAAGTTTAGTTTGTTTTAATTTGGTTGTTCCAACATGAAACACTGTTGTTAACTTGGAGTGGATAGTGGTTACCTGTGTTTTTACTATCACGATTCACGCGCTGTTATCGCCGGCGGCGTACAGTTCTCCTCAACAGTGATGGTGAGAGAGGCCTAGAGCCATGCTTCAACAGCAGCGCGTGAACAGCAGGGGTGAGAAATACGTGATCGGTCCGACCGGTGCGCCCTTGACGCTGTCCGATCTGCCGCCGGCCAACACCGAGCGCTGGGTCATCCGGCGCAAGGCGGAGGTCGTGGCGGCGGTCCGGGGAGGGCTCCTCACCCTTGATGATGCCTGTGACCGTTACAGGCTCACCAACGAGGAATTCCTGACCTGGCAGAAGTCGATCGACCGGCACGGGCTTGCGGGTCTCCGGACGACCCGTCTGCAGCAGTATCGCTGAGCCGCTCCGCCCCCCTCCCAACCAGGCTCGCGTAGACGGCCGCGCCCCCACCGGCGCGGCCGTCGTCTTTTGTGGCCGAACGTCCGGGGTTTAAGGCCCCGTTTACCACGCACCCGGTAATTCCTGCCTAGCGGCCCGATTGTGTCGGCGCCGTTTGTCCGTAGCGTGGGGGCAGGCCCGGGTGGAACAGTTCATGAGCGCCTTGCGAGGGTTCGGCCTTGGCCGTCTCGCGGCGCTGGCCGGAATCGGGGTGGGCCTTGCCGCCGCCCTGGTGGCGTTGACCCTCAGCATCGGCTCGCAGCCCAAGGCGCTGCTCTATTCCAACCTTGATCTCAAGGAAGCCTCCGCCGTGGTCCAGGCCCTGGAACAGGCGGGGATCAAGTACGAGGCCAAGGGCGACGGCTCGACCATCATGGTGCCCCGCGACCAGGTGGCCGAGACCCGGCTGATGATCGCCAGCAAGGGCCTGGTGAGCTCCGGCTCGGTCGGCTACGAGATCTTCGACCAGGGCGCGACCCTGGGCCAGACCGATTTCGTCCAGCAGCTCAACCGCCAGCGCGCCCTCGAGGGCGAGCTGGCCCGCACAATTCGCGGCCTCGACGGCGTGACTTCGGTCCGCGTGCACCTGAACCTGCCGCGCCGCCAGCTGTTCGAGGAGGCGGCCGAGGCGCCGTCGGCCTCGGTGACCATCGGCATCGGCGGCCGCAAGCCCAGCGACGAGCAGGTCCAGGCGGTGCAGAACCTGGTCGCCGGCGCGGTGCCGGGCCTGAAGGCCGAACAGGTTGCGGTCATCGACCAGCACGGCAAGACCCTGTCCGCCGCCGGCGGCAGTTCGATGGCCGGCAAGATGGCCGACGACCGCAGGAGCGAGGTCGAACGCAGGCTGGCCGCGCGTATCAAGGAAATGGTCGAGGGCGTGGTCGGCCCCGGCCGCGCGCGGGTCGAGGTCACCGCCGACATCGACATGGCCCGGATCACCGAGCAGCGCGAGACCTTCGACCCCGACGGCCAGGTGGTCCGCTCCGAGCAGACCGGCGAGGAAACGGCGCGCGAGAACGAGCCGGGCTCCGCCGACGCCGTTTCGGCCACAGCCAATATCCCGGGCGGCGGCGCCGGCGCGGCGGACGGCCTGACTTCGTCCAACAGCGGCCGACAGGAATCGACCACCAACTACGAGATCAGCAAGACGGTCACCACCGAGGTTCGCGAGCCCGGCACGGTGAAGAAGATGTCGGTGGCCGTGGCCGTCGACGGGATCACCGCCGTCGGCAAGGACGGCAAGCCCGGCGCCTATTCGGCCCGGTCCGCCGCCGAGATGGCGCGGCTGGAGGAGCTGGTGAAGGCCGCCGTCGGCTTCGACGCCGAGCGCGGCGACACCGTCCGGGTGACCAACGTCCGTTTCGCCCGCGAAGCGCTCGACGAGGCCGGAGTCACGGCCAAGACCGGGCTGCTGAGCGGTTTCGACAAGAACGACATCATGCGGGCGATCGAGCTGGGCGTGCTGGCCATCCTGGGCATCCTGATGATGCTGTTCGGCGTGCGGCCGCTGCTCAGGGGGCTGACCGGCGGCGGTTCGGGCGGCGGCATGCTGCCGGCCCTGTCCGGCGCGGCCGGCGGGGTGACCACCCGGTTGGTGGCTACCCCCGACGGCGGGACCATGCAGATCGCGGTGGATCCACACACCGGCGAGCCCCTCGCCCTGCCCGGACCCGACATGGACCAGCGCATCGACATCGCCCGCATCGAGGGCCAGGTCCGCGCCTCTTCGGTCAAACGGGTCTCGGACTTCGTCGATAAACACCCTGACGAGTCCGTCTCCATCCTCCGTTCCTGGCTGCACGAAACGGCATGACCCGCCTTCGCCAAGGTTCCGGAGGGCAGGACCTCCATCCCGACGGGTCAGGGGCCGGCGCGACCGCGCCTAGCCGCGCGAGGCGATCATGGCGATAGGCGCGCGTGGGAAAAAGGCGGTCGTAGACACCACAAAGCTGGGCGGGCCCGAGAAGGCGGCCATCGTCCTGCTGGCGCTCGGCGAGGAGCACACCGCAATCTGGGAAGCCCTGGACGAGGAGGAGATCAAGGAGGTCTCCCAAGCCATGGCGACGCTCGGCAACGTCTCGTCTTCGGTGGTCGAGGAGCTGCTGGTCGAGTTCGTCTCCGGCATGTCCTCCAGCGGGGCGATCATGGGCAGCTTCGAGCAGACCCAGCGCCTGCTCGGGGCCTTCATGCCGTCCGAGAAGGTCGACTCCCTGATGGAGGAGATCCGCGGCCCCGCCGGCCGGACCATGTGGGACAAGCTGGGCAACGTGAACGAGGCGGTGCTCGCCAACTACCTGAAGAATGAATACCCCCAGACCGTCGCGGTGGTGCTGTCCAAGATCAAGGCCGAACACGCCGCCCGGGTGCTGGCCTCGCTGCCCGAGGACTTCGCTCTGGAATGCGTCCAGCGGATGCTGCGCATGGAGCCGGTGCAGCGCGAGATCCTCGACAAGATCGAGCAGACCCTGCGGACCGAGTTCATGTCCAACCTGGCGCGCACCTCCAAGCGCGACAGCCACGAGATGATGGCGGACATCTTCAACAACTTCGATCGTCAGACCGAAGCCCGCTTCATCGCCGCCCTGGAAGAGCGCAACCGCGAGAGCGCCGAGCGCATCCGGGCGCTGATGTTCGTCTTCGAGGACCTCAACAAGCTCGATCCGGGCGGGGTGCAGACCCTGCTGCGGGCGGTCGAGAAGGACCAGCTGGGTCTTGCGCTAAAGGGCGCCTCGGACGCCCTGCGCGAGATGTTCTTCTCCAACATGTCCGAGCGCGCCTCCAAGATCATGCGCGAGGACATGGAAAGCATGGGTCCGGTGCGTCTGCGCGACGTCGACCAGGCCCAGATGGCCATGGTGCAGGCCGCCAAGGACCTTGCCGCCAAGGGCGAGATCATGCTCGCCGGCGCCGGCGGCGATGACGAGCTGATCTACTGATGGCCGGCCCCGCCCACACCCCCTTCGGTTTCGACACGGTGTTCGATGACGCCGGCTCGGTGGCGTTCCAGCCGCCGCCGCGCAAGCGCGCCTGGACGCCCGACGAGGTCGAACAGATCCGCGCCGCCGCCTTCGCCGAGGGCGAGCGCTCGGCCGTGGCGCAGGCCGAGGCGCAGGCCGCCGACGCGTTGGCTGACATCGCTTCGGCGGCCCGGGCCGCCATGTCTGCCCTCGCCGGCGTGGCGCATGAGCACCGCGTCGGCTCTGCGGGCCTGGCCCTGGCCGCCGCCCGCAGCATCGCCGACGCCGCCCTGGCGCGGTTCCCGGACGCTCCGGTGGCCGCCGCCCTGGAATCCCTGGCCCGCGAGGTCGAGGCCCAGCCCCGACTGACCGTCCGCGTGGCCGCCGGCCTGGAGGGCCGTGTCCAGGCCTCGCTCGACCAGACCGCCGAGGCCATCGGCTTCACAGGGCAGATCATCGCCCGCGCCGACGCCCAGCTGCCGCCCGCCGCCTTCGTCCTCGACTGGGGTGACGGCAAGGCGGCCTTCGATCCCCAGGCCGCCGCCGAACGCGTGGCGGCCGCCCTCGACGCGGCCCTCGCCGCAGAGGGCCTGCACGCCGAACCCCTGATTCCCGCCAGCGAGGCCGACCATGGCTGATGAAAACAATCTCACGCTCGATGAATTCGGGGCCGACGAACAGCTCGCCTCGGAGATGCAGGTCGATCACGAGGGGAAGTCCGCCTCCGACCTGGCGCCTGTCTTCGACGTGCCGGTGAACATCTCGGCGGTGCTGGGCCGGGCCAACCTGTCTGTCGCCCAGCTGCTGCAGCTGGG
Source organism: Caulobacter sp. (assembly GCA_030678995.1). Classification (GTDB taxonomy): domain Bacteria; phylum Pseudomonadota; class Alphaproteobacteria; order Caulobacterales; family Caulobacteraceae; genus Caulobacter. Next base: position 70,318 of record JAUXTQ010000017.1, read on the forward strand.
CCAGGGCAGCGTCCTGGAGCTCGACCGCAAGGTCGGCGAGGCCATCGACATCTACGTGAACAACCGTCTGGTCGCCCGCGGCGAGGTCGTCGTCGTCGATGACCGCCTGGGCGTGACCATGACCGAAATCATCAAGGACGGCGACTCGGCCGCCTGAACGGCGGGCTTGGCGTAAAGGAGAATACCTATGCGGCTTCTGGTGGTCGGACGACTGAACGGACAGCTCTCCCTGGCGGTGAAAATGGCCATGGCGGCGGGGGCCAAGGTGGCGCACGTCGAAACCGTGGCCGCCGCCACCCAGGCCCTGCGGGCCGGACAGGGCGCCGACCTGTTGATGGTCGACTACGAGCTCGACATCGCGGCCCTGATCGCGGCCAACGAGGCCGAGCGCATCCGGGTGCCGGTGGTGGCCTGCGGCGTGGGCGCCGACGCCCAGCGCGCCGGCGACGCCATCCGCGCGGGGGCCAAGGAGTTCATCCCCCTGCCGCCCGACGCGGACCTGATCGCCGCGGTGCTGGCGGCGATCGGCGACGACAATCGCCCGATGATCGCCCGCGACCCGATCATGGAGGTCGTGATCAAGCTGGCCGACCAGATCGCGCCGTCGGACGCCTCGATCCTGATCACCGGCGAAAGCGGCGTCGGCAAGGAGGTGATGGCCCGCTACGTCCACACCAAGTCGCGCCGGGCCAACAAGCCGTTCATCAGCGTCAACTGCGCCGCCATCCCGGAGAACCTGCTGGAGAGCGAACTGTTCGGCCATGAGAAGGGCGCCTTCACCGGCGCGGTGGCGCGGCGAATCGGCAAGTTCGAGGAAGCCACCGGCGGCACCCTGCTGCTGGACGAAATCAGCGAGATGGACGGCCGTCTTCAGGCCAAGCTCCTCCGTGCATTGCAAGAGCGCGAGATCGACCGCGTCGGGGGCGGCAAGCCGGTCAAGGTCGATATCCGCGTCATCGCCACGTCCAACCGCGACCTGGCCCAGGCGGTGCGCGACGGGACGTTCCGCGAGGACCTGCTCTATCGCCTCAATGTCGTGAACCTGCGCCTTCCGCCCCTGCGCGAGCGCCCCGGCGACATTGTCGCCCTGTCCGACCACTTCGTGAAAAAGTACGCCGCCGCCAACGGCATGCCGGAACGGCCCCTGTCGACGGAGGCCCGCCGCCGCCTGGTCGGCCATCGCTGGCCGGGCAACGTGCGGGAGCTGGAGAACGCCATGCACCGGGCGGTGCTGCTCAGCACCGGCGCCGAGATCGAGGAGTTCGCCGTCCGCCTGCCCGACGGCCAGCCCATGTCCCAGGGACCCGACGCGGCGGTGGCCCGCACGGCCTCGATGGCCGCCGACGCCATCAGCCGCTCTTTCGTCGGCCAGACCGTGGCCCAGGTGGAGCAGCAGCTGATCCTGGACACCCTCGGCCACTGCCTTGGCAACCGCACCCACGCGGCCAACATCCTGGGCATCTCGATCCGCACCCTGCGCAACAAGCTGAAGGAATATTCCGAGGCGGGCGTGAGCGTGCCGGCGCCGCAGGCGGGGCTTGGGGCGCATGCGGCCTAGTTCAGCCGGCCTTGAGAAGCGCCTCCGCGCTTTCGGCGATGATGGCGTCGCGGGTGATGCCGCGCGCCTTCGCCGCGTCGTCGATATCGCTCAACAACGACTCCGGCAGAGTAAGCCTGACGACGGTCGAGGCTTCCGGTGTTGCTTCCACCAGGATTACGCCAGCCTCCCGAATATCGGGGTCGCGCGGAAGCCGATCCAGCGGAGTCGCGGACGGAATCGGCATGTTCGCGTCGATCATGCCGCCAAGGTGGAGTTCGAGAGCCTCGCGGGCGCTGTCGGCGAGGTCGTTCAGGGTGTCGGCCGCGGTCACACAGCCGGGCAGGTCCGGAAAGAACAGGCCGTAACCTCCTCCTTCTCCCATTTCGATGAGCGCCGGAAAAACGAAGCGTTGCATGGGCGCCAACATACCTCAGCCGCCGAGAATTTTCACGCCGCTTTGTCGCTCGATGCTTTTCAGGGTTCCCGCCGGCAAATCTCGTCTCGGATGCGGAACGGTCACAAGCCCCGGTCTAACAGGGTGCTTCAAATGGACATGACTGCCCTTCTGGCGGTCGATACGCCAGCCGTCCGCGACCAGAAGAACAAGTATTTCGCGACTGGACAGCATTCACACCCCCAGGTGGCGATTTCTCATCCATTCCTCCGGGCGATGGAAGAGGGATTCCATGGCTGACATCGGACTTTCAGGACTGGCAGGTCAGAGCCCCTCGGCGGGACGCGTCTGGGGCTGGCTGGTGCGTGGCGAGGTCGGCCTGGCGGTCGGCGTCATCGGCATCATCATCCTGCTGATCCTGCCGATCCCGGCCTGGCTGCTGGACATCCTGCTGTCGCTGTCGATCACCAGCGCAGTCCTGATCCTGATGACCGCCCTGCTGATCAAGAAGCCGCTGGAATTCACGGCCTTCCCGACCGTACTGCTGGTCACCACCCTGTTCCGGCTGGGCCTGAACCTCGCCTCGACCCGCCTGATTCTGACCAACGGCCACGAGGGCCCCCACGGCGCCGGCCAGATCATCAAGGCCTTCGGCGAGCTGATGATGGGCGGCAACTACATCATTGGGGTGATCGTCTTCGCCATCCTGGTGATCGTGAACTTCGTGGTGGTCACCAAGGGCTCGGGCCGCATCGCCGAGGTGGCCGCGCGGTTCACCCTCGATTCCATGCCCGGCAAGCAGATGGCCATCGACGCCGACCTGTCGTCCGGCCTGATCGACCAGGACGAGGCCAAGAAGCGCCGAAAGGAGCTGGAGCAGGAATCGACTTTCTTCGGGGCCATGGACGGCGCCAGCAAGTTCGTTCGCGGCGATGCCGTGGCCGGCCTGATCATCGTCGCCATCAATGTCATCGGCGGCTTCCTGATCGGCGTGCTCCAGCACAAGATCCCCGCCGGCGACGCGGCCACCACCTACACCCTGATGACCATCGGCGACGGCCTGGTCAGCCAGGTGCCGGCCCTGGTCATCTCCATCGCCGCCGGCTTCCTGGTCTCAAAGGCCGGGGTCGAGGGGTCGGCCAACAAGGCGCTGGTCGCGCAGCTGGCCATGAATCCGATCAGCCTCGGCATGGTCTCGGCCTCGTCGGGGATCATCGCCCTGATCCCGGCCATGCCGAAGCTGCCGTTCCTGGTTCTGGCGGTGCTGGCCGGCGTGCTGGCCTGGCGACGGACGGTGATGGAGAACGCCCCCGAGGTGGTCATCGAGACGGCCCCCTCCGCCGAGCAGGAGGAGGAGCCGATCTCCAACTCCCTGGCCATCGACGACGTGAAGATCGAGCTGGGCTACGGCCTGCTGGCGCTGATCAACGACCTGGATGGCCGCAAGCTGACCGACCAGATCCGCGCCTTGCGCAAGACCCTGGCGGCGGATTTCGGCTTCGTCATGCCGCCGGTGCGCATCCTCGACAACATGCGCCTGCCGACCCAGGGCTACGCCATCCGCATCAAGGAGATGGAGTGCGGCGCGGGCGAGGTGCGCATCGGCTCGCTGATGGCCATGGACCCGCGCGGCGGCCAGGTTGAGCTGCCTGGCGATCACATGCGCGAGCCGGCCTTCGGCCTGCCCGCGACCTGGATCGACGAGGGGCTGAAGGAAGAGGCGACCTTCCGCGGCTACACCATCGTCGATCCGGCCACCGTGTTGACCACCCACCTGACCGAGATCCTCAAGGACAACATGGCCGACCTGCTCTCGTACGCGGAGGTGCAGAAGCTGCTCAAGGACCTGGCGCCGGAGCAGAAGAAGCTGGCCGACGACGTGGTCCCGGCCATTGTCACCGGCACCAGCCTGCAGCGCGTGCTGCAGGCGCTGCTGCGCGAGCGGGTCTCGATCCGCGACCTGCCGACGATCCTCGAGGGCGTGGCCGAGGCCGCGCCGCACACCGCCTCGATCACCCAGCTGGTGGAGGCCGTCCGCGCCCGCCTGGGCCGCCAGCTCTGCTGGGCCAACCGCGGCGACGACGGCGCCCTGCCGATTGTCACCCTGTCGCCGGACTGGGAGGTCGCCTTCGGCGAGGCCCTGATGGGCCAGGGTGAAGACAAGCAGCTGGCCATGGCTCCCAGCAAGCTGCAGGAGTTCATTCGCGGCGTCCGCGAGGCCTTCGAACGCGCCGCGCTGGCCGGCGACCAGCCGGTCCTGCTGACCAGCCCGCAGGTCCGCCCCTACGTCCGCTCGATCATCGAACGCTTCCGCGGCCAGACCGTGGTGATGAGCCAGAACGAGGTCCATCCCAGGGCCAAGCTGAGGACGGTGGGGCAGGTTTAGCGGAGAACCTGTCCGTCCCCGTCGCACTTGGGGCAGGTCCGCCGACCCGAAGCGTTGCAATGTCCGCACTTGGCGACATTGGTGGTGAGCCACAGAAGGCCAGGCATGCTGGTTGTGCCTCCGCCATTGCATTTGGGGCACCGCAGGGTGCGCCCCCCTCCGCAGACGTTGCAGACCTTTGCCATGCCTACCTCCGTGCGGCATCGCGCGCCGCTGGCCGAGAAATCGGAACTGTCGTGAGTTCCGCTCGGGGGTGCGCCGCCCCGGAATAACGCTCAAATGCGACGCTCATCCAGAAGCACAACGCGGGGATGTGTTTTTCGCTCCACGCGGGAGGAGTTTTTTGTGGCGGTCCTGTTCCGTCGGTGGAAACCTCGCGCCCGTGCGCATCCGGCGGTCGGGCGGCCCTCTCGGGAGGCTCCTTGATTGACTGCCCAACGCGTGTTTACTTGATCGCTCAATCAACGGAACGACCCGTGGAACCGACCCGAGAGCGCATCCTGTTCGCCGCCATGAAGCTCTTCTCCGAGAAGGGCTACCTGTCGACCTCGGTGGCCGACATCCTGCGCGAAGCCGGGGCCAATTCCGGCAGCCTGTACCACTTCTTCCCGACCAAGCAGGACGTCCTGCTGGCGGTGTTGGAGCTGTACCGCGACGGCATCTATCCGATGCTGCTGGCGCCGGCCTGGGAGGGGGTGGACGACCCCATCGAGCGGATCTTCGCTCTGCTGGGCGACTACCGCGAGGCGCTGCACGCCACTGCCTGCCTTTACGGCTGCCCGATCGGCTCCATCGCCCTGGAGCTGCACGAACCCGACCCACCGGTGCGGGAGATGCTGTCGGTCAATTTCGACGGCTGGGTGCGCCATGTGAAGGCCTGCCTCGACGCGGCGAAAGACCGGCTGCCCGCCGGGACCGACACCCGGGCCCTGGCCACCTTCGTCCTCACCGTCATGGAGGGCGGGGTGATGCAGTCGCGCACCCACCGCACCCTGGAGGCCTTCGACGCCTCGGTGGCCGGGCTGCGGGACTACCTCAACCTGCTCCAGGCCGCCGCCGATGGCGCGGGGCGCAACGACGCCGCCGGCTCGGCCGTCGCCGGCCTGGTCGGCGGGGCGATCGGCAAGGTGCTGAAGTAGCCTGACGGGGACAGACACCCGAAGGTGTCTGTCCCATCCGGTCAGACCTCCGCGAACGTCCCGGCCCGCTTCTCCATCGTCGACATGACCGCCTCAATCTGGTTGGGCGAGCCGATCAGGGCGATCTGCTCCACGGACTCCTGCAGCAGCACAGTGTGCTGGTCGGCGCCGGCGGCGGCGAGGTCGAGCAGGCGCTTGTCGCCGCGGATGGCGTGGGGATTCTTGCTGGCGATCTCGGCGGCCAGCGCCAGGGCCTCGGCGCGCGGATCGGCGCAGACGCGGGTGGCGAAGCCGTAGCCGACGGCCTCCTCGCCGCTGAACTGGCGGCCGGTGTATGTCAGCTCGCGAACCACGTCGTCGCGGGCCAGATGGCGCATCAGCACCAGCCCGGCCATGTCGGGCACCAGGCCCCATTTGATCTCCATGATCGACATCCGCGCGTCCGCCGTCACGTAGCGGATGTCGGCCCCCAGGGTCAGCTGAAAGCCGCCGCCGAAGGCCACGCCATGCACCGCCGCGATCACCGGCACGGGAATCTCGCGCCAGACCATCACCGCGTGCTGGGCCCGGTTGCTGCCGCCGGGCGTGCGGCTGGCGGTCACCAGCGTATCGCCGCCGCGTCGCTCGCCGGAGGCCATCTTGCCGAAGTTGCCCATGTCCAGCCCGGCGCAGAAGGCGCGCCCCTCGCCCGACAGCACCACGGCCCGCACACCGGCCTCGGTTTTCAGCCGCTCGCCCGTCTCGATCAGGGCCGAGAACATGGCGTCGTCCAGGGCGTTCATCTTGTCGACCCGGATCAGGCGCACGTCGGCCACGCCGTTCTCGATGGTCACGGAAATCCGGTCCTGCGTGCTCATGGCCTTGCCTTCCCTGTTTTGCGCAAGGTATCGGCGCGCCGTTGCTCACCGCAAGCCGTGACCCGGCGGAAGGTTGATGATCGTTTCACCAACTCCTCGCCATTGCCCCGCGCCGCGCGCGCCGATAGAGATGCGACCATAGGGGTGGCGCGTTTGCCGCCGGAGATACGCTGCGCATGGCTCCGGCCAAACCGAAGAAAAGACAGAGTACCGGCGGGGCCATTCTGTGGGACCTGCTGACGTTTGACCGCCTGATGACCGGCCCGGTGATTCACCTGATCTACTGGGCGGGGCTGGGCGTGATCGTGCTGGGCGCGTTCGGCGCCATCGGCGCGGCGGTCGGCGTGGCGTTCAACGACGACAACATCATCGGCAAGCTGCTGGCCTTGCCGGTGGCCGTGGCCGGGGCGCTGGTCTGCGCGGCCCTGGTGCTGCTGTGGCGGTCGTTCTGCGAGTTCTACGTGGCCATCTTCCGCATCGCCGACGACCTGCGCGCCCTCCGCCTGGCCAGCGATGCGGACCACGCCCTGCACAAGCCAATCGCCCCGCCGCCGACGTTCAACGCCTAGAGCCTTCCCGCCCCGGAGGGGCGATCAGGAAGGCTCTAAACTAGAGAGGCGAGCGCGCTGGTCGCCGAAACCGGCAACCACTTTCGGCTAGCGCGCTCGCAGGGCGTCCACGATTGCGGCGAAGGTCGGCTTGGGCCGTCCCGCGTCATCGAACAGCAACGGCCGGTCCTGGGCGTTCTCGCGCTTGAGCCAGCTGTCGCGGTCGCGCAGGCCCCAGACGGTGAAGGCGAACTGCTGCCGCTCGGGCAGGGCGGCGAAGGCCTCGATCGCCTCGCCATAGAGTCGCGCCTGGCGCCGTTCGGCCTCGGCGCGGTTGGCGAGCATCCCGCCCTGGACGGTCGAGACGTCCATCTCCGACAGGTGGATCGGCAGGCCGAACCCGGCCAGGGCCTTCAGCGTCGCGGTGATCGCCCCCGGCGCCAGCTCCGACCAGCAATGGGTTTGGCAGCCGATGCCGCCCAGCGGGACTCCGTCCTTCAGCAGCTGCTCGATCAGCGTCATGTAGGTCCGCAGCTTCGCCGGCCGGCTTTCCAGGTGGTAGTCGTTGACGAACAGCACCGCCGCCGGATCGGCCGCCCTGGCCGCCTCGAAGGCGACCTTGAACTGGCCCGTCTGGCCCAGCTTGCGGCTCCACAGGCTGTCACGCAGGCCCTCGCCGTTCTCCATCACCGGCTCGTTGATCACGTCCCAGCCCGACGCCAGCCCGCGATAGCGGCTGACCATGGCGGTGACGTAGTTGCGCAGGGCGCCCTCGAAGCTCTGGCGGCTCTCGTCCAGGCGCGCGAACCCCTCCGGCTCGTTGGCGTACCACAGCAGGGTATGGCCAAAGAGGCGCTGACCATTGCGCCGGGCGAAGGCGGCGATAGCGTCGGCCCGGTCGAAGCGGAAGGAGCCGTCCGGCTGGACGACGTATTCCATCTTCATCTCCCACTCGGCGGTCAGCTGGGAGAAGTGGCGGGCGGCGAGGCCGGCGTAGGCCGGGTCTTCCAGGTCCGGCGCGCGGACGCAGGTCCCGATGGGAAAGGGGGCCAGCGACTTCAGCGGCGGCTCGGGGATCGGCTGGCTCAGCGCCGGCTCCCGCCCACAGGCGGCGAGGGCGAGGCCGGACGCCAGGATCAGGCGACGGGACACCGGCGCCGCTGGCGGGGACAGGTTAAGCTGTCCCTTGGGACAGCTTAACCTGTCCCCCTCGTAGTCTCTTTTCACCGCTGCCCGGCCCGCCGCAGGCCCAGTTCGTCGAGGGCGGCGGTTTCGCGGCGGCCGGCTTCCTTGCGGGCGGCCAGGCGGTGGTTCTCGGCCACATGCTCGTACTTCTTGAGCGCCTCGAAGGCCTCGGCCAGGGCGTCGCGGGCGCCGGCTTCCTCGAGGGCCAGGGTGTCGATGGCGTCCATCGCCTCCGCCTTGCGTAGTTTCAGCCCCTCGCGGAAGCCGGCCATGTACCAGCCGGCCTCGGCGTCGGCGCGGGCGTTCTGCAGCTCGGACTCGCCCTCGGCCTCCAGCACCGCAAGCTTCAGCTCGGCATGGGTGCGGCGGTCGACGATGTCGGCCAGCCGCTTCTGCAGGGTCTCGACCTCGTGGGTCGAGATGCGGATCAGGGAGCCCATGGCCTTCATCAGGCGTCACCCGCCAGGATGCCGTCGAGCCGGCCGAAGGCGTCGTCGAGAGTCGAGACCTCGTCCTTGTCCTGGGCCAGAAAGGCCTCGAGGTCGGGATTGAGGGCGATGGCCCGGTCGATCTGCGGGTCGGCGCCGGCGCGATAGGCGCCGATGCGGATCAGCTCTTCCATGTTCGCCCAGGCCGCCAGGGTCTGGCGGGCGTTGGCGACGATCTGGCGCTCATGAGGCAGCTGGCAGCCGGGCATGGTCCTGCTTATGGACTTGAGGACGTTTATCGCAGGAAAACGTCCGCGCTCGGCGATCGCTCTTTCCATCACGATATGGCCATCGAGGATGCCGCGCACGGCGTCGGCGATCGGCTCGTTGTGGTCGTCGCCGTCTACCAGCACGGTGAACAGGCCGGTGATCGGGCCGGCCGTGGAGCCGTCCGGCCGCACGGGGCCAGGGCCGGCCCGCTCCAGCAGCTTGGGCAACTCGGTGAAGACCGTCGGGGTGTAGCCCTTGGTCGTCGGCGGCTCGCCGGCGGCCAGGCCGATCTCGCGCTGGGCCATGGCGAAACGGGTCACCGAGTCCATCAGGCAGAGCACTTCCATATCCTGGTCGCGCATCGCCTCGGCCACGGCCATGGTCATGTAGGCGGCCTGGCGGCGCTTCAGCGCCGGCTCATCAGAGGTGGCGACCACCACCACGGCGCGCTTGAGGCCCTCCTCGCCGAGGGTCTCCTCGATGAACTCGCGGACCTCCCGGCCCCGTTCGCCGATCAGCCCGACGACGACGGCATCGCAGTCGGCCTGGCGGGCCAGCATCGACAGCAGCACCGACTTGCCGACGCCCGAGCCGGCGAAGATGCCCAGGCGCTGGCCACGGCAGGTGGTGGTGAAGACGTTCATCGCCTTTACGCCCAGGTCCAGCCGCTCGCCGACCCGGCCGCGGGCGTGGGCCGGCGGGGGTGGCGCGCGCAGGCTGTAGGGCGAGGCGCCCTGGGGCAGGGGGCCCTTGCCGTCGATGGGATTGCCGAAGGCGTCGATGATCCGGCCCAGCCACGCCTTGTGCGGGCGGACCATGCCGCCGTCCGGCTGGATGTTGATCTCCGCCCCGGGGGCCACGCCCTCGACCGGGCCGAAGGGCATCAGCAGGGCGCGGGTCTCGCGGAACCCGACCACCTCGGCGGCCAGCGGCGGGGCGTTGCGGCGGATAATCTCCGCCCGGGCCCCGACGGCCAGATGGGTGAGCCCGCCCCGCGCCTCGATCAGCAGCCCGTTCACCGCCGCCACCCGACAGGAAATGGACAGCGGCTCGATACGCTCGACGGCGGCGATCAGACTGCGCAACGCGATGGCCCCGGGAAACCTGGCGGCCATCATGGCAAGGTTGCTTTAACCATAAATGAAGCGGGGCGGGACAGGGACAGACACCCGCGGGTGTCTGTCCCGCTTCGTCTACCGCCACCGATCCCCCGGCGCGGCCACATAGTTCGTCCACACATAGCCCCACGGGATGACGAGCGGGAAGATCACGCCCATGCCGCAGGCGAACAGGGTCTCGGACGTGCCGGCGTCCATGGCGCCGGCCTGCCAGGCTGGAATGCCGACCAGGCCCAGCCACATCGACTTCCAGATCATCTCGAACATCAACAGCGGCAGCATCCGCAGCGGATAGCGCAGGCCGAGCAGGGCCAGCAGCGACACCGCGCCCAGCACGCACTGCACCACGCCGTACATCAGCGGCCATGGCTTTTCAGGGTGCAGGATGCCCGGCCAGATGGTCAGGCCGAGGCCGACGGACATGAGCAGATAGGCGGCCCTGAGGGCGTAGAGGCGCAGCAGCGAGACCTGGGTCATGCCGGGGGTTCCTTGCGGTGATGTGAGAGGGAAGGGCTCCGGCGGGTTAGCCGACGTCCTTGAGGATCTTTTCGATGGCGGCCAGGCGGGTCTCGATCGAGGTCAGGGCGGCCGCCGCGGCGCCGTGATCAGCCAGCGCCTTCTCGGCGATCTGGCGATAGGCGTCATCGTTGGCGAGCCGCGCCTTCGCCTGCTGGATCAGGGCGAAGTAGCGCATGCCGAAGACCAGCAGGATGGTCACGAACGGCAGGCTGGCGGTGAATATGAAGAGCGGTGTGGGAAACATCGGGGTTCTCTTCTCAAGTCTCGGGTTTGTTGGTCAGGGAGCGCGCGGCGTCGCCGATCGCGGCCGGCGTGAGTTGCAGGGCGAAGTCGGTGACTTCGAAGAAGTTGAGCGCCTTGCCGTCGGCGGAGAGTTCCAGCTGGCTGGTGACCAGGCCGGCGTCTTCCAGCTTCTGCAGATGCAGGTGCAGCAGCGGACGGCTGATGCCGAGCTCGCGCGCCAGCCGGCTGATGTAGTTGCGCCCGCCGGCCTGCAGCGCCGCGATGATCCGCAGCCGATGCGGACTGGCCAGCGCCGCCAGCATGGCCAGCAGCTGGTCTCCCGTCGGTGGCGATGGGTTCGCTTTCATATGTCAGAAATAGCTGACGTATGTCAGGGAGTCAATAAGGGGACACGTACCCAAGGGGGTACATGTAGTGCGCCCCTGGAATGAGACGGTGTAAATAGGGGACAGTTCTTCGAGGAGAGAGGAACGATGTCTCGAAGAGTGATTGATCTGGCTTTGAAGCGGGCTGTGGTGGCGCGTGTGGAGGCGGGGGAGAAGGTGTTGACGCTCAGTCGCGAGCTGGGTGTGCACCGTCAGGTGATTTACAAGTGGCTGTATGGGTCGCGGGCTGGAGAGCTTGGAGTTCGGGGTCGGGGCCGTCCGACGAGGGTCGAGGCTCTGGGGCGTCAGGCGCGTCTTGAACGGGCCGATCCGTTGGCGGCGGCCGAACGTCGGATTGCGGATCTGGAACGCAAGGTTGGCCAGCAAGCGGTTGAACTGGATTTTTTTCAAGGAGCCTTGCGGCGTATCAAGGCGTCGCGCCGGCCGAACGACGGGCCTGGCGCGACGGGGTCTTCGCCCAGATCGAAGCGATGACCGGTCCGCAAGGCCAGGGGGCGGTGATTGAACAGCTGTGCGCGGCGGCGAAGGTCAGCCGGGCGAGCTACTACCGTGGCTGGGGCGAGAGGGAGATGGCGCTGGAGGAGATGGCGCTGCGCGACGCCATCCATGAGGTTTGCCTGGAGCCGGATCATCGCTTCTACGGCTATCGCCGGGTGACGGCGGTGCTTGGGCGCCGGGGCTGGTTCGTCAACGCCAAGCGGGTCAGGCGGCTGATGGGCGCGGACAACCTGCTGGCCCTGCGTCGCAAGGCCTATGTTCCGGCCACGACCAACTCCAGCCATGGGCTGAAGGTCTATCCCAATCTGGCCGGCAGGATGCAGCCCCTGGCCCCGAACCGGCTGTGGGTGGCTGATATCACCTACATCCGGCTGGACCGGGACTTCGTCTATCTGGCGGTGGTGCTGGACGCCTTCAGCCGCCGGGTTGTGGGCTGGGCCCTGGCCGATCACCTGGGGGCGAGCCTGGCCATCGAGGCCCTGGCTCTGGCCCTGGCCGACCGCCGACCGGCCTTCGGAGCTCTGGTTCATCACTCCGATCGCGGCGTGCAGTACGCCTGCGCCGACTATGCCCGCGCCCTGGAGGCGGTCGGGGCCATCCCCAGCATGAGCCGCGGCGGATGTCCCTACGACAACGCCAAGGCCGAGCGGTTCATGAGGACCCTCAAGGCCGAGGAGGTCGATGGCGCGGGCTATCGCGACCTGGAGCACGCAAGGGCCGAGATCGGAAACTTCATCGAGCAGGTCTACAACAAGCGCCGGCTCCACTCAGCGCTGGACTATCTGTCGCCCATGGAGTTCGAAAACCAATCGTCATGGGACGCCGTACGGCGTCCCATGACGTCAACAGCAGCGAACTGTACCTGATTTTATCTGTCTCACCTCAGGGGCGCACTACAGTACATGTCCCCTGACTATTGGCCGTTCTGCGGCAGACCGTCGGCGATGTCGTAGTAGTCGCCCTTGTCGGCGACGAAGATGTGCTTGCCCAGCCGGGTCCCGGTGGGGGCGTCGAAGGCGCCCATGGCGATGGCGATTTTATCGCGATGGAGCGGGTCCCAGAACAGGGCCGAGCCGCAGGTGGCGCAGAAGCCGCGCCGCACCTTTTCCGACGACTGGAACCAGCGGATGCTGTCCTCGCCATGGATGGTCACGTCCGACTTCGGCACGTCCGTCGAGGCCCAGACATGCCCCGACGTTCGGCGGCACTGGCTGCAGTGGCAGGCGTCCGGCGCCGGCAGCTCGCCCGCGACCTCGAAGCTCACCGCGCCGCAGAGGCAGGATCCCTTGTGCATGGCCCCAGACACCTCCGGTCAGCTTTCCGTGAGGCTCAGGACGTTGCCGTCCGGATCGGGGAACCAGGCGACCTTGGCCTTGCCGTCCGGCGCGGTCCAGACGCCCATGGCGTCCTGGTCGTAGCCTTCGTAGATCGTCATGGTCACGCCTTTGCCGGTCAGGTCCGCAATGGCCTGCGCGATGTCGGGGACCTGCCAGCCCAGCACCGGGTGGGGCGAGGCCACATAGCCATCGATCTGGGTGATCCGCAGGATGGTCCCGTTCATGTCCAGCACGCTGGCGAACGGGTCGTCGGCCACCAGCGGCAGGCCGAGAGTCGCCGTGTAGAAGGCCTTCGACGCCTCCCGGTCCCGGGTCAGGACGAAAGTGACCGCCCTGGCTGAAGTCAGACCACCCACTTGCGCGTCTCCTCTGCTTCCGCGAGCCCGCCCGAACATGATGGGCCATGACGGAATTATTTGAACAGCGTAGCGCCCGACTTCAGCCATCACAGGGCTGAATGTCGATGCCCTCTAATCTTCGTCAGCCCGCGCCAGCGCCTCGCCCACGGTCATCGCGTTCTCGTTGACGTGGATGTGGCGCAGGTCGCCGGGGATCAGGCCTTCGCCGCAGTGTTCGCAGACCAGCCGGGGCACGAAGTCCTGGCCGCAGTGGTCGTGGACGAAGCGCACCGGCGCCTTGTCGCCGTAGACATGCTTGTTGCCCCAGTCGGCCATGGTCAGCAGCACCGGTCGCAGGGCCTGGCCCTTTTCGGTCAGGATGTACTCCTGGCGCGGCGGGCGCTCGGAATAGCGGCGCGTCTCGAGCACGCCATGGGCCACCAGGCTCTTCAGCCGGGCGGCCAGCACGTTGCGGGCGACGCCCAGACGCTCCTGCCACTGCTCGAACCGGCGAATGCCGCGGAAGGCGTCGCGCAGGATCAGCAGCGTCCAGGGGTCGCCGACGATCTCCAGCGTCCCGGCGATGCCGCAGGTCTGATGCGAATAATCTGCTGTACGGCCCATGGCGGCGAGATTGCGGTTTCCGTCCAGGGAAAGCAAGAGGGTTGCTTTTATGGACGAACGGGTCCGGAATTCCGTTAGCTGCTGCCTGCCTGTCAGACTTCGGGATGCCGACGAACGATCCGCCGCCGTCCCTTCTTTTTGCCTTTCCGCTTGACGATCAAAACAATCGTTTCAAACATATGTTTGCAACGAGGAAGATCGCCATGCAGCCGCCGGTCGGGTTCGAACCGTTCACCCGCGAGAGTCCGCTGCTCGCTCCCTGGAAACCGCTCTTCGTCCGCCATGAGCCGGACCGCGTGATCCTGGGCCTCCACATCCACGAGCCGCACCTCAATTCGCGAGGCACAGTCCACGGCGGGCTTCTCGCGGCCCTCGCCGACCAGGCCATGGGCATGTCCTGCGCCGCCCGGCTGCGCGCCGAGGGCGTGCCTGTGTCCAACCTGTGGACCAGCGGGATGACCATCGACTACCTGGACGTGGCCTGGCCCGGCCAGTGGCTGGCCTTCGACACGCACTTCTCCCGAACGGGCCGGACCCTCTGCCATGTGGAGATGGACATCACCGCCGACGGCCAGACCGTGGCCCGGGCCAGGGGCGCCTTCCGCGTGTCGCTGGACAAGGCGGCCGCCTGACCGGGCTTGCGGGCCGTCGCCGGAACGCTCAAATCAACGCCGTCTGATCAGGAGCGCCATCCATGTCCGCCGATCCCGTCGTCATCGTCTCGTTCGCCCGCACGCCCATGGGCGGCTTTCAGGGCGCGCTCACCGGGGTGAAAGCGACCGAGCTGGGGTCCGCCGCCGTCCGCGCGGCGGTGGAGCGGGCCGGGGTCGACCCGGCGAAGATCGAGCAGATCATCATGGGCTGCGTCCTGCCCGCGGGCCTGGGCCAGGCCCCGGCGCGCCAGGCGGGTCTGGGTGCGGGCCTGTCCCTCGGCGTCGAGGCGACCACCGTCAACAAGATGTGCGGCAGCGGCATGCAGGCGGCGATCATGGCCCATGACGCCCTGGCAGCCGGCAGCGTCGACCTCATTGTCGCCGGCGGCATGGAGAGCATGACCGGCGCGCCCTATCTGATGACCAAGCATCGCGGCGGCGCGCGCATCGGCCACGATACGATCAGCGACAGCATGTACCTGGACGGGCTGGAGGACGCCTACGAGCCCGGCCGACTGATGGGATCGTTCGCCGAGGAGAGCGCGCGCACCTACCAGTTCACCCGCGAAGACCAGGACGCCTACGCCATCGAGAGCCTGAGCCGCGCCCGCACGGCCATCGAGAGCGGCGCCTTCGTCGCCGAAATCACCCCGGTGACGGTGAAGACCCGCAAGGGCGAGGAGGTGGTCAGCCAGGACGAGCAGCCGCTGAAGGCAGACCCCTCGAAGATCCCGGGCCTGAAACCCGCCTTCGCCAGGGACGGCACCATCACGGCCGCCAACGCCTCCTCGATCAGCGACGGGGCGGCGGCCCTGGTGATGACCCGCGAAAGCGTGGCCAGGGCGCTGGGGCTGCCGATCGTCGCCCGCGTGGTCGCCCACGCCGCCCACGCCCATGAGCCGGGCCTGTTCACCACCGCCCCCGTTCCGGCGATGCAGAAGGCGTTGAAGAAGGCCGGCTGGACGGCCGACGAGGTTGACCTGTGGGAGGTCAACGAGGCCTTCGCCGTGGTCGCCATGATCGCCGCTCGCGAGCTCGGCATCGACCGGGCCAAACTGAACGTCAACGGCGGCGCCACGGCGCTCGGCCACCCCATCGGCGCGTCCGGCGCGCGCATTCTGGCCACCCTGCTGGCGGCGCTTCAGGCGCGCGGCGGCAAGAAGGGCCTCGCCAGCCTGTGCATCGGCGGCGGCGAGGCGACGGCGATGGCGGTGGAGCTGGTCTGACCCTTCGGCCTTCCTTTCCTAGCCCGCCGGCTTCATCGGCGCGGTGATGGTGCGGCCGTTGATCGTGACCTGGCTGTCGCCGGGCTTCATGCCGGCCGGGCAGGCGCCGACATAGCGGGCATCGATGACCTGCTTCTGGCTAAAGGCCTGGCCGTCGCGCGAGCCGCTCAGGTCCGCCTCCACTCGGTAGGCGCTGTTGAAGTCGCCGGTGACAGTGCCCTTGCTGGCCATCTTCATGCCGTCGTTGTCGCAGGCGAACTCGAAGGCAATCCCGCCCGGGATGCGGCGCCAGGTGTTCCTGGAGCAGTTGCGAGTGTCGGCGCCCTGGCCGAGGACCGCGTTGTCGCTCTGGGTCTTGTCGTCGATGCAGGTCCGCGCCGCGGCCGGCATGCCCTGGACGGTGACCTCCCACAGGCCGGCGCGAAGATGCGGCGCGGCGTCGATGCCCGGCGGGATGGGGCTGGCCGCCTTCGCCGCCGGCGAAGCGTCCCCGGCCGACGCGACGTTGGTCTTGTCAGCGGGTTTGCTGCAGGCGGCGAGGGCGAGGGCGGCGAGACAGATGCCGGCGGCGATGCGCATCGGAAGGCTCCCTGAAGGTGAGACTCCAAGGTTATCCGGGATCGCATTACGGCGCGAGGCGCCTATATTTCCGACATGGCTCAAATCACCGACAATTCCGCCGCCGGCCGGTTCGAACTGATCGAACAGGGCCAGATCGCCTACGCCGACTACCGGCAAACGCCCGACCGCATGATCATCGACTACGTTTTCTCCCCGCAGGTCTTGCGGGGACAGGGAACAGCGGGTCGTCTGATGGAGGGGGTCGTCGCGGCGGCCCGCGAGCGGAAGCTGAAGATTACCCCCCTTTGCGGTTATGCCGCAGCCTGGCTGAAAAGGCATACTGAGACCGCTGACCTGCTGGCCTGACGGGAAATCCCGTCATAAGCTGCCAGTCAGACGGCTGCTTCTTGGGGGAAAGGCTCGCATGATCAAGACCTTGGCTGCGGTTAGCGCCTTGGCGATGTCGCTTGCCCTTGCCGGGGCGGCGAACGCCCAGACCTATCTGTCGGATTGGGGACTGGCCGACATGCGCACCGCGGTCGCCGCCGCCGAGGGGACGGTCACCGAGGACGGGGCCCAGGCCGACGGCACGCCCTACGTGGCGGCCAAGTCGGCCAGCGGGCTGAAATTCACCATCACCGGCCGGGTCTGCACCGGGCCGGCAACCGCCAAGCGGTGCAAGGGCGCACTGCTGGAAACCCGCTTCACACTGGGTTCGGATTCCGAGGTCCAGACGAAGATTCGGGAATTGGACTATGCCGCGGTGGCCATCAGCAACGGCGGGGACGGCGATCTGCTGCTCACCCGCTATCTGATTTTCGACAACGGCATTCATCGCGACAACCTGGTGATCAACATCAGCGTCTTTGTGGGCGTCTCAGATGAAGTCTGGGGTAAACTCTAGTGAACAGGAACGACACCATGCTCAAGAAGCTCGCCACGGCCAGCGCTCTGACGCTTGCCCTCTCCACTCCCGGTGCGGCCTTCGCCCAGAGCGGTCTGCTGACCGACTGGGGTCTGACCGACATGAAGCAGGCCGTCACCGCCGCCGGCGCCACGGTAACCAAGGAAGGCGCCCTGAGTGACGGCTCGCCCTATGTGGGCGCCACGTCCGCGGGCGGCATGAAGTTCGTCATCTACGGCACCGTCTGCTCGGGGACCACGGCCAAGCGTTGCAAGGGCGCCAACATGTCCGCCGGCTTCACCCTCGACTCCGACGCCGAGGTGGACGCCCGCGAAAAGAAGATCGACCGCTCCGCCGTGGGCGTGCGCAACGGCGGCGACAACTCGCTGGACGTCTCGCGATACCTGATCTTCGACGAAGGCATCTCCCGCGGGAACCTGCGCGTGAACATCGAGGTGTTCATCGACGTGGCCGAGGAAATCTGGAACGGCGGCGGCGAATAGGCCGGGCGTCGGACGACTATGATCAGGCCGCGGGGGCGACTCCGCGGCCTTTTCATTGGTACCCTGACCCCGACAGTCAGAGCGGGGAATGACCGATGGCGTTCAACGGACCCAATAGCGCCGACCGCGAGCTGCGTCGGCGCGCCGAGGCGGTGATCCCGGGCGGGATGTACGGCCACCAGTCGGTGGGCCTGCTGCCCGACGACTATCCGCAGTTCTTCCAAGGCGGCGACGGCGCCCACATCACCGATGTCGACGGCAAGCGCTACCTCGACCTGATGTGCGCCTACGGGCCCAACCTGTTTGGCTACGCAAACCCGCAGATCGACGCGGCCTATGTGCGCCAGCTGGGGCAGGGTGACGCCCTGACCGGGCCCACCGGCCTGATGGTCGAGCTGGCCGAGGCCTTCGTGGCCATGGTCACCCACGCCGACTGGGCGATGTTCTGCAAGAACGGCACGGACGCCACGACCATGGCGATGATGACCGCCCGCCAGCACACCGGCCGCAAGACCCTGGTGCTGGCCAGGGGCGCCTATCACGGGGCCGCCCCCTGGTGCACGCCGAGGCCCGCCGGGACCACGCCCGAGGACAAGGCCAACCAGCTGTTCTGCGCCTACAATGACGTGGCCAGCCTGGAAGCTGCCGTGGCCAAGGCCGGCGACGACCTGGCGGCCATCTTCGCCGCGCCGTTCCGCCATGACGCCTTCGTCGACCAGGCCGCGCCAGACCCCGCCTACGCCCGCCGCGCCCGCGAGCTGGCCGACCAGACGGGCGCGCTGCTGGTGGTCGACGACGTGCGCGGCGGCCTGCGTATCGCCCGCGACTGCAGCTGGTCGGTGATGGGGGTCCAGCCGGACCTCTCGACCTGGGGCAAATGCATCGCCAACGGCCATCCAATCTCGGCCATGCTGGGCAATGACAAGGCTCGCAAGGCCGCCGCCTCGATCTATGTCACCGGCTCCTTCTGGTACGCCGCGGCGGCCATGGCGGCGGGGCTGGAGACGCTGAAACTGGTCCGCGAGAGCGACTATCTGGAACGGATAACGGGTCTGGGAGAACGCCTGCGGACCGGACTTGCCGAACGGGCGACCGCCGCCGGCTTCGGTTTCCGCCAGACGGGACCGGGGACCATGCCGCTGTTCCTGTTCGACGACGACCCGGACCTGCGCAAGGGCTTCTGCTGGTCCAGCGCCATGCTGGCCAAGGGCGTCTACGTGCATCCCTGGCACAATATGTTCCTCTGCGCGGCGATGACCGAGGCGGATATCGACTTCGCTCTCGACGCGGCCGAGGCGGCCTTCAAGGTGTTGAAGCGCGAGGCGCCCACCCTGGAGCCAGTGGAGAAGCTGGCGTTCCTGGCCGCACGATGACCGCGATAGCCGAACGCACATTCGACGTCGTTGATGGAGGCGAGATCCGCGTGAGGGTTTTCCAGCCTGAATTCAGGCCGACGGGTGACTTCGGCTGCGAGATCGAAATTGCCTGGCCTGAACCGCGAGAACCAACCCGGCGGACCATCTACGGCATCGACGCTCTACAGGCGCTGCAGTTGGCCCTGCGACACCTTCCCGCGCTGCTTGAGGGTTCGCCAGAAAGCAAGGCCGGTCGAATTCGCTTTCAAGGCTCGAGTGAGTTGGGTCTGTTTCCGCTGCTCTAACGGATTAGTCTGACGACAAAGAACGGGGAGAAAACGCATGGCCTTTGCCGAATACGCCGAGCATGACGGCTTGGGGCTCGCCGCCCTGGTCAAGAAAGGCGAGGTCTCGCCATCCGAGCTGGTCGAGGCCGCCATCGAGCGCATCGAGCGGCATAACCCGACCCTCAACGCGGTTGTCCACAAGGCCTACGACGAGGCGCGCAAGGTCGCCGCCGGGCCGCTGCCGGACGGGCCGTTCAAAGGCGTGCCGTTCCTGATCAAGGACCTGGGGGCCCAGGTCCGGGGTTGGCCCCGAAGCTCCGGCTCGATGTACGCCCAGGTCGCGGCCGACGCCGCCGACAGCGAACTGGTCCGCCGCTACCGCGCCTCGGGCGTGGTGCTGCTGGGCAAGACCAACACGCCGGAGTTCGGCATTCCGGGCGTCACCCAGTCCGAGCGGCTGGGGCCGTGCGGCAATCCGTGGAACCCGGAACACATCTCCGGCGGCTCCTCCGGCGGCGCGGCCAGCGCCACGGCGTCCGGCATGGTCCCCCTGGCCCACGCCAGCGATGGCCTTGGCTCGATCCGCATCCCGGCGGCCAACTGCGGCCTGGTCGGGATGAAGATCACCCGCGACCGCACGCCGATCTGCGAGGTCACCGACGGGGCCATGGGCTTCTCGGTCCACCATGTGGTCAGCCGCACAGTGCGCGACAGCGCCGCCATGCTCGACGCCACTGACGGCCCGCAGCCGGGCGATCCCTTCACCCATCCGAAGAAGGAGCGGCCCTTCCTCGACGAGGTCAGCCGCAGCCCCGGCAAGCTGCGCATTGCCTGGACCAACGAGACTCCCAGCGGCCGGCCGATGGGCGACGAGATGCTGGCCGCGACCCAGCGCACGGTCGAAACCCTCAAGGCCCTCGGCCACGAGGTGTTCGAGATGGGCCTGGGCATCGACTACCGCCTGATGTACCGCGCCCAGGGGCTGGTCTCGGCCTCCAACTTCGCCGCCTCGATCCAGCGCTGGGTCGAAGCGTTGGGCCGCGAGCCGGAGCCGGGCGAGCTCGGCCCCCTGGCCCAGCGTGGCTACGACGGCGGCCGGCGGGTCAGCGGCCAGCAGGCCCTGTGGGGCTGGCAGACGCTGCGGCTGATCAACATCCAGATCCTCGAGCGCTTCCAGGCCTTCGATGTCTTCCTCACCCCGACCATGAGCTACCCCTCGCCGCGCATCGACTGGCTCGACCCGCTGACGGTCGATATCAAAGAGTTCGACAAGCGCCAGGCCGCCACCTACGGCACCACCCCGCCGTTCAACTTCACCGGCCAGCCCAGCCTGTCCCTGCCGCTGTGGCAGAGCGAGGCGGGCCTGCCGCTCGGCATGATGTTCACCGGCCAGTTCGGCGACGAGGCGACGCTGTATCGCCTGGCCGGCCAGCTGGAGAAGGAACTGCCGTGGATCGGCAGGAAGCCGCCGGTGTGGAACTAACTACGACCGGGGACATGCACTTCAGTGCGTGTCCCCAGCCGCTTCGAATGCTCACGATCACCGCCAAAGCTGCGGGGGACACGCACTGAAGTGCATGTCCCCGACGGAGAAAACACCATGAAAGCCGCCGTCTATTACGAGAACGGGTCCCCCGAGGTCCTGAAGTACGAGGACGTTCCCGATCCCGTCTGCCATCCCAAGGGCGTCATCATCCGGGTGCTGGCCGTCAGCATCGAGGGCGGCGACACGCTGAACCGCTGGCGCGGGCCGTTGGTGACCAAGCCGCACATCGTCGGCTACCAGGCGTCCGGCGAGATCGTCGAGGTCGGGTCGGAGGTCGCCCACCTGCGCGTCGGCCAGAAGGTCGCCACCGTCGACGGCTTCGGCAGCCACGCCGAGCTGCGTCCGGTGCCGGCGCGCAACTGCTGGCCGATCCCGGACAGCCTCGACCCGCGCCACGCCGCCGTCATCCCGGTGGCCTTCGGCACGGCGCACGACTGTCTGTTCGAGTTCGGCCGTCTGAAGGCCGGCGAGACCGTGCTGGTCCAGGCCGGCGCGTCCGGCGTGGGTCTGGCCGCCATCCAGCTGGCCAAACGGGCCGGCGCGCGGGTGCTGGCCACCGCCTCCAGCGACGCGCGGCTGGAGAAGCTCAAGACCTACGGCCTCGACCACGGCATCAACTACACGAAGGACGCGGTGCCCGAGGCGGTGATGAAGATCACCGACAACAAGGGCGTCAACCTCGTCGTCGACAGCGTGGGCGGCCCGACCCTGCAGGGCTCGATCCTGTCGCTCGGCTATCGCGGCCGGGTCTCGATGGTCGGCCAGGCCGGCCGCGAGCCGATGGTCGTCGATGTCGGCACCCTGATGGGCGGCAACCGGTCGCTGAGCGGCGTGTTCCTCGGCGCCGAGATCATGACCGACCGCGCCCACGACATGATCCAGGGCCTGATCGAGGACGCCGCTCGGGGAGACATCAAGGTGGTCATCGACCGCGAGTTCCCGCTGTCGGAAGCCGCCGCGGCGCACGCCTATATCGAGAGCCGGCAGGCGGTCGGTCGGGTGCTGTTGATTCCGTAGAGCGACCACGCGGGGACATGCACTTCAGTGCGTGTCCCCGCTCTGCTCCCCATATGGAAACCATGACCCCCCTCTCCGTTCTCGACCTCGCCCCCGTCGTTCAGGGCTCCACCGTCCAGCAGGCGCTGCGCAACAGCCGCGATCTGGCGCAGCATGTCGAGCGCTGGGGCTACAACCGGTTCTGGCTGGCCGAGCATCACAACATGCGCGGCATCGCCAGCGCGGCGACCAGCGTGCTGATCGGCCATATCGCCGAGGGCACCTCGACCATCCGCGTCGGGTCCGGCGGGATCATGCTGCCCAACCATGCGCCGCTGCAGATCGCTGAGCAGTTCGGGACGCTGGCGGCCCTCTACGGCCCGCGGATCGACCTGGGCCTCGGCCGCGCGCCGGGAACCGACCAGATCACCGCCCGGGCCCTGCGCCGGACCATGGTCGGGGACGTCGATCGCTTCCCGGCCGATGTGGTCGAACTGATGCGCTACTTCCAGCCGGCCCAGCCCGGTCAGGCGGTGGTGGCGACGCCGGGAGAGGGGCTGGAGGTGCCGGTGTGGATCCTCGGCTCAAGCCAGTTCGGCGCCCATCTGGCCGCGGCGCTCGGCCTGCCCTACGCCTTCGCCAGCCACTTCGCGCCGCAGGAGATGGAGGCCGCCGTGGCCGCCTACCGCGCCCGGTTCGAGCCCTCGGCCCAGCTCGACAAGCCCTATGTGATGCTGGCCCTGAACGTCTTCGCCGCCGACACCGACGAGGAGGCGAAGTTGCTGTTCAGCTCGCTGCAGCAGGCCTTCGTCAACCTCGCCACTGGCATGCCCGGCCGCCTGCCGCCGCCGATGGAGGGCTATGAGGAGCGGCTCGACGCTATGGCCAAGGCCCGGCTGGCCCAGGCCCTGCGCTGCTCGGTGGTCGGGTCTCGGGAGACGGTGCGGAAGGGTCTGGCGGAGTTCATCGAACGGACCGGCGCGGACGAACTGATCATCGCCGCCCAGATCCACGACCACGCGGCGCGGCTGCGGAGCTTCGAAATCACCGCCGAGGCGGCAGGGCAGTCGGCGGTGGCGGCTTAGCCTCATTCGAATCCTCTCCGCGCAGCGGGAAGGGGGACCGCCGAAGGCGGTGGAGGGGCTGCGCCGCTCGCCCCGGACGATCCGGAAGACTGCTGCCGGCCAAGTCCGGCGTTCAGGATGGGGCGGCAGACGCCGGCGCTGCCCCTCAGTCAGGCTCCGCCTGACAGCTCCCCGCGAGCGGGGAGCGTCTTGCCTGAATGTGGCATCGCCTGTAGACGCCCGTCCATGGCTCTCGCTCGCACCGCCTTCGCGCAGCAACAACGTCGGATTTTCCCGGCGGCCGTTGCGCATGCGGTGAGGTGATCGAGGCCCGATCCCTTCCACCTTACGACCAACAAACCCGCCGGCGACCCCGGCGGGTTTGTCGTTTTGGGGCGCCGGCTTCATCTACAGGAGCCATCCATGACCACCCTTTTCACGTCGGACGCCGAGGTCATCGCCATCGGCGAGGGCGTCGTCGCCCTGACCCTGCCCAAGCCCGCCTGGACCCACGCCGCCCATTTCGCGGCGGCGGTCTGGCTGATCGCGGGCCAGTCGGACCTCGTCGCCGAGCGCGACATGCCGGGACTGATCCGGGCCTACAACACCGCCACGGGCGTGCCGAACACCGACAGCGAGGGTTATCACGAGACCATCACCCTGGCTTCGCTGCGGGCCGTGCGGGCATTCCTGGCCGGCCTGCCGGAGGGGACTCCCCTGTTCGCCGCCTGCAATGCGCTGCTGGCTACCGACCTGGGCCGGCGCGACTGGCTGCTGGCCTGGTGGTCGCGGGAGCGGCTGTTCTCGGCGGAGGCCCGGCGGGCGTGGGTCGAGCCGGATTTGGCGACGCTGCCGTTCTGATGGGGCAAAGGGACATGTACCGCCTTCGGTACGTGTCCCCGTCAGGCGCGGATCGGGGACACGTACCGAAGGCGGTACATGTCCCCTACTCAGATCACTCTTGTGATCCGCCAGAACCGCCAGCACATGGCGCCGGCCGCCACGGCCAGACCGAAGGCTAACCCGATCCAGATGCCCAGGCCCTGCATCTTCAGGACGACGCCCAGCAAGATGCAGACCGGCGCCCCGGCCAGCCAGTAGCTGACCCCGGCCAGCACCATCGGCATGCGGGCGTCCTTCAGCCCGCGCAGGGCGTGGGCCCCGACCACCTGCAGGGCGTCGAAGATCTGGAACGCCGCGGCCACCAGCAGGAACTGGACGGCCAGGACGATGACCGCCTCGTCTCCGGCGCGGCCGCTACCCAGGTACAGGCCGGCGATCTGCTCGCCGAACAGCATCATGGCCACGGCCACCATACTGATGAAACCTGTCGCCAGCACCATCGCGGTGACCCCGGCGCGCCGGGCCGCGACCATGTCGCCGCGGCCCACCGCCAGGCCGACCCGGACGGTGGAGGCCATGGCGAAACCCAGCGGCACCATGAAGGTGATCGAGGCGAAGTTCAGCGCGATCTGGTGCGCCGCCACGGCGATGGCCCCAAACGTCCCCATGACCAGGGTCATGGTGTTGAACAGCATGGCCTCGAAGATCATCGTCACCCCGATGGGCGCGCCCAGGCGAACCAGCTCCTTCGCCTTGACCGGCACGGGCCGGTGGGCGCGGCGCAGAATGCGGTAGGCATGCAGCTTGGGCGTCAGCCGGACGACCACCAGCATGGCGACGAACGAGAAGATGCTCGACCCGGCTGTGGCCAGTCCCGACCCCATCAGGCCCAGGGCCGGCAGGCCGAACTTGCCGAAGATCAGGCCGTAGCCCGCCACCCCGTTGAACACGATCGTGGCCAGCATGACCCACAGGGTCGCGCCGGGCTTGCCCAGCGCCGCGGAGAAGCTGCGCAGGGCCTGGTAGCCGAGGGTGAAGGGCAGGCCGAAGGCCAGCATGGCCACGAACACGCCGGCGCCCGCCGCCAGCTGCGGGTCCTGTCCCAGGTGGAGCAGGATCCAGCGGGCGTTGAACATCAGCAGCATCAGCGGCAGCGAGGCCAGCATGGTCACCCACAGCCCCATCCGCACCGTGGCCCGCACGCTGGTCCGGTCACGGGGGCGGGCGCCGAGGATCTGGGCGATCACCGGGGAGACAGCCATGCCGGGCCCGCTGCCGAGCAGCCAGGCCATGTAATAGACGGTGTTGCCGATGGCCGCCGCCGCCAGTTCCGCGCGGCCGAGGCGGCCGAGCAGGATGACGTCGGTGGTCATCACCGCCATGTGGGCCAGTTGGGCCATGGCCATGGGGGCGGCGAGCACGAGCAGCGCCCGGGTCTCGATGAGCCAGGGCGTTCGTCGCAGGGCGGGTTGGTCGAAGGTCAGGTCGGTCACGGTCGTGGACTTTCAGAAGAGAGCCCGAACCCGGTCGTAACAGGATGGAGATACAAAAAATCCCTCCGGAGCGATCGGGCTCGGGAGGGACGGGGCGCTGGATCGTAGAGGGTGATCTAGGCGGCGTGTTCCTCGCGAGCAGACACGGGGCAACCCGTGCCGGCAGGCACGGAGAAGGCCGGTCGAAGGGTCATGCATTTGGAGATCTGCATGGAATCCTGCTCGCGATTCGACAGGCCCCATGCCCGTCAGCTGGCTACTGGTTACCCGCGCAACGATGTCGCGTCAAATGCCCAGTCAGCCACCCCGGTTGCGCATTTCTTCCCCACGACCGAGATCCAATGCCGCTCGGGCCTGATCGTCAACCGACGAAGGTCACCACCACGCCCGGCTTGACCCCGGCCGCCAGCTGCTCGGCGTCCCAGTCGGTCAGGCGCACGCAGCCGTGACTGAACGTCTTGCTGATCTCGCGCGGCCTGTCCGAGCCGTGGATGCCGAAGGAGGCTAAGCGCGGGACGCGCCCGGCTGTTCCGGCGGCGACCATTCCCAGTGCCAGGGCTCGAATACATAGTTCACGAAGCCGTAGCGGTGGGCGTTGCGCACCAGCCAGCGGTAGGCCGGGCTGCGCGACATGGCCAGGCGGTTGGCGTCGTCGGTGGAATCCACCCGACCGCCCGGCGCCGAACCGACGACGATGTCGAAGGCCAGCCCCGTGCGGTGCGCCGAACAGGGGGTCCGCACGACGTTGTCGCAGTTGCCCTGGGACTCGCAGCGCAGGTCGTCGGCGTCCGGGGCCCGATAGCCCGAGAAGATGAGCAGGGCCTGCCGGTCCCTGGCGATGGCGGGGTCCTGGTCTCGGGCGTCGGCGACCATCCGGCGCCAGGCGGCCAGGGCGTCGGCGCGCAGTTCGATGACGGTCGATCCATAGACTTCGTCCTCGCCGGCGGCGGCGAGGGAGGTCGGGGTCGCCGCCGGCGGGCAGCCGGTCGCACGGCTGAGCACCACGAACGGCCGCCTCAGGTGCCAGCGGACCTTCATCGCCTGGAAAGTGTCCGGATCGAGCACCCCGGTCGGCGGCTGCCTGTGCGCGCGCTGCCAGCCGGCCAGGGCGTTGGCGAAGCCGGGGTCCTCCGGCGCGCAGGCGGTGGCTATCTCCGACGCGACCTGGGGCGCATAGATGCGCCAGCCGGTCTCGGGCCGGCCGAAGGGGGAGAAGGGAAGGGTGTCGATCTCAAGGGCGTTGCGTGCGGCGGCGGCCTCGAAAGCCGGCGCCTCGTTGCAGACCTCGCCCCGGGGCAGGCCCGTGACGGGCATGCTGACCACCGGGTAGGGCTCGGGCGGCAGGGCGACGGCTTCCACGGGCGGCGGTGCGGGCGACGTCGCCGAGGGCGCCACATAGACGACGAACAGCGCCGCCGCGATCAGGGTCATCGCCAGGAATAGCCATCGCATCGTGTTCGCCTGCCCCCTGTTCCCGACAATCATAACGCGTCGAGGGGCGAAAGGCGCCGCGCGGCGCTACCTGCCGGGTAATCGACCCGCCGCCGTTCGTCCGCGACTCTGGCGTGGTGTCGCACCGGGCGAGCCCGTGCTGACGGTCCTTGAGAGTTCAACGGCCTGCGCCGCGGCCGCCCTGTCGCCGGCCTGGATCCGACCCGGAGTAGTCAGCCGGCCGTGTAGCTGTCCCGCAGTTCGCGCTTGAGCACCTTGCCGATGTGGCTGCGGGGCAGGCTGTCGACCAGCACCACGTCCGACACCCGCTGGGTCTTGCCGACCTTGCCGTTGGTGAAGACCCTGATTTCGTCGGCAGTGGCGGCCGCGCCGTCCTTCAGCGCCACGAAGGCCACCGGGGTCTCGCCCCAGGCGTCGGACGGCGCGGCGATCACGGCGGCCTCGGCCACGGCCGGGTGCTGCACGATCACCGACTCCAGATCGCTCGGATAGACGTTGAAGCCACCCGAGATGATCATGTCCTTGCGGCGGTCCATCAGGGTCAGGAAGCCGTCCTCGTCCAGCCGGCCGACATCGCCGGTGCGGATGTAGACCTCGCCCGTCTTGGGATCGACCCACTGGGCCTCGGCCGTCTTGCCCGGCTGGTTGTGATAGCCGTTCATGGTCGCCGGGGAGCGGCCGATGATCTCGCCCACTTCGTTGGGGCCGACCTCAACGCCCTCTTCGTCGATCAGCTTGATCACCGCGCCGGGACTGGCCTGGCCGACGGTGTGCAGCTTGTCCGGATGCAGATGGCCCATCAGCATGAAGCCGCCGCCGCCCTCGGTCATGCCGTAGTACTCGATCAACCCGCCGGGCCAGCGCTCCAGCGCCTGCTTCTTCAGCTCGGCCGCGAACGGCGCGCTGGTGGCGAACTTCATCACGAAGCTGGAGAGGTCGTAGTTGTCGAAGTCCGGGTGCTCCAGCAGCCGGCGGTACTGCACCGGCACCAGCATGGCGTGGGTCACGCGGTGCTTCTGCGCGGCCGTCAGCCACTTCACCACGTCGAACTTGGCCAGCATGACCAGGGTCCCGCCGCCCGCGAGGGTCGGGAAGAAACAGACCAGGGTGGTGTTGGAATAGAGCGGGGTGGAGATGAAGCCCACCGCGTCCGGGCCGTAGCCGATGCCGTCCTCGCGCGGGGCCAGGTGGCGCCAGCGCATGCCGTGACTCTGGACGATGCCCTTGGGCGTCCCCGTCGTGCCCGACGAGTAGATGATGTTGAACGGGTCCTTCTTGCCGATGGTCACCGGCGCGGGCTTCGTCCCCGCGGGCGGCAGCCAGTCGGCGAACGTCTGGCCGACGTCGGAGCCGTCCAGGGCGATCTGGCGGGTCTTCACGCCGCTGAGCGCCTCGCCCATCTCGGCCGCCACGCCCTTGTCGAGGAAGAACAGGTTCGCGCCGGAGTCGTTGACCATGGCCACGATCTGCTCGGGCGTGGACGACGGCGCGATCGGCGCCACCGCCGCTCCGGCCCGCAGGCCGCCCAGGAACAGGGCGGCATACTCGATCGAGGTGGTCGCGCAGACCGACACGGCCTGGGTCTGTTTGACGCCATCGCGCTGCAGACCGGCCGCGATGCGATCCACCAGCGCATCCAGCTCGCCCCAGGTCATCGACCGGTCGTCCTGGACCAGCGCCGGCTTGGCGGGATGGGCGGCCGCGTTCAGGCGGATCAGGTCGGGGACCGTGCCGAAGTCTTCGGCGATCATCTTGGAGAGGGTGGTCATGGCGGCCTCGCACGGGGACAGACACCTTCGGGTGTCTGTCCCTCAACACACTTACCGAATGGGACAGACACCTGCAGGTGTCTGTCCCCGCGCGGTTACTTCAGGTCCTTGAACCCCTTGCCCTCGGCGACCAGCTTTTCGAGCAGGGGCGAGGGCTTGAAGAAGTCGCCCATCTCGTTCTGGTACTGCTTCATGCGCTCCAGCACCTTGGGCAGACCGACCAGGTCGGCGTAGTGCATCGGGCCGCCGCGGTAGACCGGCCAGCCATAGCCGTTGATCCAGACGATATCGATGTCCGAGGCGCGGATCGCCTTGCCCTCTTCGAGGATCTTGGCCCCCTCGTTGATCATCGGGAAAATGGTCCGCTCAAGGATTTCCTCGTCGCTGATGTCCCGCTGGTTCAGGCCCTGTTTCTGCGCGAAGGCCTTGATGATGCCCTCGGTCACCGGCGAGGGGATGGCGTTGCGGTTCTCGTCGTAGTCGTAGTAGCCGGCGCCTGTCTTCTGGCCGCGGCGGTCCAGTTCGCAGAGCTGGTCGCGGATGGTTTCGCCCTTCGAGGCTTCCCTGTTCCAGCCGATGTCCAGGCCGGCCAGGTCGCTCATCGCGAACGGACCCATGGGGAAGCCGAAGTCGTACAGCACCCGGTCCACGTCCCAGGGCATGGCGCCCTCCATCACCAGGCGCTGGGCCTGGTTCTGGCGCTGGAACAGCATGCGGTTGCCGACGAAACCGGGGCAGACCCCGACCAGCACGGCGACCTTGCCGATCTTCTTGGCTAGCTGCATCGCGGTGGCGATGACGCTCTTGGAGGTGTGGTCGGCGCGGACCACTTCCAGCAGCCGCATGACGTTGGCCGGCGAGAAGAAGTGCAGGCCGATGACCGCCTCGGGACGCTTCACCGCCGTGGCGATCTCGTCGATGTTCAGGGCCGAGGTGTTGGTGGCCAGGATGGCGCCCTGTTTGACGATGGCGTCCAGCTTGCCGAACACCTCCTTCTTGACCGCCATGTTTTCGAAGATGGCCTCGATCACCAGATCGCTGTCGGCCAGGTCCTCGAGGGCCAGGGTGCCGGTCAGCAGGCCCATCCGCTGCTCGACCTGTTCCATCGTCAGGCGGCCACGCTTGGCGGTGTTCTCGTAGTTCTTGCGGATGACGCCCAGGCCCCGGTCGAGGGCTTCCTGCTTGGTCTCGACGATGGTCACCGGCAGGCCGACGTTAAGGAAGTTCATGGCGATGCCGCCGCCCATGGTGCCGGCGCCGATGATGCCGACCTTGGTCACCGGGATGATCGAGGTGTCGTCGGGAACGTCGGGGATCTTGTTGGCCAGGCGTTCGGCGAAGAAGACATAGCGTTGGGCTGCCGATTGCGGGCCGGTCATCAGCTCCATGAACAGCTGGCGCTCGACCTTCAGGCCCTCTTCGAACGGCAGGGTGGCGGCGGCCTCGACGCACTTGATGTTCGACTCGGGGGCCTTGAAGCCGCGGAACTTGCGGGCGTTGGCCTTGCGGAAGGCGGCGAAGACTTCCGGGGACCCGCCGGCCACCTCGCGGTCGCGGACCTTCTTCAACGGCATCTTGTCGGCCAGCACCTTGCGGGCGAAGGCGACGGCGCCCTCGAGCAGCTTGCCCTCTTCGGCCATCGAGTCGACCAGCCCCATGGCCAGGCATTCCTTGGCCGGAACGTGCGTTCCGCTGGTCATCATCTCCAGGGCCTTCTCGGCGCCGACGATGCGCGGCAGGCGCTGGGTGCCGCCGGCGCCCGGCAGCAGTCCCAGGTTCACTTCCGGCAGGCCGCATTTGGCCGAGGGCACGGCAACGCGATAGTGGGCGGTCAGGGCCACTTCCAGGCCGCCGCCCAGCGCCGTGCCGTGGATCGCGGCGATCACCGGCTTGGGGCTGTTCTCCATCATGCCCTGGACGTCGTAGAGGCTGGCGCCCTTCTGGGCCCCGCCGAATTCGCTGATGTCGGCGCCGGCGATGAAGGTGCGGCCCTCGCAGATCAACACGATGGCCTTGACCGCGTCGTCAGCGATGGCGGCCTTGAAGCCGTCATGCAGCCCGTCGCGGACGTTCGCCGACAGGGCGTTCACCGGCGGCGAGTTGAGCGTGATGATGGCGACCTCGCCATCGCGGGTCAGTTCGGTGACGGAATTTATTGCGGCCATGACGCCTCACCCCTATCGTTCATTGAAACGCTTGTTTGAGCGCAAACTGCCGAGCCGGGCCGCCAGAGTCCAGCGCGCAGCACTGGGAGAGACGCCATGGACCTCGATTTCCTTCCCGAGCACGCCGATTTCCGCAAGGAAGTACGCGACTGGATCGAAGCCAGCTATCCGGCTGAAACGCGCCGCAAGCAGGAAGCCGGCGAGCATCTGGGCAAGGAAGACATCCTCGCCTGGCACCGCACGCTGCACAACAAGGGCTGGCTGACGCCGTCCTGGCCGGTGGAATACGGCGGCACGGGCTGGGACTCGGTCCGCAAGTACATCTTCAGCGAGGAGCTGGCCCGGGCCCAGACCAGCCAGACCAGCTTTGGCCTGGGGATGATCGGGCCGGTGCTCTACACCTTCGCCACCCCCGAGCAGAAAGAGAAGTTCCTGCCCGGGACCATGAACGGCGACATCTGGTGGTGCCAGGGCTACAGCGAGCCGGGCGCCGGCTCGGACCTGGCGGGCCTGTCGACCCGCGCCGTGCGCGACGGGGACCACTACATCGTCAACGGCCAGAAGACCTGGACCACCCAGGGCCATTTCGCCGACTGGGGCTTCTTCCTCGTCCGCACCGATCCTGACGCCAAGAAGCAGGAGGGCATCTCCTTCCTGCTGATCGACATGACCTCGCCCGGCATCACCGTGCGCCCGATCATCACCATCGAGGGTGGCCACGAGGTCAACGATGTGTTCCTCGACAACGTCCGCGTGCCCGTCGCCAACCTCATCGGGGAAGAGAACAAGGGCTGGACGGTGGCCAAGTACCTGCTCGGCCACGAGCGGACCGGCATCGCCGGCGTCGCCCGGTCCAAGCGCGGCATCGAGCGCCTGCGCGAACTGGCCACGGCCGAGCTGGCCGACGACGCCCAGCCGCTGATCAACGACAGCGACTTCCGCCGCAAGGTGGCCGAGCTGGAGGTCGACCTGGCGGCGCTGGAATACACCGAGCTGCGCAGCCTGGCCTCGGAGAGCAAGGGCAAGGGCCCCGGCCCGGAAGCCTCGCTGCTGAAGGTCAAGGGCACCGAGGTCGGCCAGCGGCTGACCGAGCTGACCCTCGAGGCCGCCGCCCACTACGGCGCGCCCTATTCGCGCGGCATGGGCGACAACATCGGCCCGGTCGGCCCCGACTACGCCGGCAAGGCCGCCCCGACCTATTTCAACATGCGCAAGACCTCAATCTTCGGCGGCTCCAACGAGATCCAGCGCAACATCATCGCCAAGGCCGTGCTGGGGCTTTAGGCGGCCCAACCCTTCACTGTCATCCCGGCCGGAGCGTAGCGCAGAGCCGGGACCCAGATTCGGCCTGGATTCAATCTAGGTCCCGGATCGGCCTGAAGGCCGTCCGGGATGACAGTGAGTGTCGCCTCGCGAAGCTCCTCACTAATTCTGGCGGAACAGCCGCCGAACAAAACTCAACCCCTAGCGGTCGGGCGATGTTCCAACGCTATCCCTTCGGGTTGGTGATTCGTTCTTTTCGCCGGCTGACCAAGGCGCGCGACGCCTTCCCCCCGGCCGGACTAGCTGCATAATCTTCACCCAGGGACCGGGCCAGCCGGCGCAGGAGGAACGATGCCGGGAACAACCCGCCGCTGGGTGCTGGCGCGCCATATCCAGGGGGCGCCGACGCCGGAGGATTTCCGCCTCGAGACGCTGCCGCTGCCCGAACTTGAAGACGGCCGGTTCCTGTCGAAGGTGATCCTCAGCTCCGTCGATCCCGGCACCCGCTCGCGCCTGTCGGGCGGCGACAGCTACGCCGGGGCGATGAAGATCGGCGAGGGCATCGACGGCTTCTGCGTGGCGCAGGTCATCGAGAGCAGGAACCCGAACTACGCCGTCGGCGACCTGATCGCGGCGGGCGGCGGCTGGCGCGAGCACTTCGTCTCCGACGGTCGCGGATACATTCAGAGGATCACCGACCGCCGCGTGCCGCTGGGCTGCTGGATCGGCATCCTGGGTGTGCCGGGCCTGACCGCCTGGTTCGGCCTGAACCGGGTGGGCCAGGCGAAGGCGGGCGAGGTCTTGTTGGTGAGCTCCGCCGCCGGACCGGTCGGCGCCACCGCCGGCCAGATCGGCAAGAAGCTCGGCCTGCGCGTGGTCGGCGTCGCCGGGGGTGCGAAGAAGTGCGCCTGGCTGAAGGACCAGGCCGGCTTCGACGCGGTGATCGACTACAAGGCCGAGCGCGACCTGACGGCCGCGATCAAGGCCGCCTGTCCCGAAGGCGTCGACATCCTGTTCGACAACGTCGGCAACGCGATGGTCGATCGGGTTCTGCCGCTGATGAAGCTGCGCGGGCGGGTCGTCGTCTCGGGTCAGGTGGCCGACTACAACGTGCCGGTCGAACAGCGGCATGGCCTGAAACACACCGACGTCTTCATCACCCATCGGGTGCGCATGGAGGGGCTGGTGGTGTTCGACGACATCCGTGCGTTCGCCGCCGCCCAGAGCCAGATGGCCGACTGGATCGCCGACGGCTCCCTGAAATTCGCCATCGAGGAATTCGACGGCATCGAGCGCGCCGCGGAGGCCTTCTGCGGCCTGTTCCGGGGCGAAAACTTCGGCCGCCGTCTGGTTCGAATGTCCAAGGACCCCGCCTGATGAAACTCGAGGACTACAAGCGTTTCCGTTTCGAGCGGAATGGCCGGATCCTGACCTGCGCCTTCAACGCGGGCGCCGTGAACGCGGTCGACGCCGTCATGCACGACGAGCTGGCCGAGCTGTTCGTCGACCTGCAGCACGACGACGAGAGCGACCTGATCATCCTGACCGGCGACAACAAGGCCTTCTGCGCCGGCGGCGACTTCGACTGGTTCGACGAACAGATCAGCGACCCCAGGAAGTTCCGCGCCATCGCCTATGACGCCAAGCGGATCGTCAGCGGCCTGCTGGACCTGGAAAAGCCGATCATCGCCCGGCTGAACGGCGCGGCGGCGGGGCTGGGCGCCACCATCGCCCTGCTGTGCGACGTGATCATCGCCGACGAGAAGGCCAAAATCGGCGATCCGCACGTCAAGGTCGGGCTGGTGGCCGGCGACGGCGGGGCGATCATCTGGCCGCAGCTGATCGGCTTCGCCCGGGCCAAGGAGCTGCTGATGACCGGCGACCTGCTGACGGCGACCGAAGCGGCGCGCATGGGGCTGATCAACCACGCCGTCCCGGCCGCCGAGCTCGACGCCAAGGTCGCCGAGATCGCCGGCAAGATCCTCGGCAACCCCCGCTGGGCGGTGCGCTGGACCAAGATGACGGCCAACATCACCCTCAAGCAGATCATGGCCAGCACGGCGGACGCGGCCGTGGCCTACGAGGCCCTCTCTAACATGACCGCCGACCGCAAGGAGGCCGTGGACGCCTTCCGCGAGCGGCGGCCGATGAAGCTGACGGGGGAGTGATGGGTCAACTGTCAGCGGGGGACATGCACTTCAGTGCGTGTCCCCAAGCGGGAAGCGGATGGATGGGGACACGCACTGAAGTGCATGTCCCCGGTGCTTGCGCATGACCGAACCCGAACACGTCACCGCCCTGCGCTCGATCCTCCAGCGGTTCGTCGCCGAGAAGGCCCCACGCGAGAAACGCCGCGAGTGGGACCGCAGCCATACCTTCCCGCGCGACCTGTTCCGCGAGCTGGCGGACCTGGGGCTCTGCGGCCTGACGGTGCCGGAGGAATACGGCGGCACGGGTCCGGACATCCTGGCCGCCGTCGCGGCCATCGAGGAGCTCTGCCGGGCCGGTTCGTTCCTCGCCGGGCCGTTCATCCAGTGCGCCTTCTACGGCGGCATGAACATTCTCGAGAACGGCTCGGCCGAGCAGAAGGCCGAGCTGCTGCCACGGCTGGCGCGGGGCGAGCTGTTCTTCGCCTACGGCCTCTCCGAACCCGACGTCGGCGGCGACCTCTCGCAGGTCACCACCAAGGCCCGGCGCGAGGGCGACGAGATTGTCGTGGGCGGGGCCAAGCGCTGGTGCACCGGCGCGGACTTCAGCGACTATATCTACTGCCTGGTCCACTCGGACCCCGCCGCCCCGGCGCGGCAGGGTTTGAGCTTCGTGCTGATCCCGACCAACGCGCCGGGGGTGACCATAACCCCGATCGACCACGTGAACCTGCGTTACACCCTCTCCTCCGACGTCCATTTCGACGAGGTGCGGCTGCCTGCCAGCGCCATTGTCGGCGGGCCGGAGAAGTGGAACCAGGGCTGGAAGATGCTCGCTGGCCGGGCGCTGGACATCGAGAAGCTGGAGATCAGCGCCTGCGCCTTCGGCCTCGCCCAGGCGGCGCTGGAAGAGGCCTGGGCCTACGCCGGCCAGCGGGTCCAGTTCGGCAAGCCGATCAGCGGCCACCAGGCGGTGCGCCATGCGCTGGTCGATGCGAAGACGAAGCTGGAAGCCTGCCGTCTGATGCTGTGGAACGCCGCCCGCCTGGCCGACGCCGGCCAGCCCTGCGCCGCCGAGACCAGCATGGCCAAGCTGTTCATCGCCGAGACCGGCGTCGAGATCGCCCTGACCTGCCAGCGGGTCATGGGCGCCTACGCCCTGTCCGCCGACTACGATATCGAGCGCAATGTGCGCGACCTGCTGGGCATGCCGATCGTCGGCGGCTCGTCCAACATGCAGCGCAACAACCTCGCCGCCCTGTGGAAGTTACCTGGATGACCTTCAACGCCATCACCGTCGCCCAGTCGTTCGTCGACGAGATCCATCGCCGCGCGCCGGAGATCGAGAGCGTTCGCCGTCTGCCGCCGGACCTGGCGAAGAAGTTCGCCCAGGCGGGCCTGTTCCGCATGCTGCTGCCGGCCGTCCTCGGCGGTCACGAGACGCCGCCGGCGCAGCTGGCCCTGGCCATCGAGACCCTGGCCCAGGCCGACGCCTCGGCCGCCTGGTGCGTGATGATCGGCGCCACCACCGGGGCCATGGCCAACCGTCTGTCCGCCGGCATGGCGCGGCAGGTGTTCGGCGATCCGGACGTGATCGCCGCCGGGGTCTACGCCCCGATGGGCAAGGCGGTGGAAGACGGCGACGACTGGATCGTCACCGGCCGCTGGCAGTGGGGCAGCGGCTCGCAGAACGCGCACTGGATCGCCGGCGGCGCGATGCTGATGGGTCCGGACGGCCCGCTGACCGGCGAGGACGGCCAGCCGCTGCACCGGATGATGATCTTCAAGGCCGAGGAAGTGGAGCTGATCGACACCTGGCGCACCTCGGGCCTGTGCGGCACCGGCAGCCTCGACTTCCAGGTCAGGGACGTGCGGGTGCCAAAGGCGCGCAGCGTGGCGCTGCAGTCCGATCCGGTGACGGTCAATACGCCGCTGGCCCGGTTCCCGATCTTCGGCATGCTGGCGCTGGGGGTGACCGCGGTGGCCCTGGGCAACGCCCGCGGCGCCCTGCTGGCCGCAGGCAACGCCGCCCAGACAAAAAAGTCGGCCGGTTCCACCCGCACCATGGCCGAGCGTAATGTCGTGCAAATGGACTTCTCCCGCGCCGTGGCGAAGCTGTCCGCCGCCCGGGCCCACTATTTCGAGACCATCGGCGTGCTCTGGACCGCGGTCCAGGCCGGCGGCGACGGGGGGATCGAGCCGCGCAACCGCCTGCGCCTGGCCTGCACCCACGCCGCCGAGGTCAGCGCCGATGTCAGCAAGGCGGCCTACGACATGATGGGCGGCTCGGCTGTTTATCTGGAAAACGACCTGCAGCGCCGGTTCCGCGACGCCAACGTGATCACCCACCACGCCATGGTCGCGCCGGCCATGTACGAAGTGACCGGCCGCGTCCTGCTGGGCCTGCCGACGCGCACGGACCAGCTGTAGGCGCGGGGACATGTACCGTAATGGGGGACACACACTCATTTGCTCGCAAATGAGTGTGTGTCCCCCATTACTGAACGCAACCGGTTAACGCGGCCCGCGTTCAGTCAACGTATCGGGGGTGGGCTCTCGCGAGAGCGTCGACCGGTCTCCCTCCGAGTCTCCGCTCCGCTCAGGCAGGAAACGGAACGACGACCATGAAGACCAAGACCCTAGCATTCGCCCTGGCAAGCGTGGTGGCGCTCAGCGCCGGCGCGGCCGCCGCCCAGAGCCGGGTGCCCAGCTGGCAGGAATACCAGGCCCAGCAACGCGACTATCAGCGGCAGCAGGGCGCCTATGAAGACAGCCGCGCATCCTATGACGACCAACGCGCCACCTATGAGGCTCGTCGGGAGCAGTATCTGCGCGACCGCGCCGCCTATGATCGCCGCTACGGCCAGGGCGCCTACGAGCGCCGCTACGGCGCCTGGGTCTATCAGTCCACCCCCCGCGACGCCGGCTACTACGGCCGCGACGCTTCGGCGACCGGCTATGCCGACCGCTATCGCGACAGTCCCTGTGAACAGCGCCGCGGCAACCGCACCGCGGCCGGCCTGATCATCGGCGCCCTGGCCGGGGCGGCGATCGGCTCGAACCTGGCCGAGAGCGACGTGCAGACCGAGGGTGCCGTTCTCGGCGCGGTAATCGGCGGCGGCCTCGGCGCCGGCATCGGTCGCGACAGCGCCCGCTGCGACACCCGCGGCTACTACTACAGCCGTGCCCAGACCATCCCGTACCGCGAGAGCGGCTACTACCGCGACCGCCGCGAGCGCAGCGGCCGCTATGACTACAGCTACTATCAGCGCCGCGGCTGCCGCCTGGCCGTCGCGCCGGCGGAATACCGTGGCGACGTGCAGTACCGCTACGTCCGGGTCTGCCCGGACCGTCAGGGCCGCTATCGCATTACGGGCTAACCAAGAGCGGGGACATGTACCGCCTTCGGTACGTGTCCCCTAAGCCCGCCGCTCGATTTTAGGGGACACGTACCTTCGGTACGTGTCCTCTAATCGACATACGCATCAATCTCCGCCAGCCGCCGCGCCACCCGTTCCTCATCCAGAAACGACCCCGTGAAGCTGTTCCTGGCCAGGGTCACCAACTCCTCCCGTGACAGGTCCAGCGCTCGCGCCGTCTGGATGAAGTTCTCGCCGATGTAGCCGCCGAAATAGGCCGGGTCATCGGCGTTGCAGGTGGCCTTCAGGCCCAGGTCGAGCATCCGCTTCATCGGATGGTCCTTCAGGTCGTCGACCACGCAGAGCTTCAGGTTCGACAGTGGGCAGACCGTCAGGGTCATCTCGCTGGCGACCAGCCGTTTGACCAGCGCCTCGTCCTCCAGCGCCCGGTTGCCGTGGTCGATGCGGTCGACTTTCAGCAGGTCCAGCGCTTCCCAGACATACTCCGGCGGGCCTTCCTCGCCGGCGTGGGCGCAGAGCCTCAGGCCCCGTTCCTTCGCCGCCCTGAACACCTTCTGGAACTTCGACGGCGGATGGCCGACCTCGGACGAATCCAGCCCCACGCCCACGACCCGGTCCAGCCAGGGCTCGGCGGCCTTGAGGGTCGCCAGCGCCGCCTCCTCGTCCAGATGGCGCAGGAAGCACATGATCAGGCCGGAGGTGATGCCCATCTCCGCCTCCGCCGCCTTCATCCCTGACAGCAGGCCCTCGACGGCGATCGAGAAGGGCAGACCCCGGTCCGTATGCGTCTGGGGATCGAAGAACAGCTCCGCATGCACCCCGCCGTCGGCGTGCAGCCGGCGGAAGTAGGCCATGGCCATGTCGTTGAAGTCCTGCTCGGTCTGCAGCACCCCCGCGCCCTGGTAGTAGATGTCGAGGAAGTCCTGCAGGTTGGAGAAGGCGTAGGCGGCGCGCACCTCCTCCACCGACTGGAACGGCATGTCGACGCGGTTACGCTTGCCGAACTCGAACATCTGCTCCGGTTCGAGGCTGCCCTCGATATGCAGGTGGAGTTCGGCCTTGGGCAGGCCGCGGATGAAGGTTTCGAGCGTATCGGTCATGGCGCCATCTCAGGGGCGGGGTGGCGTGGCGTCAAGGCGGTGCGGGAACTTGGTTGAGCCGAGGTTCCCTGATTGCCCAACGAATGGCCCGAGCCTCTTCTCCCTTCCTCCTCGATGGAGGAAGGGCCGGGGATGGTGGTGTGCGCGATGGCATGAGGCGAAGAGAGTTATTGGGCGTCACAGCCCCGCGGAGCCCTCCGCCCAACACTTGCGGCCACACCACCACCCAACCCTCCTCCATCGAGGAGGAGGGCTTTCTTGGCTTCTACACCGTCCGTTAGCTGTCCCCCCACCCCCCGCTTGCCAAGTCGGAATCACCGGAGCACTATCCTCGCTCAAAGGCTCCTCGCCGGCGAAAACCGGGAGGGGCCTTTTCGAGTCTGGAGGCGCCCGAGCGCGCGAGCTGAAAAAATGTCCGTAAACCGTCAAGGCCACATCCGCCTGACCTCCCATCCGGGGTCAGGCGCGCCCAGCCGTTTCCCCCTGACCTGGGGCGCTGCCACCGCCCGCGAGCGCGGCCCGGTGGTCGCCACGGTGAACTCGGGCAGCGACCGCAACGCCATCGGCGCCCATGGCGGCGCCTATTCGATCTACCGTAGCCTGGCCATCGCCTCTGGCGCGCTCAATCCGCTGGTCCGGCCGGACCTGACCGACACCGCTCCGGTGGTCGACGTCGGCCCGTTCGGCCAGTGGGCGGACCCCCATAAGATCGTCTCCCTCGATCCCTGGGGCCACCGCATCCAGCAGGACTTCGCCGCCGAGGTGGCAGAGGGCGTCGACATCCGTCCGACCATCGCCATCACCAAGGCCCGTCTGACCCTGCCGGAGATCGGCGAGGCCATCGACGCCGGCCGGCTGAAGATCGACGGGACGGTGGTGCACGACACCCGCGACGTGGCCGTAACCAAGGCGGCCCTCGACCCCGTCTGGTATCTGCCCGGCATCGCCGAGCGGTTCGAGGTCGACGAGACCACCCTGCGCCGGACCCTGTTCGAACAGACCGGCGGCATGTACCCCGAGCTGGTCACCCGGCCGGACATCAAGGTCTTCCTGCCCCCGATCGGCGGCATCACCCTGTACATTTTCGGCGACCCGGCGGCGATTGCTGACCCGGCCCGCCGCCTGACCTGCCGGGTGCATGACGAGTGCAACGGCAGCGATGTGTTCGGCTCGGACATCTGCACCTGCCGCCCCTACCTGATCCACGGCATCGAGGAGGCGGTGCATGAGGCCCAGAACGGCGGCGCCGGCCTGATCGTCTACAACCGCAAGGAAGGCCGGGCGCTGGGCGAGGTGACCAAGTTCCTCGTCTACAACGCCCGCAAGCGCCAGCCCGGCGGCGACCAGGCGGCGACCTATTTCGAGCGCACGGAATGCGTCGCCGGGGTCCAGGACGCGCGGTTCCAGCAGTTGATGCCGGACGTGCTGCACTGGCTGGGGATCAAGCACATCGACCGGTTCGTCTCGATGTCCAACATGAAGCACGACGCCCTGACCGAGGGCGGCATCACGATTGGGGAAAGGGTGCCGATCCCCGCCTGGCTGGTCCCAGACGACGCCAGCGTCGAGATGGAGGCCAAGAAGGCCGCCGGCTACTTCACCCCCGAGGGCGCGCCGTCGGCGGAAGACCTGAAGAAGACCGTGGGGCGGGACCTTGGGGAGTTCTGATCCTCGCCCATGACGGACGCTGAATCCGCCAGATCCCTCCTCTCGGCCGGAGCCGTCCGGGAGCGGGCGCATGAGATGCTGGCCGTCGCCCTGGACGGCGGCCTGACCGACTGGCGGGTCGACCTGGACCGCCTGCCGGCCACGGCGGACATCGTCGCGGGCGTGATCCGCACGCAGTACCCGACCCTGAAGGTGCCGTTCCACGCCCGCTGGCGCCACTTCGTGGTGGGCGGCCGGGACCTGTGGGCCGAAATGGCCGCCACGGCCGCCTGGCCCGACGCGAAAGCCAGGGCCCGGGCGGCCTTCGACCTGGCCATCACCTCGGTGCTGCTCGACGCCGGCGCCGGCCCGGCCTGGCGGTTCCTCGACGCCCCGACCTGCACCGAGACGCGCCGCTCGGAAGGCCTGGGCGTCGCCAGCCTGCGGCTGTTCCAGTCGGGCGCCCTGTCGGCGGGCGACGACCCCTGGCGGGCCGATGGCCTGATCGGCCTGACCGCCCAGGCCCTGGCAGACGCCTTCCAGGTGTCGGAGACCAATCCCCTGGTCGGCCTCGAAGGCCGCGCGGCGCTGCTGCGGCGGCTGGGCAAGGCTGTGGGCCGCCCCGGCGACCTGTTCGACCGCATCGACGCCCGCGCGATCAACAACCGCCTGCCGGCGCCGATCATCCTGGAGGTGCTGCTCGAAGCCCTCGGCCCCATTTGGGAGAACCGCCTGGGCCTCGGCGGCGTGCCTCTGGGCGATACCTGGCGGCACCCGGCGATCAAGCGGGATGACGCCACCGACGGCCTTGTGCCCATCCACAAGCTCTCGC
Organism: Caulobacter sp.; assembly: GCA_030678995.1. Taxonomy (GTDB): domain Bacteria; phylum Pseudomonadota; class Alphaproteobacteria; order Caulobacterales; family Caulobacteraceae; genus Caulobacter. The sequence continues at coordinate 111,314 of JAUXTQ010000017.1, forward strand.
AATGGCTGGCCTACAGCCTGATCGAGCCGCTGGAAGAGGCCGGCATCCACGTCTTCGGCCTCGACGGCCTCACCGGCCTGGCGGAATACCGCAACGGCGGCCTGTTCATCGACGACGGCGTGCTGGTCCTGAAGGACCCCGCCGACATGGCCCGCACCCATGCCGTCAGCGACCCGCTGGTGGTCGGCTGGCGCTCGCTGACCGTGGCCCTGCTCGACCGCATCGCGCCGCTGGTGCGCGAGCGGCTGGGGGTGGCAGAGGCCGACTTCCCGCTGGCCCGCGTGCTGGAAGGCGGCACCTGGGCCGCTGGCCGGGTTCTTGCGAGGGACCGGCGCGACGGGGGCGGTCCGCCCCTGACCATCACCAGCGACGGAACGGTCTTCTGATGCGCGAATACCAGGGCGTCACGGTGGTCGACCACCCGCTGGTGCAGCACAAGCTGACCCGGCTGCGCGACCGCGAGACCTCGACCAAGACCTTCCGCGAGCTGATGCGGGAGATCTCGACCCTGCTCTGCTACGAGGTGACCCGCGACCTCGCCCTCACCGACCGCGAGGTGGCCACGCCGCTGGAGATCACCCAGGCTCCGGAGATCGCCGGCAAGAAGCTGGTCTTTGCCCCCATCCTGCGGGCAGGGGAGGGGATGCTGGAGGGCATGCTGACCCTGATCCCCTCGGCCCGCGTCGCCCATATCGGCCTCTACCGCGACCCCGGCACGAAGGCCGCCGTCGAGTACTATCTCAAGGTCCCCGAGACCCTCGCCGAGCGTCAGGTGATCGTCATCAACCCCCTGCTGGCCACCGGCGTCACCGCCTGCGCCGCCGTCGAACGACTGAAGGAGGAGGGCGCCCGCGACCTGCGCTTCGTCTGCGTCCTGACCTGCCCGGAAGGCATCGAGGCGCTGCGGGGGAACCACCCGGACGTGCCGATCTGGACGGCGGGCGTGGACCGGACGTTGGACGAGCGGGGGTTCATTCTCCCGGGGCTGGGGGATGCGGGGGATCGGCTTTACGGGACGCGGTAGGCGACGGGGGACAGGCTCGCTCCTGGGCGTGCCTGTCCCTGTCAAAGCCGCAACGGGACAGGCACGCCCAAGAGCGAGCCTGTCCCTGGAAGACATCAGGGCTCTTTGTCATCGAGGCCTTGCAGGCTATCCCTGCTCCCATGAACGAAGCCTTCGAGACCCTGCTGGTCGACAATCCCGGCGACGGCGTGCTGGTGGTCACCCTCAACCGGCCCGACGCCGGCAACTCGCTGTCGACACAGATGGCGCAGGAACTGCTGGCCCTTTGGCGCGACCTCGCCGAGCCGGGCGCCACCCGGGCTATCGTGCTCACCGGCGCCGGCGACAAGATCTTCTGCGCCGGGGCCGACCTGAAGGAGCGCGACGGCATGACCGACGCGCAGTGGGCCGACCAGCATCTGCTGTTCGAGACCATGCGCGACGCCCTGGTCGCCCTGCCGGTCCCGGTGATCTGCGCCGTCAATGGCGCGGCCTACGGCGGTGGTTGCGAAGTCGCCCTGAACTGCGACTTCATCTACGCCGCCGAGACCGCCCGGTTCGCCCTGCCGGAGGTCAAGCTGGGCATCATGCCGGGTCTGGGCGGCGCGCCCAACCTGGTCCGGGCGGCAGGCGAGCGCCGCGCCCGCGAGATACTCCTGACCGGCGAGCCCTTCACCGCCGCCCAGGGCCTCGCCTGGGGCGTGGTCAATCGCGTCTGCGGCTCCAGCGGACTGGTGGCGGAAGCCGTCGAGGCCGCCCGCAGGATCGCTGCCAACGCCCCGCTGTCGGTGAGGAACATCCGCCGGGTGGTGAGCGAAACCGCCGTGCTGACCGGCGCCGAGGCCATCGCCGTTGAGCTGGAGGCCTACAACCAGCTCACCCCCACCGACGACCGCCGCGAAGGCGTGGCGGCCTGGGGGGAGAAGCGGAAGCCGGAGTGGAAGGGGCGATGAGCGTCTGGGGCCACCCTCTCCCGCAGGCCATCGCGTTCGCCGTGTTCGCGATTTGCGTCCTCCTGCACTTCCCGCTCATGATCGCCCTCGCCACACGGCTGGACGCCCGCCATCCCCGGGTGTGGAAGCCCATGCGGGTATGGATGCTGTTTTTCTGGCCGCTGATTTGGTTCGCCCTTGCCCGGAAGGACCAAGGCATGGGCGACCCGATCCTCAGCGCGAGAGCCAGACGCCTGCAGATCGTGTCGTTCGTCGGGTTTGGCGCGTGGTTGAGCTTCGTGTTCTTCGGGGTCAGCGCGGGACGCTGAGTTCGACCATCGCCAACCCTCCCCCCATCCACACCCATCCCTTCATCTCATGCCGAGACGTTCGCCGGTCGGGTCCGATCACTCAAGGACCGCCCGTCGGGCGGCCGCGCGCGGCGGCGCGAAGCGCCGTCCTTGACTGATCGGTCCCGGCCGGCAGGCTGGCCTGCAAGAGATTGAAGGCGGGGTCCCTTCTCCCGTTTGGGAGAAGGCCGCGCGTAGCAGGGCCTACTCCGCCGCCAAAAGCTCGGGACCCTCAACCAGCCCCGCCGCCGTCAGCAACCGGGCCTGGGCCTTCTGGCTGCGGTAGAGGAAGTCCATCGGCAGGCCCATGCGGACGCTGGCGTCGCAGGGCGGGGAGCCGGGTATGGGAATGCGGTCGGCCAGGCGGCCGGCGAGCTTCAGGGCCAGGGCGTCGGCGGCCGTCAGGTCCCAGTCGCGGCCCAGCTTCAGCCGGTCCCGCACCAGGGGCGGCAGCAGCGACACCGAGGCCCGCGCCAGGGCCCGGTGCATGAACTTCGGCACGGCCGGCGCCGCCGCGCCGGAGGTGATGATGGCCAGGAACTCGTTGACGATCGGGTGCGGCTCGAACCGGGGGGCGAGCCTGTCCAGCATGGCCATGAACTCGGCGTTCGAGGCCGGCGCCGCCTGCACCCCGTAGAGCTTCGTCACCGGCCGCCCCTCGGCATAGAACCGCGCCTTGTCGGCCTCCGACAGCGGATGGACGAAGCGGTCGTAGGCGTTGAGGAAGCCGTAGCCGGCGGTGGCCGCCACCCAGTCCAGCAGCTCCGGGTCCAGCGCCCGATAGGCCTCGCCGCCGGGGGTCTCGCCCGAGACCCGGGCGTGCATGTTGGTCACCCCCTGGATCACCCGCCGCGCCGCGCTCGCCGGGCCATAGACCCCGACCATGGCGGCGATCGCGGTGCGCTTGGAGCGGCCGATGGGGTCGGCCTTGTAGGTCGAGTGGTCCCAGACCCCCGACCGGATGCGCGCGTCGGCGAACTCCAGCAGCACCGCGGCCACCCCGCCCACGCCCAGGGCGACGGGGTTCTTGAACACTCGCCACTGCACCGAGCCCGGATGCACATAGGCGGCCTCGCCCGCCGGATGGCGGAAGTCGATCTTCCAGCCGAGGTAGGAGGCGGGGTTGGTCATGCACGGGTCCGGGCGGCGAGCAGGTCTCAGGACAGAGTGAAGACCCGTGCCCCTGCGGCATTCAAGGGGCGACATCCTTCCGGGCGCCAGGGGATTGCCCATGTTGATGCCGCCCACGAAGAGCCCTCCTCCTCGATGGAGGAGGGTTGGGAGGTGGTGTGGCCGCCTGGCCTGGGCGAAGGGCTCCGCCGGGCGCCGGCGCCGATCAGTGCGTTTCCTGCACGACCACGGCCACACCACCATCCCCGACCCTTCCTCCATCGAGGAGGAAGGGAGGATGATCGAGCCCGGCTACACCCTATGCGATTGCCCTGCTCCCGCCGGGGCGACGAGTCACCCCCACTGCGCCCAGAGCGCCGCCTCGTCGGCTTTGGCGACCTTCACCGAGGCCTCCTTGATGTGGCCGTAGCCGCGGATCTGTTGCGGAACCGCCGCGATCCTCGCCGCCAGGGCCAGCCGCTCGGCGGTCAGGCCGGCGAGCAGCCGGTCCAGCTGCGCCTCGTACGAGACGATCAGCCCGCGCTCCATCTTCCGCTCCTCGGTCATGCCGAAGATGTCGAGCGGACCGCCGCGCAGGCCCTTCAGCCGGGTCAGCACCGGGAAGACCAGGTCGATCATCCAGCCGCCGAGGGCGATCTTCTTGGGCTTGCCGTCAGGGCCCTTGGGGGCGATCAGCGGCGGGCTCATCCACACCTTGACCTTGCCGCCCTTGAAGGTGCCGGCCAGCTCCTTGGCGAACCGTCCGTCAGTGTAGAGCCGCGCGACCTCGTACTCGTCCTTGTAGGCCATCAGCTTGTAGAGGTTGACGGCCACGGCCCGGGTCAAGGCCTCACCGCCGAGCACGGCTTCGGCCGCCCGCACCTGCGCCACCCGCTTCGCATAGCGGTCGGCGTAGGCGGCGTCCTGGTAGGCGGTCAGCTCGGCCGTGCGGTGGGCGATCAGATCGTCCAGCGGCAGGGTCTCGGGCGTGGCGACATCGTCCTCGGGCTGGCCCTTGAAGTCCGGATCGACCGCCGCCCTCCGGCCGACCTCGAAGGCCTGCAGGTTGGACTCATAGTCCACCCCGTTGAGCTTGATCGCCCGGTAGATGGCGCGGCTGGAGATCGGGATCACGCCGCGCTGCCAGGTGAAGCCCAGCATGATCATGTTGGCGTAGATGCCGTCGCCCAGCTTGTGCTCGGCCAGGGCCTGCGACGGGCAGGCGTCATAGCTCTTCGTCGCCGCGGCGACCTTGCGGGCCATGCCGCCGGTGTCGAAGCGCACGTCGCGGTTGGTGACGAAGTCGGCCGTCGGCGAGAAGTCGGCGTTGCCGAAGGCTCTCGTGGTCTTCTTGGAGAACAGGGCCAGGCCCTCGGGACTGGCGGCTACCAAGAGGTCGCAGGCGATCAGCACGTCGGTCGACGCCGCCGGCACGCGGCCGCCGACCACGGTGTCCTCGCGCTCGCCGATCTTCACATGGCTGAACACCGAGCCGCCCTTCTGGGCCAGGCCCGTCATGTCGACCACGCTGGCGGCCCGGCCGTCGATATGGGCGGCCATGGCCAGGATCGAGGCCACGGTGGTCACGCCCGTGCCGCCGATGCCGGTGAACAGGATGCGGCGCACCCCCTCCAGCGGCTCGAACTCGGGCAGCGGCGTGGCGTCGGCGGTCAGGGCCGCCATCTTCTCCCGCGTGGCGTTCTCCGCCCCCTCCAGGGTAATGAACGACGGGCAGAAGCCGTCGACGCAGCTGTAGTCCTGGTTACAGGTCGACTGGTTGATCTTGCGCTTGCGGCCGAACTCGGTGTTCAGCGGCTCGACCGAGACGCAGTTGGACTTGGCCGAACAGTCGCCGCAGCCCTCGCAGACCAGCGGGTTGATGAACACCCGGCGCGGGGCCTTCTCCATCGTGCCGCGCTTGCGCCGGCGGCGCTTTTCGGTGGCGCAGGTCTGATCGTAGAGCAGCACCGTCACGCCGGGCGTGTCGCGCAGCATCCGTTGGACGGTCATTAGCTCGCCGCGGGGGAAGACCTCGACGCCGGGGGCCAGGTCGCTGACGCCGGCGTAGCGCTCGATCTCGTCGACCACGATGACGGTCTTCGTAATGCCCTCGCTCGCCAGCTGGCGGGTGATCTGGGCGGGGGTGAAGCCGCTTTCGGCCGCCTGGCCGCCGGTCATGGCCACCGCGTCGTTGAACAGCAGCTTGTAGGTGATGTTGGCCCCGGCCGCGATCGCCGCCCGGATCGCCAGCGAGCCGGAGTGGTTGTAGGTGCCGTCGCCGAGGTTCTGGAAAACGTGCTTCTCGGTCGTGAACGGCGCGGCGCCGACCCAGGTCAGGCCCTCGCCGCCCATGTGGGTGTTGAGGTCGGTCGAGGGGTCGTTGAAGCTGGCCATGTAGTGGCAGCCGATGCCGGCCAGCGCGCGGCTGCCTTCCGGCAGGCGGGTCGAGGTATTGTGCGGGCAGCCGGAGCAGAAGAACGGCTTGCGCTGCTGGTCGCTGGCCAGGGTCACGGCGGCCATCGAGGCGGCGGAGACCTTGTCCAGATAGGCCTGGGCCCGCTCGCGGTGCGGCCCGGCGGGCAGGTAGTTGTAGAGGTCCAGCGCGATGGCGGCGACGGTCAGGGAGCCGGTCTGTTCCATCAAAGGCCGGCCGTTCTCATCCTTCTTGCCGATGATCCTGGGCCGGGCGTGGGCGGGCAGGTCGTAGAGGGCGGCGCGGGCCTGGTCCTCGATCAGCGGGCGCTTGTGCTCGATGCACATCAGGGTCTCGAGCCCGGCGGCGAAGGCCCGCAGCCCCTGCGGCTCCAGCGGCCAGGGCATGCCGACCTTGTAGATCGACACTCCGAGGGCGGCGGCCTCGTCGAGGCCCAGGTCCATGGCCTGGAAGGCTTCCAGGACGTCCTTATAGGCCTGGCCCGAGCAGACGATGCCCAGCCGCGGGCGCGGGGCGGCGAGCGCCACCCGGTCGATGCCGTTGGCCCGGGCGAAGGCCAGGGCGGCGGGGATGCGGTAATTGCGGAGCCGCAGCTCCTTGTCCATCGGCTGGTCCTTCAGCCGGATGTGCAGGCCGCCGGGCGGCATGGCGAAGTCGGGAACCACATGTTTGTGGCGGTCCAGCGAGACATCGATGGTCACGCCGCTGTCCATGGTGTCGGCAAGCGCGATCAGCCCGACCCACAGGCCGCAGAAGCGCGACATCGAAAGGCCCAGCAGGCCGTAGTCGAGCACCTCCTGCACATCCGCCGGCGAGAGCACCGGCATCTCGAAGTCCTGGAAGGCGTATTCGGACTGCGAGGGCAGGGTGGAGGACTTGCAGTTGTGGTCGTCGCCGGCCACGGCGATGACGCCGCCCTTCGGGGTCGAGCCGGCGAAGTTGGCGTGTTTGAACACGTCGCCGGTGCGGTCGACGCCGGGGGCCTTGCCGTACCACATGGCGCTGACGCCGTCGTACTTCGCGCCGGGGAACAGATTGGCCTGCTGGCTGCCCCAGACGGCGGTCGCGGCCAGGTCCTCGTTGAGGCCTTCCTTGAAGACGATCTCGTGGCTCTTGAGCAGCTTGCCGGCCCGGCCGGCCTGCTGGTCCAGGCCGCCCAGGGGCGAGCCGCGATAGCCCGAAACGAAGCCCGCCGTGTTCAATCCGTCGCGCAGATCGAGGCGCCGACGATCTAGCATCACCCGGATCAGAGCTTGTACGCCAGTTATGAACGCGCGGCCGTTTTCGAGCAGATATTTGTCGTCGAGCGTCACATTGTCGTGGCGCATTGAAAAATCTTTCCTTTGGAGGGCGCAGTTCGGCTTGCAAGATCATATAAGCGCAGCGAAATTGCTTGCCAAACCCGTGCCCCTTCACCTGCCCCCTACGGCAAGATCAGGGCGCGGAACGGCATATTAGGGGGAAAAAGGTTTGGCCGAGCAGCTCGACGCGGTTGACGCAAAGATTCTCGATCTCATCCAACACGATGCGAGCCTGTCGGTTGCCGAGATCGCCGAACGGGTCGGTCTGTCGTCCAGCCCTTGCTGGCGGCGGATCAAGCGCCTGGAAGACGCCGGAATCATCCAGCGCCGGGTGACCATCCTCGACCGCGAGCAGCTTGGCCTGGGCTTCGAGGTCTATTGCACCGTCAAGCTCAGCCTGCCGACCAAGGAGAACCTCGAGCAGTTCGAACTGGCGGTGCTCAAATGGGCCGAGGTGGTGCAGTGCGCCACGGTCACCGGCGCCGCCGACTACGAGCTGCGCATCATCACCCGCGACATGCACGCCTTCGACGACTTCCTGCGCGACAAGATCCTGTCCCTGGGCCTTGTTTCCAACATCGAAAGCCGCATCGTCATCCGCGGCGTCAAGAACACCACCGCCGTGCCGCTCGGAATGGTCAGCCCCTATGTCAGTCCGCACGGCTAGTGTGCTGGATTTGAAGTTCGCTTGTGGTCGGGTCGAACTCTGAGCGAACTTCAAATCCAAAAAGCACACTAGAAGCCTATACTGGCTAGTGTCCCCATCGATTCCGAAGTTCGTCGGAGCCTGCCATGAGGCGCTTGCGAACTTCGGAATCGGGACACTAGGGTCTTCGGCGTGATCGAGAGGTCGTGGTAAACTGGCTCGAAAGGTCAGGCGCGTGCACACGAACCAATTCCTCTCGGAACTGCCCCTGAAGCGTGAGTTCCATGACGCGCACGAGAGGCGCGCCTATCTTCGCGCCGTTGAGACCGCGCGCAGACTGTTGGACGAACCCGCCCTCCTTGGCCGGGGGGCCGAGCATCTGGAACGCTTCATGCGCGCTAGTCCCCGGCAGGCCTCCCACTATGCCCTGTGGCGCGAAGTGCTGGCCGGCGGGGAGATGGAGGTCGCCCGCCGGCTGCTGGCGGACACCGACGAGGGTATGGCGCTCCGTGACAGCAGCCCGGTCTTCATTGGGTTCGCGCCCGAAGAGCTCAGGGCGATCTGGGCCGGCGCCGGCGAAAAATGATCCGCAGGCCCGACATAGATCACATGCTGCGGGCGGCTGGCGATCTCACCGGGCAGACCCAGTTTGTGCTTGTCGGCAGCGCCGCCGTAATCGCCTGGGCCCCTGACCTGCCCGAGGTCATGGCGATGACATCGGAAATCGACATCTTCGGCACGAACGACGATCCGGAAGAGACCGCCTTCGAACTCGACAGCGTTCTGGGCCAGGGTTCGATGTTTCACGACACCCATGGCTACTTCGTCGATGGCGTCAGCCCTGGCACCGCCCGCCTTCCACAGGGGTGGCGCGAACGGGCCCGTGTGTTTCAAACCACCACCGGTGACGTCAGCGCGTTGGTTCCCGAGCCGGACGACATCGCCGTTTCTAAACTTGTGCGCTGCTCCGACAAGGATCTGCTCTTTCTGGTCGCCGGCATTCGGCATGGCGTTTTCAATCGGAGCATCGTGATTGAGCGATCGCGCACGCTCGACATCGCCGACCTGGGCCAGGGAACCATGGACGACAAGATCAAGATTTTGCTCGGACGGTTGACGTGAAGGGGGCCCTCGCCGGACTCGGCTCGGCCCTGACCGCCCTGGTTCTCACCGCCGCCGCCGCGCCGGCCGAGAGCAATCTCGAGCAGTATTTCCGCCTGCGTCAGGAGGCGGGCAAGGCCGCCCAGGCCGACGACCTGGCGACGGCCGAGACGAAGTTCGAGGCCGCGCTGGCCCTCTATCCCACATCGCCCGGCTCCTTCATCCGCCTGGCGCGGGTCGAGGTGGCGGCGGGCAAGCCGGACGAAGCCATCGCCCACCTGGCGGCCTACGCCCGGCTCGGACTGGCTTGGGACATCGCCGGCGACCCGGTGCTCAAGGCGCTGATCGACCGGCCGGACTTCTCGCCGGTCGCCGCGCGGCTGACAGCCAACGCCGACCCCGTGGGCGCGCCGCAGGAGATCGCCACGCTCGGCCCGGCCGGCGCCGTCTACGAGGGCATCGTCCACGTCGATGGCGGCTGGGTCATGAGCTCCGTCGCGGGCCGAAGCCTGCTTCGGCGGGCCGAGGACGGCCAGCTGGAGACCCTGCTGTCGCCCGACGCGGAGACCGGCGGCCTGTTCGGCATGGCGGTGAGCGCGGACGGCAAGGTGCTGTGGGTCACCGAATCCCGCGGGCCGGGCATCCCGGGCTCGACCGGCGCGCCGCGCACAGGCCTGTTGAAGGTCTCCCTGCCCGACGGCAAGGTGCTGGCCCGCTACTTCGTCCCCGAGGACGGCAAGAAGCATCAGCTGGGCGACGTGGTGATCGGCGAGGACGGCGCGGTCTACGCCAGCGACGGCGTCGGGGCGGTGATCTATCGCCTGAAGCCCGGCGGGCTGAAGCTTGAGCCGCTCGTGGCCTCCCGCGACATGGCCTCACCCCAGGGCATGGCCATCTGCCCCGGCGGCGCGGCCATGGTCGTGGCGGACTACTCCAGCGGACTCCACCGGATCGACCTGAAGACCGGCGCGGTCACGCCCGTCGGCGGCATGCGGGCGGCGATGGCGGGGACCGACGGACTGTTCCGCATCGAGCACGACTTCGGCATGCGTAACGCCTCGCCCCTGCCGGTCGCGTTGGTGGCCACCCAGAACGGCATCACGCCGGCCCGGGTGGTGTTCCTGCGGCTCAGTCCCGACTGCGACGAAATTGAGGATCTCAGCGTCGTCGCCTCTGGCCATCCGGGCATGGGTGATCTGACGCTCGGTGCGTTTGGCGAAGGGGCCATCGTGTTCATCGGCTCGAGCGGCTGGGCGGGCTACGACGGCGAGGGCAAGTCGGTTGCCGGGGAGCCGGGAGAAGCAAGACTGCTCCTGTTGCCGCCGCCCTACGGAGACTGACCCCATGATCGACCTCGTCCTCGACCAGCACCGCAAGGATCTCGGCGGGTTCGAGGTCGGCCGCGTCCTGCCCCAGGCGGCGCGGCGGATGGTCGGGCCGTTCGTGTTCTTCGACCATATGGGACCGGCGCAGTTCCAGCCGGGTTTTCCGCGCAACGTCGATGTGCGGCCACATCCGCACATCGGGCTCTCGACCCTCAGCTATCTGTTCGAGGGCGAGATGACCCACCGCTACAGCGTCGGCTCGGAGGTCGTCATCCAGCCGGGCGAGGTAAACTGGATGACCGCCGGCCGCGGCATCACCCACTCCGAGCGGTTCGAAGGCCTGCGCGCCCACGGCGGACGGATGAACGGCATCCAGGCCTGGATCGCCCTGCCGAAGGAGCTGGAGGAGACCGACCCCGGTTTCTGGCATCACGGCCCGGAAGACCTGCCGACCTATGAGAGCCCCGACGGCCTGTGGGCCCGGCTGGTGGCCGGCGAGGCGTTCGGCGCCAAATCGGGGGTCAGGACCAGTTCGCCGATGTTCTACGTCCACTGGGCGCTGAAGGCCGGGGCGAAGGCGCAGCTACCAGCGGAGTATCCCGAGCGCGCCGCCTACGTCGCGGCCGGCGAGGTCGAGGTGGAGGGGCGAGTCTTCCACGAAGGCCAGATGCTGGTCTTCGCGCCCGGACAGCCGGTGCTGTTCACCGGGGTCACCGACGCCATCGTCATGCTGCTTGGCGGCGAGCCGGTGGGCGAGCGGTTCATCGACTGGAACTTCGTCTCTTCCAGCAAGGACCGCATCGAACAGGCCAAGGCCGACTGGCGCGCCGGCCGGATGAAGCTGCCCGACCTGGACCACGACGAGTTCATCCCGCTGCCGTAGGGGCATTCCCTCCCCTTTATGGGGAGGGACAGACCGCGTAGCGGTCAGGGTGGGGAAGCTGGATGCCGTGCTGGATGCGTCGGGGTGGCGTCCGAACGCCCCACCCGTCCGGCCTTCGGCCGGCCTCTCTCCCCATAAAGGGGAGGGAGAAGGTCTAGGCGGCCTCCTTCAAAGCCTTGCGCGCCGCGAGCGCGTAATCGACGCCGGTCCACAGGGTCACGGCGGCGGCCAGCCAAAGCAGGATGTCGGCGGCCTTGACGGCATTGGTCATCAGGGCCGGGTCGGCCGGCAGGCCCCAGGCGCCCCAGCCGCCGACGAAGATCTGCGCCGCCAGGGCGACCAGCTGCAGGGTGGTCTTCCACTTGGCCAGCAGGGTCACTGGCAGGGTCAGGCCCCTGGGCGCCAGGGTCTCGCGTAGGGCGCTGACGGCGAACTCGCGGAACAGGATCAGCCCGCCCAGCAGCGCCGTCATCCATGACCCCAGCACCGCCAGACCGACCACCGCCCCGGCGACCAGCACCTTGTCGGCGATGGGATCGAGGATCGCGCCCAGCGTGCTGCCGGCGTCCAGCTTGCGCGCCAGCCAGCCGTCGAAGAAGTCGGTCACCCCGGCGATGACGAAGCCCCAGAAGGCGGTGAAATAGAGGGTCATCCCCAGCGTCCGGGGATCGATCCCGCTGGTCATGGCCCACACGAACAGCGCGTCGAACTTCAGCCCCAGCATGGCCAGGAAGACCACCAGGGTCAGGACGAGCCGCAGCCCGGTAATGATGTTGGGGAGGCTTTTCATGGGTCTTGCGTAGCGGGTTTTGCCTCCCCGGCCAATGCTCCCCGCTTGCCGGGGAGCTGTCAGGCGGCGCCTGACTGAGGGGTCGGCGCTGGCGTCAGAGGTCGGAGTCAGAACGCGGCTATTCGCCGTTCCGTCGCGCAGCCCCCTCCACCACGCTCCGCGTGGTCCCCTCCCCGGCTTCGCGGGGAGGATTGGCGGGCTCACTTCCGGAAATGGTCGTGGATCCGCTGAGCCAGCGGCTCGCTGACGCCGTCGACCTTCATCAGGTCGGCCACGCTGGCCTTGCCCACTTCCCGCGCCGAGCCAAAGGCGTGCAGCAGGGCCCGCTTGCGGCCAGGGCCCACGCCGTCGATCTCGTCCAGCGGATTGCGCTTCATCTCCATCGACCGCTTGGTGCGATGCGTGCCGATAGCGAAGCGGTGGGCTTCGTCGCGCAGGCGCTGCAAATAATACAGCACCGGACTTTTCGGCTCGAGCATGAACGGCGTCTTGCCGGGCATGAACATCCGTTCCAGCCCCGCGTCGCGGTCCGGCCCCTTGGCGACGCCCACCACGGGGATGTCGTCGATACCCAGGTCGGCCATCACCTCCAGCACCGCGTCCAGCTGGCCTTTGCCGCCGTCGATCAGCACCAGGTCCGGACGGGCGCTGTCGTCGCCGCCTTCCTCCTCCTTGACCAGGCGGGCGAAGCGGCGGCGCAGCACCTCCTTCATCATGCCGTAGTCGTCGCCGGGGGTCAGCTCGGTCCCCTTGATGTTGAACTTGCGGTACTGGTTCTTCTGGAAGCCCTCGGGGCCGGCCACGATCATGCCGCCGACGGCGTTGGTCCCCTGGATGTGGCTGTTGTCGTAGACCTCGATCCGCTCCGGCGCCGCGTCCAGGCCGAAGGCCTCGGCCACGCCGGCCAGCAGCCGCGCCTGACCCGAGCTCTCGGCCATCTTGCGGCCCAGGGCCTCGCGGGCGTTGAGCACGGCCTGCTCGACCAGCTGCTTCTTCTCCCCGCGCCGGGGCAGCAGGATCTCGACCCGACGGCCGGCCTTCATCGAGAAGGCCTCGCTGAACAGCTCGTGCTCGAACGGCTGGACGTTGACCAGGATCGAGCGGGGGATCGGCCGGTCGTCGTAGAACTGGCCGAGGAAGGCGCTCATCACCTCCGCGTCGCTGTCGGACTTGTCCACGCGGGGGAAGTAGGCGCGGTTGCCCCAGTTCTGGCCGGCGCGGAAGAAGAACACCTGGACGCAGGCCTGGCCGCCCTCGGCGAACAGGGCGAAGACGTCGGCCTCGTCGACCGTCTCGGGATTGACCTGGGTCTCCTGGGCCACCGACGACAGGGCGCGGATGCGGTCGCGCAGGCGGGCGGCGCGCTCGAACTCCATCTCGTCGGACGCGGCCTGCATTTCCGCCGCCATCCGGGCCATCACCGCCCGGCTCTTGCCGCGCAGGAAGGCCTCGGACTCCTCGACCAGCTTCGCATAGTCGTCCAGCGCTATGAGGCCGGTGCACGGCGCGGCGCAGCGGCGGATCTGGTGCAGCATGCAGGGCCGGGTGCGGCTGTCGTAGACGCTGTCGCTGCAGGACCGGAGCAGGAAGGCCTTCTGCAAGGTGTTGAGCGTGCGGTTGACCGCCCCGGCCGAGGCGAACGGCCCGAAATAGTCGCCCTTGATGGTGTGCGCCCCGCGATGCTTGCGCAGCTGCGGCGCGGCGTGGTCGCGGCGGATGACGATCTCGGGAAAGCTCTTGTCGTCCCGTAGCAGCACGTTGAAGCGCGGCTTCATCTGCTTGATCAGGTTGATCTCGAGCAGCAGCGCGTCGGTCTCGGTGCGCGTCGAGACGAACTCCATGGCCCGGGTCAGGTCGACCATGTGGGCGATGCGGTTGGTGTGGAACCGGCCCTGGGCGTACTGCACGACCCGCTTCTTCAGCGATCGCGCCTTGCCGACATAGAGGACCTCCCCGTCCTCGCCGATCATCCGGTAGACCCCCGGCGCGTCAGGCAGACGCCGGGCGTGATCCGCGATGAGGGCGGCGCCGGTCAGGGGCGTGTCGGCGGGAGCATCGGTCACGCAGAGAGATATAGGGGAGTCGGGCCGCGAAGGCGCGGGGGTCTTGGCAGCAATGGCTGGACATACCCCGTCCCCGGGCAGCGGAGGGCAATCGCATACGGCCGATGCCGCCCACGAAGAGCCCTCCTCCTCGATGGAGGAGGGTTGGGTGGTGGTGTGGCCGTCCGGCCTGGGCGAAGGGCCCCGCAGGGCGGCGGCGCCAAACCAGTGTTTGCCGCACAGCCAGAGCCACACCACCATCCCCGGCCCTTCCTCCATCGAGGAGGAAGGGGGGAGCGTCGAGCATGGCTGCACTATATGCGATTGCCCCGCGGGCCGACGGAGAGGGGGCTCAGGTCATCCGCGTCCTCCAGAATGCCTCGGCCAGCGCATAGGGCGTCATGTGCGCCCGCTCCAGCGGAGTCAGGCCCTGCGGCGGCGACCAGTCGGCGCTGACCGGGTCGACCCGCAGCACGTCGGCGTAGAGCACCGGCGCCGCATCGGGCCCGTCAGCCCACCAGATCGCCGGGCCCTTCAGCCCGCGCGCCCGGCGCAGGTTGCGGCTGGCCAGGGCGGTGGCGTGCGCCATCACCCCGACCAGCACCCCGTCGCGGGTGCGCAGGGGCAGGCCCAGCGGCTCGGGGTGGCCGCCCCAGGCCAGCATGCTCTGGGCCAGGCGTAGCTCCATGATGGTCAGGGCCCCGCGGCCGCCGACGATGCGCTGCAGCTCGGCGGCGGCCACCAGAAGTTCGCTGATCACCGGGCTGAGCAGGTCCTTCACCACCACCTGGGAGCGGGCGAACAGGCGGCTCATCTCCAGGAAATCCTCGCCCAGCGGCGGGGCGTCGGCGAACAGTTCGGGCAGGATCTCGCCGGCCAGGGTGGCCTCGCCGCCGCCGGTGAACCGCGCCCCGCCCAGCACCCGCTCGCCCTCGACGGCCAGCAGATAGAGGGAATCGGCGCGGTCCCAGGGGTCGGTCTCCCGCCCGTCCGGCCGCCGCAGGTCCTCCCAGCCCTTGAGGTCGACGAACACCTCGTGGCGGATGCGGAACATGTCGTCCATCAGCGCCGGGAAGGCGTCGCGGTTGGCCGCGTTCAACAGCAGAATCAAGGGCCATGCTCCATGGCCCACCCTCGATTGTCAGTCCCGCGAAGGCAACTATAGAGGGTTAATCGATCACACGCAACCGGATCGCGGCCCGGTCGGCCTCGATCGTCGAAGCCAGCCCTGCGTCGCCGGCCCGCCGGGCCGCGTCCAGCAGGGTCAGGTCGATCACGTCCCGCTGGGCGTGGCTGCCGCCGAAGCGATGCGCCACGGCCCGGACCGGCTGCAGGGCCTCAATGGCGCCCCGCCAGTCGCCCTGGCCCCAGGCCGCCAGGCCGCGCACGACCGGTTCGGCGACCGCGACGAAGGCGGCGTTGTCCCCCGGCCGCGCCATCGCCCTCTGCTGCGCCTCGAGCAGGGCGGACAGGGCTTCGGTCCGGCCGGCCCCGACGAACGCCATGGCCGCTTGGGCGTCGTTGAAGGCGTAGGTGCTCTCGGCCACCGCCGGTTCCCAGGCGTCGGCCAGGGCGTGCCAGCGGTCGCCCACGTCCGCGCCCGCAAGCTGCAGCCGCCAGAGCAGGGCCGAGGCGTCGACCATGTCGTAGGCCAGGGTCGAGCGTTGGCCCCACAGGGGTTCGTCATAGAGGGCCAGCACCGCCTTGGTGTCGCCGAGCCCCAGGTGAAACAGCGCCAGGTGCCACCAGTTGTGCACCTGGAAATAGCTGTCGCCGGTCCAGTGCGGGATGGCGCCGCGCATCCAGGCCACGCCCTCCTCGCGGCGGTCCTGCATCTCCATCACATGGGCCACGGCGTGCTGGGCCCAGCCGTTGCGGGGCTCCAGCGCGATGGCCCGCCGCCCGGTCGCCTCGGCGGCCGCGTAGTGGCCGGTCTCCTCCAGCCCGAAGGCGTGCATGCCCAGCACCGCGTGGTAGCCCGGCATGGTCTCGTCCCAGTGGGGCAGGACGGCGCCGATCCGGTCGCGCAGCATGCGGGAATTGCCCTGCAGGAAGTCGAGCAGCTGGCCGATCTGCAGGGCCAGGGCGTCGCGCGGATAGCGGGCCGAGACGTCCGAGAGGATTCGCGCGCCCTCAGCCAGTTCGCCCCGCGCCATCCGGCCCAGCGCGGCCACGTGACCGGCCTCGCGGTCGTTCATCGGCAGGCCTTCGGCGGCGGCGTGGGCGGCCAGGGCCGAGGGCAGGGCCGCCGCGTCGGTGCCGGCGGCGTAGAGATAGCCGGTGAACACTCGCGCCATGACGAAGTCCGGGCTGTCGGCCACGGCCTTGCGCAGGTTGCGGATCGGATCGCCGACGAAGCACTGGTGGCCGCGAAGGGTCGTCTCATAGAGGTCCAGCGCCGCCTCGCTGGCTCCCGTCGGCCGCTGCGCCGTGGCGATATCGAAGGCCATGCCCATCCTCCCCGGACGAAAAACACCGATCACAGCTTGGCCTGACCGGGCCCGCCGGTCTACGCCATGGACATGAGTGAATTCGACTTCGACGCCCTGATCGTCGGCGCGGGGGCCGTGGGCCTGGCCACGGGCCATGCCCTGGCGAAACGCGGTCTGTCCGTGGTGGTGCTGGAGCAGGAGCAGGCCATCGGCCAGGGCGTCTCCTCGCGCAATTCCGAGGTGATCCACGCCGGGCTCTACTATCCCACCGGCTCGTTGAAGGCGCGGCTGTGCGTGACCGGGCGGCGGGCGCTGTATGACTTCCTGGACCGGCATCACGTCGACTACCGCAAGTGCGGCAAGCTGGTGGTGGCCAACGGCCTGGACGAGGTCGCCCGGCTGGACGGCATTCTCGAACAGGCCATGACCAATGACGTCGAGGGCATGATGCGGCTGACCGGGGCGCAGGCCATGGCCATGGAGCCGGGCCTGAAGTGCGACATGGCCCTGCTGTCGCCGCAGAGCGGCGTGTTCGACAGTCACGGCTACATGGCGGCCCTGGTCGGCGAGATCGAGGCGGCCGGCGGGGCGGTGGTCGTCGCCACGCCGTTCGAGGGGGCGACGCCCCTGCCGGGCGGCGGCTTCTCCGTGCGGGCCGGCGGTGAGTCGCCGACCACCCTGACCGTGCGCCTGCTGGTGACGGCGGCGGGGCTGGGGGCCCAGGCCGCTGCGGCCGCGATCGAAGGCTTCCCGAAGGACCAGATCCCCGAGCGCCACTTCGGCAAGGGCGTCTATTTCCGCCTGCAGGGAAAGGCGCCGTTCGAGCGGCTGATCTACCCTCCGCCGATCCCGGGGGCCCTGGGCACCCATTACCGCAAGGACCTGGGCGGCCAGGCGGTGTTCGGGCCGGACCTTCAGTTCGTGCCGACAGAGGACTATTCGGTCGATCCGGCCAAGGCCGCGGTTTTCGCCGCCTATGTGCGCAAGTTCTGGCCGGCCGTACCCGAAGACCACCTGTCCCCCGACTACGCCGGCATCCGCCCCAAGATCCACGGCCCCGACGAACACCAGTCCGACTTCCGGCTGGATAGCGTCGATGCGCACGGCATCCCGGGCCTGGTGGCGATGTTCGGCATCGAGAGCCCGGGCCTGACGTCGTCCCTGGCGATCGGGGAGGAAGTCTCTTCCCTGCTCCTCTCCGCGTAGCGGGGAGGGGGACCATCCGAAGGATGGTGGAGGGGCCGGCGCCGGACCAGTCGGAAGGGCCGGAATTCAGGATCGGGCCGCTCGCATTCGCGCAGCCCCCTCCACCATCCTTCGGATGGTCCCCCTCCCCAGCGACGCTGGGGAGGATTTTACATTTTCGGAACCAGCTTCAGGATCTTTCCGTCGTCGGTGGCGACATACACCGCCCCGTCCGGTCCCACCCGAACGTCGCGGATGCGGGCGCCGAGGTCCTGCAGCAGCCATTCCTCGCCGACGACACGGTCGCCATCCAGCGTCAGCCGGACCAGCTTCTTGCTGCTCAGGCCGCCGATGAACAGGCTGCCCTTCCAGGCGGGAAACAGGGCGGCGCCATAAAAGGCCATGCCCGACGGCGCGATCACCGGGTCCCAGTAGTAGACCGGCTGTTCCATGCCCGCCTTCGCGGTGATCCCCTCGCCGACGGGCTTGCCGGAGTATTCCTCGCCATAGGTGATGGTCGGCCAGCCGTAGTCCTTGCCGGCCTGCGGGATGTTCAGCTCGTCGCCGCCCCTGGCCCCGTGCTCGACCGTCCACAGCTTGCCGGTCGAGGGGTTGATGGCGGCGGCCTGGATGTTGCGGTGGCCGTAGGACCAGATGGTCTTCAGGTCCGTCGGGGTGGCGGAAAAGGGGTTGTCCTTGGGGATCATGCCACTCGGGAAGACGCGGATCACCTTGCCGAAGCCGGAGGTCAGGTCCTGGGCCTGCATGCGGCCCTCGGGGATCGAGCGTTCCCCCGTGGTGATGAACAGGAAGCCGTCCGGCGAGAAGGCTAGCCGGCTGCCGAAGTGCTGCACCGAATCCAGGGTCGGGGTCATGCGCCAGACGACCTGGACGTCAGCCATGTAGGGCTTGGGTCCGTCGATCACCAGCCGGCCGCGGGCCACGACGGTGCCGTTGCCGTCGTCGCGGGGCTCCGAATAGCTCCAGTAGACCAGCCCGTCCCTGGCGAAGGTCGGCGACACCGCCACGTCCAGCAGCCCGCCCTGTCCGCGGGGGTCGACGATGGGCATGTCGGCGACGATGGCGGTCGGCTTGCCGTCAGTGTCGAGGATCTGCAGGCGGCCGGGGCGCTCGGTGACCAGCATCCGGCCGTCCGGCAGCCAGGCCATGCTCCAGGGATGGTCCAGCCCCTCGGCGAAGGTCTCGACCTCGAACTGGACGCCCGCGGTCTTGAACGGCGCGCGCGTCTGGCCGGGGAA
The DNA here is from genome assembly GCA_030678995.1 of Caulobacter sp. Lineage (GTDB taxonomy): Bacteria > Pseudomonadota > Alphaproteobacteria > Caulobacterales > Caulobacteraceae > Caulobacter. The sequence goes on from JAUXTQ010000017.1 coordinate 130,107, forward strand.
GGCCGGCGTCTGGCCGTCGGCGTTGGGCGGACGGGTCTCCAGCGGCGCGCCGGCGGCCGGCTGGGCGACCGTGGACGGTCCGCCGCAGGCGGCAAGGACCAGGGCGGCGATGGCAAGGGTGGCGGGGCGCATGGCGGATCTCCTCAGGCGTCACCGAGCAAAGAGGCGAGGGCGGCGCGCGGTTCCGCACCTTCCAGATGGATCAGTGACCATAGGGCGAAGAACAGCAGCGGCCAGCGGTTGTGCGCCTGGCGGTCGTCGGTGAACACGGCGTGGACCGCGTCAACGTCGCAGACCTCGGCCACCGCCTTCACCTCGGGAATGGTCAGGGCCAGGTCCCCGGCCCGGGGCGCGATCCAGCTGGCCACCGGCACAGTGAAGCCCTTCTTCTTCCCCCACGGGTCCGCCGCCGGACAGTGCCGCTCCAGCCACTTGCGCAGCAGCCATTTGCCGTACCGCCCGCGCACCTTCATCCGGTCCGGCAGATTGAAGGCGAACGCCGCGACCTCCTTGTCGAGGAACGGCGTGCGGCCTTCGAGGCCATGGGCCATCAGGCAGCGATCGAGCTTGAGCAGCAGGTCGTTGGGCAGCCAGGTGACGATGTCGGCGTACTGGGCGCGTTGGAGGGGAGAATAGCCATTCGGCGCTCCGGCCATCTTGCGCCAGCGGGCGAGAGCCCCTGCGCCCTTGTCATTGAGAAAGGCTGCGTCGATCTGCGGCTCTGCTGCCCGCCCGCCTAGCCACGCCGGCCGCAGGGCGCGGCGGTAGCGTCCGTAACCGCCGAACAGCTCGTCCCCGCCTTCACCGGTGAGCACCACGGTCAATGTGCCCTTGGCAGCCTCGGCGAGCTTGTAGGTAGGCAGGGTGGCGTAGTCGGTTGTGGGTTCATCTAGCGCCCAGGCAACTTGCGGGGCGATCCGCCAGAAGTCTTCCTCACCAAAACTGGTCTCCCGCCAGTCAAGATTCAGGGCCTTCGCGACCCGCTCGGCCTGACCCCGTTCGTCGCGGGCCTCCGGGACATCGAAGCCGCAGGTGTAGGCGGTGACGGGCCGCTGGTTGAGCCGGCTCATCAGGGTGGCGACCGTGGCGCTGTCCACTCCGCCCGACAGGAACAGGCCATAGGGAACGTCCGACCGCTGGTGGACCTTCACGCTGTCTTCGAGGACCGCATCTAACGCGGCCAGCAATTCTTCTTCTCCGCTCATCCCCGCGAAGGCGGGGACCCAGGTTTTTTTAGAACTCCGCCGGCGTGAGCCGATGTCATCAAAAACGCCTGGGTCCCCGCCTTCGCGGGGATGAGCGGAATGGGGGGAGGGTCCGGTGGACTCCCAATCGATCACCAGCATGTCGCCAAGATCGCCATTTGGCAGGCGCTGGGTCGCGAAGCCCGGAGCCTGAGTATCCACCCAGGAGCCAATCGGCCCGTCGATGAGGTAGCCGAGCGACAATAGCTGTTCGACCTGACTGGCTGACGGTGGAGCCTGGCGGCCATCCATCGTCAGCGCCCTGGGTTCGGAAGCAAATCGGAAGCCGGTCTCGGTCTGGTCCGTATACAGCGGCTTGATCCCGAACCCGTCCCTGACCAGCCACGTCCGCCCATCACAGCCGATGAAGCAGAAGGCGTACATGCCGCGCAGGCGTTCGAAGGCCTTCTCGCCCTCCAGGGCGTAGATATGCAGCAGGGGTTCGAAGTCCGAGCCGGTGGCCAGCCTGTCGCCAAGCCCGAACTCCTCGGTCAGCTCCAGGTAGTTGTAGATCTCGCCGTTGCCGATGACCGTCGAGCCGGCGGCGTGCAGGGGCTGCCAGCCGCCCTCCAGGTCGATGATCGACAGGCGCGCGTGGGCCACGCACCAGCCGGGGCCGCTCTCCACCCGGATGCCGTTGGGCCCGCGGTGGGCGATGCGTTCGATCATCGCCCGCACGTCCTTCTCGGCCTGGACCGGGTCTGTGACGCCGAGGATGCCCGCGATGCCGCACATCAGGCTTCGCCCAGGCGGGAGAACAGGTGGCGCCATTCCTCGACCACGGCGGCCTCGGCGAACTCGGCCTCGACGCGGGCGTGGCCGTTCTGGATCAGGCGGATGCGCAGCATCGGGTCGGCCAGCACGGCCTTGACCCGCTCTGCGAGGAGGTCGGCGTCATCGATGGGGATGAGAAAACCGTCCTTGCCGTCGCGGATCAGGGCGCCGGGGCCCTGGCTGTTGGCCGCCACCACCGGCAGGCCGTGGGCCCAGGCCTGGATGACCACATTGCCCAGCGGCTCGAACCGCGAGGGAAACAGACAGACGTCCGCCGCCCGATAGAGCGCCGCCGCATCCTGCCGCCAGCCGAGGAACCGCACGCGGTCGGCGACGCCGAGCGCGATCGCCATGGCCTTCAGCTTTTCCTCCAGCGCCCCCGTGCCGGCGATCCACACGTAGGCGTCTGGGATCAGCGTCAGGGCCTTGAGGCTGACGTCATGGGCCTTGGACTCATGCAGTCGGCCCATACCCAGCAGCAGCGGGACGCCCTCGGGGGTGTCGAGGCTCGCCCGGTCCACCGGCGCGCACTCATCCGGCCCACCGGCGAAGTTGGGGATGTAGCTGACCTGCGCCGCCGGCCAGCCCTGGGCGACGGCCCAGTCGACGATGTCGCGCGTG
>JAUXTQ010000021.1 GCA_030678995.1 Caulobacter sp.
TGCTCAACCGCCTGGCCAAGCGCGTGTTCGGCCCGGCGCCTTCGATGGTCGAGGCGGAAAAGGCCCTGCAGCGGCGCGCCGTGGGCGGCATCACCTCCGACTGGGAAGCCGCCGCCGCCTCGGCCAACCTCGGGGGCCCGATCAGCCAGCATCGGCCCAAGTCGCGGATCGTCAAGGACGTCGGCGACCTGGTCGATCGGCTGATGGCTTCGCCCGCGCAGCGTGGCGACCAGGCGAGGGCCGCCGGATGAGCCGCTTCTCCCTGCGCCGAGCCGCCAAGGCCGAGCCCGTCCCCGCGGCCCAGCCCGCGCCTGTCATGCTCGTCGTCGAGACTCCGGCCCCGGCCCCCGCGCCGCACGTTTCCGACGAGCAGCTGGACATGCGGCTGCGCCTGCATGCCCGGCTGATCGAGGAGATCGATCTTTCCAAGCTGGGCGAGCAGGACGAGACCGAGATGCGTCGCCAGGTGCGCCGGCTGGTCGGCGACTTCGCCCGCGACAGCCGCCTGGCCCTCAACACCGCCGAACTCGACCAGATGGGCGAGGAGGTGTTCGACGAGATGGTCGGCCTGGGGCCCATCGAGCCGCTGCTCAAGGACGAGTCGATCAATGACATCCTGATCAACGGCCCATTCCAGGTCTATGTCGAGCGGCGCGGCGAGCTGGAACTGACGCCGATCCGCTTCCGCGACAACGACCATCTGCTGCGCATCGTCAACCGCATCGTCGCCGCCGTCGGCCGGCGGATCGACGAGTCGAGCCCGATGGTTGATGCGCGCCTCGCCGACGGCAGCCGGGTCAACGCCGCCATCCCGCCGATCGCCATCGACGGGGCCTGCGTCTCGATCCGCAAATTCTCCAAGAAGCCGCTCAGCTTCGAGCGGCTGGTGGCGGTCGGCGCCATGCCGGCCTGCGTCGCCGAGTTCCTGCACGGCGCGGTCAAGGCGCGGGTCTCGACGGTCATCTCCGGCGGCACCGGTTCGGGCAAGACCACCCTGCTCAACGCCTGCTCCGCCGCGATCAGCCACGGCGAGCGGCTGATCACCATCGAGGACGCGGCCGAACTGCAGCTGCAGCAGCCGCATGTGGTGCGCATGGAGACCCGCCCGCCGAACATCGAGGGCAAGGGCGAGATCCGCCAGCGCGAGCTGGTCAAGAACGCCCTGCGCATGCGCCCCGACCGGGTCATCCTGGGGGAAGTCCGGGGCGAGGAAGCCTTCGACATGCTCCAGGCCATGAACACCGGCCACGAGGGCTCGATGGCCACCATCCACTCCAACTCCGCCCGCGAGGCGATCACCCGCCTGGAGCAGATGGTCGCCATGGGCGGCATGACCCTCAGCGCCGAGGCCGTGCGCGGCCAGATCGCCGCCGCCGTCGGCATGGTGGTGCAGGTGATGCGCCTGTCGGACGGCAAGCGGAAGGTGATGAGCGTCACCGAGATCACCGGCATGGAAGGCAATGTCGTGCAGATGCAGGATATCTTCGTCTTCAACCGCCTCAAGACCGAGCCCGACGGCACGGTCGTCGGCGAGTTCCGCGCCACCGGCCTGCGCCCCAAATGCCTCGACGAAATGATCCGCAAGGGCATCCCCTTCGACACCGCCAACTTCGATCCCCAGCGGGCGCTGTGATGGAGAGCGTGCGTCCTTCGACACGCAGCCTGCGGCTGCTGCTCAGGATGACGTGCATTTGCGTACGTCATGGTGAGCAGCCGGCAAAGCCCGCGTGTCGAACCACGCACTATGCAGGGAGCGCCCTCTGATGCCCGACATCGATCCGCGCGTCGTGTTTATGATCCTGATCGGCGCGGCCGTGTTCGCCGCGGCCCAGGCGATCTGGGGGCTGGCCCGGGTGGCCGGGACCAAGCGCAAGGTCAAC